>CAMCRC010000003.1 GCA_945877175.1 Klebsiella pneumoniae | reverse complement strand
AGTCCGCCAATGCCCAGGGCAATGTCGAGTCCCAGCGAGCCGGTGGAAATGGCAGGAATGGCCTCTTTGCCTTTTTCGCCAAGGCGCATCATGGAGCCTTTGCCGAATTGACGTTCGATCTGGGAAAGTGCGGCGTTCAGAGCTTTCTCGCGATTGCTGTCTTTGACTGCGTCTACGGCCATGATGGTGTCCTTTTCTTCTGTCAGCAGTTTCCAGGGAAGTCTGCGGGTAGTGAGGGTGGTGATTGTCAGATTCGACAGCGACTGTCGGTAAAACGATTAAAGCAAAGCTTTACTGTATATTCAACCAGTATTTATCCAGCGGACGGTTTTCAGACCGTCGCCCGCTTCAACAGCTGCAAAAGCCCTTCCAGCGCGGCGTAAACCGACTGCCGGCGCACCGCATCCCGCTCCCCGGTGAAACGCTGAACAACGGCCATGCTGTGGATGTCGGCCTGTCCCGGAAGCTGCCAGGCCCAGGCGATCCACACGGTGCCGACTGGCTTGGCAGCGGTCCCGCCCGCAGGGCCCGCAATACCACTGGTGGCTACGGCGTACTGCGCGCCGGACGCCAGCAAGGCACCCCGGGCCATGGCCACGACGGTCTCGCGACTGACGGCCCCCGGGGCCGCCGGGCCCTCCAGAAACTCCGCCGGTACCTGCAACAGACGTTGTTTGGCTTTGTTGGAATAGGTGACAAACCCCGTGTCGAACCATTGCGAGCTTCCCGCCACGGCAGTTATGGCCTGGGCCACCCAACCTCCCGTGCAGGATTCAGCAGTTGTAACGCAGCACTGCCTCTGCAGCAGCAGCTCGCCGCACTGCCGGCTGAGGGAAAGCATGGACTTGTTCATGACTAGGGAGTACCTGTAAGCAACGCTGGTACTGGCAAGCTTAGCAAAGAATCTGGAACACGCCGCCGCTTTGTCTGTTTCTTCCCCTTAAGGCGCACTTAAGTCTGCCGCGTTAGATTTGGATCAAAGTGTCGTCCCCATCATCCCTGCGACAATGCAGAGGCAGGCAGACACTCACAGCCTGACTCTCAGGAGACAGTCATGAACATTCCGCATTCGCCTCTAGCCAAGATGGCACTGGCCCTGACGCTCAGCGCCAGTCTTGCGCTTGGCGCCGGCCGTGTGCTTGCTGAAGTGGAATGCCAGGACCCTGTCGCCAGCTGGCAGCCGCGCGAAGTGCTGCGCAAGCTGCTGGAGGACATGGGCTGGGTAGTGCATCGCATCCGCATCGACGACGGCTGTTACCAGGTGCGCGCGCTGGACGAACAGGGCCGTCGCGTCGAGGCAACCTATGCGCCTGCCTCGCTGACTCTGATGGAACTGGAGCTGGAAGACGACGAACACGAAAGGCGGGAACACCGGGATGCACAACATCCTTCACGATAATCATGGGAACAGCGGAGACATGCAGATGAACAGATTGATGGCCACCACCGGCCTGCTCCTTGGCCTGGGACTTTCCAGCCTTGCACAGGCGCGCGAAGTCACTATCACCACCGAACTGAATGCCTATCGCGGCGACGGCGCCTACCTGGCCATCTACCTGACCGATGCCAGCGGCAAATACGCCCGCACCCTGTGGATGGCCGGCGGCAAGAGCAAATATTACAAGCACCTGCTGGACTGGGCGCGGGGCAGCGGCGGCAAGCGCTCTGAGTATGACGGCATGACGGGGGCCAGCGTCACCAGCGGCGCAAGTCTGACCATCACTGTCGACATCGACGACACGCTGATCGACGCCGGCTACCTCGTGCGTGTGGACAGCGCTGTAGAAGATCAACGGGAAAACCGGGTCGATGCAGAGGTGCCACTGACCACTCAGGGCGCCGGCACGCCGGTTGCGGGACGCGGTTACGTCAAAGCGCTGAGTTATTCCCTGTGACGGCACGCACGTAGAGAGGATTTCCATGCTGCGGCGTCTGCATTCGCTGCCGGGTCTGCTGGCTGCGCTGTTCTTGCTGATTCTCGCCACCAGTGGTGCCGTGCTGTCTCTCAGCCCGGCACTGGAGCGCGTTGCAGCGACGGTGCCGGCCCGGGGCGATGTCAGTGTCGCAGACGTTGCCGCGCGTGTCCTGCAAACCTACCCTGGCGCTGAGCAGATAGAACGCCTGCCTTCGGGCGCGGTGCTGGTCTACTTCTCTGTGGATGGCAATCCCGGTGCCGATCTTGTTGATCCATTGACCGGTGCCCGCCTCGACGCCTATGAACCACCGCCCTTCTTCACCTGGATGAAGGATCTGCACCGCGCATTCCTGCTGGACGACCCCGGTCGGGCTGCCGCAGGCACTGGTGCGGTACTGATGGTGCTGATGTGCTTTTCTGGCGCCTTCCTGCTGGCCTCCCGTGCCGGAGGCTGGCGCAAGCTTCTCGCCCCGATTCGCGGCACGGGCAGTCAACGTCTGCATACCGAACTGGCCCGCGCTGCCGTGGTAGGGCTGCTGATTTCGGCACTTAGCGGCGCGTGGATGTCCGCCATTCGCTTCGAATGGCTGGCCGAGGCCGAGGAACTGGAAGCCGAATTTCCGGCGGAAGTGGCGGGCACACCCCCGGCCCCGATCGGTACCCTGCAGGCCTTGCAGGCAGTGGATCTGCGGGACTTGCATCAGCTGATCATGCCGTTCCCTGATGATCCGCTGGATGTCTATTCACTGCGCACCCACCAGGGTTCCGGGTTTGTGGACCAGGCCACAGGGCAGTGGCTGTCCTACTCTGACTACGGCAGCGCAGCCACCCTCCAGACCTTCATCATGGAGTTGCACACCGGAGAAGCCTGGTGGTGGCTCGGCCTGATCCTGGGTTTGGCGGCACTGACCGTGCCGGTGCTGGCTGTTACTGGCGTTATGATCTGGTGGCAGCGGCGCCGCTCCATGCCACGCCTTTCCGGCAATGCCGCCGCCAGCAGTGCGGACACGCTGCTGCTGGTGGGCTCCGAAACCAATGCCACCTGGGGCTTTGCGAAAACGCTGCACGACGGGCTGACTGCCGCCGGCTGCCAGGTGCACGTTGCACCCCTGAACCAGTGGTCAGGGCGCTATCCCAAGGCGCAGCGCCTGCTGGTCCTGACCTCTACCTATGGTGATGGCGATGCGCCGGCGTCAGCAAGTCAGTTTCAGCACAGGCTGGCGTCAGCCCCGGGGTCCAACCCGCTGCCCTGGGCCGTACTGGGCTTCGGCGACCGCCAGTTCGACAATTTTTGTGCCTTTGCCGACCAGGTCGCCGCGGCCCTCGAAGCCCGCCAATGGCCCCGGATTCTCGCTACAGACTATGTCGACCGCCAGTCGGGACAGGCCTTTGAGCGCTGGTGCTCGGCGTTGGGCTCTGCAATCGCCATGCCCCTGGATCTGCACTACACCCCCATGCGCCATGCCACCCGGCCACTGTTGCTGGCCGAGCGCGAAGACTATGGCAGCGCCGTCAAGGCCCCGACCAGCATCCTGCGCTTCAAGACTGCTCCGCCCCACAGGTCGCTGCCCTCGTTTGTCGCCGGCGACCTGGTGCGCATCCTGCCACCTGGCAGCGACATTCCGCGCTTCTACTCCCTCGCCAGCGCGAGCAAGGATGGCGTTCTGGAAATCTGTGTGAAGCGGCAGGAGCACGGCGTCTGCTCGACCTTCCTCTGCGCCATGGCCATTGGCGATTGCGCTGACGGCTTCATCCAGAAGAATCCGCGCTTCCAGCCCGCCCGAGGCAAGGGGCCCGTCATTCTGATCGGCGCAGGCACTGGCATTGGCCCACTGGCGGGCTTCATTCGCGCCAACAAGTCACGACGACCCATGCATCTTTTCTGGGGAGGACGGCTTGCGCAATCCGACTTCCTCTACGAACACCCATTGCAGGAATGGCTGGCCGACCAGCGCCTGAGCGGGCTGCATACGGCCTTTTCGCGCTGCCCTCAACCCGCCTATGTGCAGGACAAGTTAAGGGAGGACAGCGCGCAGGTTCTCGCCTTGCTCGCCAGCCACGGACAGATTCTGGTGTGCGGGGGGCGGCGCATGGCGGGGGACGTTGCCCTGGCGCTTGACGAGATGCTTGCTCCGCAGAATCTGTCTGTAGCGATGCTGAAAAAGGCAGGACGCTACATCGAGGATACCTACTGAGTTTACGCCACACCGGCGCTGCGCACATGCTGAGTCAGCTGTTCGGCGCCCGGCAGGTTTGCTACCCTGCGCCACTCGCCCGCGCACTCACAACGGAATACTCAGACCGACATGGACTCTGTTGCCAACCACACCCCCATGATGCAGCAATACCTGCGTCTGAAGGCACAGCACCGCAACGAGCTGCTGTTTTACCGCATGGGCGACTTCTACGAGCTGTTCTATGAAGACGCCCGCCAGGCCTCGAAGATTCTCGACATCACCCTGACCGCCCGCGGCAAGTCCGATGGCGTCGACATTCCCATGTGTGGCATCCCCTATCATGCCGCCGACCGCTATCTGGCGCGGCTGGTGGAAGCCGGGGTGTCGGTGGCGATCTGCGAACAGATTGGTGATCCGGCCACCAGCAAAGGCCCCGTTGAAAGACAGGTGGTGCGCATCATCACGCCGGGCACGCTGTCCGACGAAGCCCTGCTGGGAGAGCGCACCGACAGTATTCTCATGGCCATCACCGGCACGCATTCACCTGACCCACAGGCTGCCCGGTTCGGCCTGGCCTGGATGGACATCGCCAGCGGCCGCTTCGTGCTCAGTGAAGTGGCCAGTGCCCAGGGCATGCTGGCCGAAATGGAACGCGTGCGGCCTTCCGAGATACTGCTGAATGAGGAGATTCACGCTCTGCAGGCGCTGGAATCCCGCCGTGGTGCCCGCCGCCGTCCGGTGTGGGAGTTCGACCTGGAGAGCAGCCGACGCGCTCTGAACCAGCATTTCGGCACCCGCAATCTGCTGGGCTTCGGTTGTGAAGAGCTTGATCAGGCTCTGCAGGCCGCCGGTTGCCTGCTGGCCTACGCCCGCGAGACGCAGCGCTCCCAGCTTCCCCATATCCAGGGCCTGCAGCTGGAACAACCCGCCGACAGCCTGGTGCTGGATGCTGCCAGTCGCCGCAATCTCGAGCTGGACCGCAACCTTGGCGGGGGCACTCAGAACACCTTGATGTCCGTGTTGGACCATACTGCCACCCCCATGGGCGGGCGGCTGCTTAACCGCTGGCTGCACCGTCCCCTGCGCGACCTGCAGGTGTTGCGCGAGCGTCAACAGACCATCGCCACGTTGATCGACCAGTACCGTTTTGAATTGCTGCACCCTCTTCTCCACGAGATCGGTGACATCGAACGCATCCTTGCCCGCGTGGGCCTGCGCTCGGCGCGGCCCCGCGACATGGCCCGGCTGCGGGATGCACTGCTGACGCTGCCCCGGCTGCAGAACGCCATCACTGGCATCCTTGGCCAGAACGATGCACCGCGCCTGGCTGTGCTGCAGACGCAGATCGCCGACTACCCTGTGCTGGCAGAGCTGCTTGCCCGCGCCATCCTCCAGAACCCGCCCGTGGTGATCCGTGAAGGCGGTGTCATTGCCGAAGGCTATGACGCGGAACTGGACGAACTGCGCAACCTGAGCAGCAATGCCGGGCAGTTCCTTATCGATCTGGAAATGCGCGAGAAACAGCGCACCAGTCTCAGCACGTTGAAGGTGGGATACAACCGCGTACACGGCTATTTCATCGAAGTGAGCAAGGCACAGGCAGAACAGATGCCTGCGGATTATCAGCGCCGGCAGACCCTGAAGAACGCCGAACGCTTCATCACACCGGAACTGAAGCTGTTTGAAGACAAGGTGCTCAGTGCCAACAGCAAGGCACTTGCACGGGAAAAAGCCCTCTATGACGCGCTGCTGGAGACCGTTGCTGACGATCTGGGCAGTCTGCTGCACAGCGCCGCTGCGCTGGCGGAACTGGATGTGCTGAGCAATTTCGCCGAACGCGCACGCAGCCTGGACCTTTGCCAGCCTGAGCTCATCTCCCAGCCTGGCATCCTGATAGAACAGGGACGCCACCCCGTGGTGGAACAGGTGATGGAGGGAGTGTTCGTGGCCAATGACGTGCTGTTCGACGCCCAGCGGCAGATGCTGATCATCACCGGTCCCAACATGGGCGGCAAATCCACCTACATGCGTCAGACGGCCCTGATTGTGCTGCTGGCTTTCACCGGCAGCTTCGTGCCCGCACGTCGTGCCTGCATCGGCCCCATTGACCGCATCTTCACCCGAATCGGCTCCTCCGACGATCTGGCTGGTGGCCGCTCGACCTTCATGGTGGAGATGAGCGAGACCGCCAACATCCTGCACAACGCCACCGCCAGCAGTCTGGTGCTGATGGACGAGGTAGGCCGAGGCACCAGTACATTCGACGGCCTGTCGCTGGCCTGGGCCAGCGCGGTCTATATCGCTGAAAAACTCGAGGCATGGACACTGTTCGCCACCCATTATTTCGAGCTGACGGCCCTGCCCGAGCGCTACCCGGCCATCCATAACGTGCACCTGGACGCCGCGGAACACCGGGACGGCATCGTTTTTCTGCACGCCGTCAAGCCCGGCCCCGCCAATCAGAGCTACGGACTGCAAGTGGCCCAACTGGCCGGAGTACCAGCCAGTGTCATCCGGCAAGCGCGGGAAAAGCTGCAGCAGCTGGAGCAGGAAAGTGTGCTCGGCGCACCGTCAGGGGAAGTTCGCAGGACACACACGCCAATTCAGACCGAGCTGTTCAGCGAGCCTCCTCCCCACCCCGTTCTGGACGCACTGAGGGCATTGAACCCCGATGACTTGAGTGCACGCGAAGCACTCGAGCTGCTGTACCGCCTCAAAGCACAGCTGTAAGCCTTGCATCGGACAATTAACTGAGCGATATCGGAAAAAGCATTTTCCTTGTACAAGGCAACCTCCTTATAATTGCCGCACTTTTTAAACAGCCCGAACCGGCAATGTGCCCGGCATTCCGCGCACGTCACATTGGAGAGATCATGACATTTGTTGTTGGCGAAAATTGCATCAAGTGCAAGCACACTGACTGCGTGGAAGTCTGCCCGGTGGATTGTTTCTACGAAGGTCCGAATTTTCTGGTCATTCACCCCGACGAGTGCATTGACTGCGCACTGTGCGAGCCGGAGTGCCCGGTGGACGCCATCTACGCAGAAGACGAACTGCCCGAAGATCAGCAACAATTCCTGGCCTTGAATGCCGAGTTGGCGCAGAAGTGGAGCAATATCACTGAAATGAAGCCGGCACTGGAAGATGCCGAGAAATGGAAGAATGTGACTGGGAAGCTTCAGTACCTTATTAAAGACCCAATTTAACGCATTGATTTAAAAGAAAAAGGCAGAGCATTATTGCTCTGCCTTTTTCTTTTCAAAAGCCCTGCTGTACTGGCAGCTTCGCCCTACCAGGCGTCGCGCCCGAAGCCGCTCTCCCGGGCAATTTCCCGCAAACGCTTCAATGCCTCCAGCTGTATCTGCCTTACCCGTTCCCGGGTAAGTCCGATATCAAGGCCGACCTGCTCCAGAGTCCCGCCTTCGAAACCCAGCAAACCGAAGCGCCGGGCAATCACTTCGCTCTGGCGGGCAGTGAGCTGGTGCAACCAGCGGTCCAGCTGCTGCCGCACTTCCTCTGCCTGCAGGATTGCCATCGGAACGGTGTCGGGATCATCAGGCACTGCCTCCAGGATGGTCTGTTCCTGACCCGGCTGCAGCGGACTGTCGATGGAGATCACCCGTTCATTGGCGGCCAGCAGGCGCTGCACTTCTTCCACTGGTTTGTTGACCCGGGCGGCGATTTGTTCTGCACTCGGCGCGTGGTCATGGTCCCGCAGATAATTGCGAGACACCCGCAGGCAGGCGTTGAGCTCTTTGACGACGTGGATGGGCAGGCGGATGGTGCGGGTCTGATTCATCAGCCCTCGTTCAATATTCTGGCGAATCCACCACGTGGCATATGTGGAAAACCGGAAGCCCTTTTCCGGATCGAACTTCTCGACCGCTCGCATCAGCCCGAGATTGCCCTCCTGAATCAGATCGAGAAGGCTCATTCCACGCTGCACATAACGTCGGGCAATCTTCACCACCAGACGCAGATTGCAGACTATCATCTGATGGCGACCTTCGGGGTCTCCCTGCCTCGCGCGCCGTGCGTAGTCTTTTTCCTCATTGGCATTCAGCAGCCTGGCTTCACCGATATCGTTCAGGTAGAGCCTTGTCATGTCAGCCATCGGCTGATGGGCGGTACTGTCTTTCAAAGCCTCTGTCAGCGCTTCATCTTGAAGGGTTTCATCATCTGCTGTTTGTTCAGTGCTTGTTTCTCCTGCATCGTACTCTGCAAACTCTTCCATAGTTTTCTCCTGGTCATCCATGAATGTCTGATCGTCAGGCAGTTGTTGCGGTCCTTGAAATACAACTGCCAAAATTATGCTAGCACCACAAAATTGACGGGTCAACGAAGAGTTCCCGTCAAATTCAGAGATTCTGGAAGGTGCAATCAAGAACGAGGAGAAGTTGAAACGCGGATATCAGGGAAGGTAACGCGCGGGATCCACGGCGGCGCCATCCACCCGGACTTCGAAGTGCAGCAGCTCGGCGCCGCGGGAATCTGTACCTACTTCCGCAATCTTGTCGCCGGCACGAATGCGTGCCCCTTCCGTCACCAGCATGACGCTGTTGTGGGAATAAGCGCTGAGATGGCGCGCGCTGTGACGGATGATGATGAGATCGCCCTGCCCCTGGATGCCGCGACCTGAATACACGACATCGCCATCCGCTGCCGCGTAGACGGGGTCACCTCTGCGTGCACCAATGTCGATACCACGGCTGGTCGTGGCGGCACTGGCACTGAATGAGCGCAGTACCCGCCCCTCCACCGGCCACTGCCAGGCAATATCGTCGACGAGCTTGCTGGGAACATTGCCAGTGCGACGGCTCGCGACTGCGTCGGCTGGTCGGGCCGCAGGCGCGGGCGCAGCATCGCCGGCAGGCGCTGCGGGCAATGTGGGCACGCTCGCCACAGCATTGCTGGACAAGCCGCTGATGTTCACAGTGAGTTCCTGCCCGGGATAGATCGTGTAGGGCGGATTGAGATTGTTGGCCAGAGCCAGTGCCCGCACATCCACCGAATATTGCCAGGCAATGGAGTAAAGTGTGTCTCCTCGCACAACGGTGTGGCGCTGTGTGGAGTTGGCACCCTGGCTGCTCGGCGCCAAGGCTCCCGGTGCTGGTGGCACTGCAGCGGGCACCGTGCCGGGGGCTGTTGCCGGCGCGGAAGATGGCGAAGGGGAGTCGCCAAGCGGCGCGCGTCCCAATGTGCTGCGCCGGATGCTGGAGGGCTCGTTCACTACATTGACATTGACGCCAGGGGCCGGTTGCACGGCGACACCGGCCGCAATGGGTCTGGCGCCGGTAGTCGTGGCGGGGACGGGCGCAGGCGCTGTAGAAGTGCTGATCGCGCCGCCCGGCGAAGACACGCCAGTGGTGGAATAGATGGGGGGCGCCTGACGCTCGAGTATGGCGCTCTGATCGTCCAGCGGTGCCTGATACCCCCCACCGCAGGCCTGCAGCACCAGCACACCCGCACAGAACAGCCAGGGCTGCGCACGGCGCAAGGCAGAGGGCAATTCAAAAGACAACATCGGGTACCTCTCAGTGTTCGACACGCGTGATTCTTTCAAACAAAGCGACAACTGCAAACCCAATAG
Organism: Klebsiella pneumoniae; assembly: GCA_945877175.1. Taxonomy (GTDB): domain Bacteria; phylum Pseudomonadota; class Gammaproteobacteria; order Pseudomonadales; family Pseudohongiellaceae; genus UBA5078. The sequence goes on along the minus strand of CAMCRC010000003.1, from coordinate 79,727 downwards.
CTACCAACACCAGCACCGCTGGCACAGACACGTTCTGGCCCGTCACAGCAGCATACGCAGCAGGGCTGAGAAACTGGCCAGCGGCACCCTCTGGCGTGAACTTCCAGGGCCACAGTACCAGCACGGACGCTGCAAGCATACCGGTCAGGAAGCCATACGTCTGCTGACGGTAGTAGAAAAACGTCCACGACAGCAGATGGGCGAAACTCAGCAGACCGATTGCGCAGCCCGAGGCAAAGACCAGGATGACATCGAATTCCAGTGCCCGAAGCGCCTGCAGCACATAGTCATAGACGCCCAGCAGCAGGACAAAGGCGCCGGAGATGCCCGGCAGAATCATCGCGCAGATGGCGATGGCGCCACAGAAAAACAGGTACGTCAGACTGAAATTGCCCTGCAAAGGGTTGGCCAGCGCGATCAGCAACGTGACGAAAACGCCCAGCAGGAACAAGCCAATGATGCGTCCATTCCAGACCTCGACCTGCCGGCGCAGGAACCAGGTGGACGCCATCACGAGTCCGCAGAAGAACGCCATGATCAGCGGATACTGGTGCTCAAGCAGGTAAAGCACGGTGCCTGCACTGGTGTACAGGGCAATCATGATGCCGAGCAGCAAAGACAGCAGGAAGCCGCCATTCATGGCTCTCCAGAACCCCGGCACGCCAAGGCGCAGATAAGAATACAAGGTCACTGGATTGAGATTGCGCAGGGACTCGATCAATTCCTCATAGATTCCAGCCATCACGGCAATGGTGCCGCCAGACACGCCAGGCACGGAATCGGCCACGCCCATGGCCAGCCCCTTCAGAAAGGTGACAACCCGGGACCTCAACGTGGCCGGTGACCGATGGTCAGCGGGTTTTGGCACTTCACTCATTTTTGTACTGCTCCCATGAACAATGGGACAAAACGGACTGCTTCCACTATTCGCGTATGGTATTCGTCGCCCGTACGGGTGATCAGCCGCAGCTCCTGCACGTCTTCACCACCGACAGGGATTATCAGCCGGCCGCCATCGGCCAGCTGGTTCAATAGTTCCGGCGGCACTTGCTGCGGCGCTGCAGTGGCGATGATCGCGTCGAATGGACCCTTCTCTTTCCAACCCAGACTGCCGTCGTCGTGCTTGAATTGCACATTGTGCAATCCGAGCAGACGCAGGTTCACCCGCGCCTTCTCCTGCAGTGGCTTGATGCGTTCCACGGAATAGACCTTGCGAGCCAGCGGTGCAATGATCGATGTCTGATACCCGCAACCAGTGCCCACTTCCAGCACGGTGCCCAGCTTGCCATCGACCAGCGCTGGGTGATTGCTGAGGACCGCCTCGGTCATCCTGGCGACGATATAGGGCTGGGAGATCGTCTGGTTGTAGCCAATCGGAAGTGCCACGTCCTCGTAGGCGCGATGGGCCAGTGCCTCTTCCAGAAAGATATGGCGTGGCGTACTGCGCATGACGTCCAGGACGGCCCAGTCCTTGATGCCCTGTTCGATCAAACGCCCCACCAGACGCTCCCTGGTACGCTGGGATGTCATGCCGATTCCGGCAAGATTTACATTGCTCACTCTTTGACTGCCTCTTTCAAAATGCACACTTCGCGCAGCACCGTCGTGGCATAAGTGCCCGGCGGCAACGCAAATTCGATATCAAGATCGCCACTGTCCATGGCCTGCCAGCGCAGATCCTGCACAACCAGACGCAGGGCGCGACGCGCCTGACTCAGGCCCGCAGCCTCAAGCCCCTCACACAAGTCCTGCCACTGCGCACCCGTTGCCAGTTCCAGTGCTTTTGTATCGGCGCTGCTGCGCAGGATGCCGGTTCCCCACAGGGGCCCGGTGGGATGGATGTCAAAGGCCTGCAAACGCGCCCGCAACTCATCTGTCCATTGTGGCGCTTCGAAGAAGCTGTCCGAGCCATTAAGGTTCCAGACATCTCCTTCCAGCCACGCATCCCAGACCTGCTGCCGCACGCGCTCGGAGAGGACTTCATTGAAGACCTGAGAGCGTGCCGATGACAGCAGCAGCCCGCGCTTGTAGCCCTTCGCCATGCGCAGTTCACCGGCAAACAGCTGGCGTGCCTGCGCCACGTTCCCCATGTCGCGACCGAAGCGCTGCTCACCGAAATAATTGGGCACGCCACGACTGGCCACCAGCGCAAGGCGTCCTTCCAGCGCCTGCAGTGCCGACGCGCCCCCCGCGCACCCATTTCGCCACTGCGGATTGCGCAGACGGATACGGAAGCGATTGACCTTGTGGCTGCCGCGCCGCAATTTGCGACTGTTGCGACAACTCTCCAGCACTTCGATGCCGCGCTCCGCAAAGTCATCCAGCAGCAAAGGCGCAGGCACCGGCTGGTAAAGACTGAACCATTGCTCACACACGCCCTGCTTGTCCTTGAGACCGCCGTAGCCCACATCGAACTCCCGGATGCCGGCGCGCCGGGCCAGCAGACGCACAACATCCTGTGTTGTCACGCCTGTCTTGCGAATCCGCAGACAGGCGTGCTCTCCGGAGCCAGTGAGCGCGAATCCAAGTTCCTCGATCACACGGAAATCCTCGGGGGCCAGCTTGAAAACTGCCTCGACCTCAGGCTCACCGAAAGCCCAGGCCAGCGTGCGGGATGCTGCTGCCGCGGGTGTCACTGCGCGACAGGGTCGCGATGGAGCAGAATCACGGCATAGGTGGCGAGCCCTTCCCGGCGCCCCACAAAGCCCATGCCCTCCGTTGTCGAAGCCTTCACGTTCACCTGCCCGGGCACGATGCCCAGCAGTGCGGCAAGGCGTTCCTGCATCGCTGGCACATGGGGCGCCATGCGCGGTGCCTGCGCCAGTATTGTGATGTCGACATTGCCTGCCTTCCAGCCATCTTCATGCATGTAAGCCACCACGCGTTGCAACAGGATGGCGCTGTCGATGTTGCTGAATGCCATGTCGGTATCAGGGAAGTGACGTCCGATATCACCCCGCCCGAGCGCGCCCAGAATGGCGTCGCAAAGGGCGTGGATGACGGCATCGCCGTCGGAATGCGCCAGCAGACTGCGGTCATGGGGCAGCGTCACACCACCCAGCACCAGGGGTTTTCCAGGCAGCAGGCTGTCAGCAAAACGATGGGCATCATAGCCGTGCCCGATCCGCAATTGGTTCCACATGATGTTCTTCGTCCCGCTCTCAGTCGGCAGCACGAGCGGTTTCCCGCTGTTGTGCTGCCAGTATCAGTTCCGCGAGGTGCAAGTCCTCGGGGTAAGTAATCTTGATGTTGTCCGCACTGCCGCGGACCAGGCGCGGGGAATACCCCGCCAGCTCCAGGGCCGATGCCTCATCGGTAATCTCAGCACCGCGCAGCAGCGCAGATTCGAGCGCGTGGCGCAGACGGCCGGCTCGGAACGCCTGGGGCGTCGCGGCCTGCCACACGTTCTCGCGCGGCAATGTCGCTGCCACGTTGCCCGCCTCATCGCGGCGCTTCAGTGTGCTGCTGACGGGTACTGCCAGCAGGCCACCGCACGGATGCCCTGCAATCTCGCAAAGCAAGGTCGCGATCTCCGCCACACGCACGCAGGGCCGCACGGCATCATGTACCAGCACCCAGTCGTCTTCTCCCGCTTCGTCCTGCAAAGACTGCAGCGCATTGAGCACTGATTGGCTGCGCTGACTGCCGCCTTCACACACGCTAACTGAGACGCCCGCGGGCAATGCTAGCTCCGGCCAGAAATGATCTTCAGGATGCAGGGCGACAACGATGCGGGCAAGGCCCGGAAGACTGGCCAGTCGGTGCAGGGTCTGACCCAGCACTGTCTGGCCTCCCAACGGCAGATATTGCTTTGGCGTGATACTGCCCATGCGTGTGCCGATTCCGGCCGCAGGAACAATGACCCAGTGCGCCATGCCGGCCTCAGTCCACCACGATGAAGAGGGTCTCGCCCTCCTTCACCATGCCGAACTCACTGCGGGCCCGCTCTTCAACAGCATCCAGGCCAGTCTTGAGGTCAAGCACTTCGCCTTCCAGTACCTGATTGCGCTCGGCCAGACCAAGGTTTTCCTGCTCCTGCACTTCCACCTGGGCTTCCAGATCACGCAACTGGGCGACACTGCCTTCGCCCACCCACAATTTGTATTGCAGGACCACCAACACCAGCACCAGCGCACTCATCAGTACCTTCATGGCTCTACCGTCCTGTCAGCACACTCAACCTGTAATGTGACTGAACTCTTGAATGCCGCGATAAATCGCGCGGCTGCCCAGTTCCTGCTCGATGCGCAGCAGGCGATTGTATTTGGAGACGCGGTCAGAGCGGCACAGTGAGCCCGTCTTGATCTGTCCGGCGCCCGTGGCCACGGCCAGGTCGGCAATCGTGGTGTCTTCCGTCTCGCCGGAGCGGTGGGAAATCACAGCCGTATAGCCAGCTTTCTTCGCCATCCGGATGGCTTCCAGCGTCTCGGTCAAGGTGCCGATCTGGTTGAACTTGATCAGGATGGAGTTGGCGATGCTCTGCTCGATGCCTCGGCTCAGAATCGCGGTGTTGGTAACGAACAGATCGTCGCCCACCAGCTGCACACGGTTGCCGATCTTGCGGGTCAGTCTGGCCCAGCCATCCCAGTCGCTTTCGTCCATGCCGTCCTCGATGGACAGGATCTTGTAGTCCACGGACAGCTTCGCCAGATAGTCAACGAAACCGGCAGAATCATACACAGCGTTCTCACCCTTCAGGTGATACTTGCCGTCGTGGTAGAACTCGGAAGCCGCGCAATCCAGCGCCAGACGAATGTCGGTGCCCATTTTCAGTCCGGTCTTTTCCACGGCATTGAGAATGGCATCCAGCGCCGCCGCATTGGACGGCAGGTTCGGCGCGAAGCCGCCTTCATCCCCTACGGATGTGCTCAGACCTTGCTTGTGAAGCACGGATTTCAGACTGTGGAAAATCTCGGCGCCATAACGCAGAGCCTCAGCAAAGTTAGGCGCGCCCACGGGCTGCACCATGAATTCCTGAATGTCGACATTGTTGTCGGCATGCTCACCACCGTTGATGATGTTCATCATCGGCACTGGCAAAGTCAGCGTGCCGCCACCGTTGAGTGCAGCAATGTGCGCATAAAGCGGCAGTTTGTTCTGAATCGCAGCAGCTTTCGCGGCCGCCAGCGACACTGCCAGTATGGCGTTGGCGCCAAGGGAGGCTTTGTTGGGCGTGCCATCCAGCGCAATCATCGCGCGATCCAGAGCGATCTGCTCTTCCGCATCGCGTCCCAGCAGCAGGTCCCGAATGGCGCCATTGACGTTCTTCACTGCCGTGAGAACGCCCTTGCCCAGATAACGAGCCGGATCCTTGTCACGCAGTTCCAGTGCCTCACGTGAGCCTGTGGAAGCGCCGGACGGCGCACAGGCCGTGCCAACAACGCCGGTGGACAGAATCACGTCTGCCTCGATGGTGGGATTGCCGCGTGAGTCCAGAATCTCCCGCGCCCGAATATCTGCTATTGCTGTCATGTGCTTATTCCTGCTGAGTCCAATTATCTATTTGGGTAATGCCTGTCTTGATTGTCCGCTGCCTGATTTGATCGACTGCTGCCTGTGGGAGCGGGCCCGCCCGCGAATTGCCCGACAATGGCCGCCTCAGGCCGTATCTATTTCGGGAAAGCCTTTAACCAGATCATCAATGGCCTTCATCTGCACGAGAAATTCTTCCAGTTTGTCCAGCGGCAACGCACAAGGCCCGTCGCATTTCGCTTTCGCGGGGTCTGGATGCGCCTCGATGAACAGGCCCGCGATGCCCTGACTCATGCCGGCCCGCGCCAGCGTGGTGACATCCGCTCGGCGGCCACCGGCGCTGGCAGCCAGCCCGCCGGGCTTCTGCAGCGAGTGGGTGACGTCGAACACCAGCGGGTAGGCAAACTGCTTCATGACAGAGAAGCCGAGCATGTCCACCACCAGATTGTTGTAACCGAAGCTCGAGCCCCGCTCGCAAAGCATCAGCCGATCGTTGCCGGCCTCCTCGAACTTGGCGAGGATGTGGCGCATTTCCTGTGGCGCCAGAAACTGCGCTTTCTTGATGTTGATTGCCGCACTGGTAGCGGCCATGGCCTGCACCAGATCGGTCTGGCGCGACAGAAAGGCCGGCAACTGGATGATGTCGGCCACTTCGGCGGCAGGCGCCGCCTGCCAGGGCTCGTGCACATCGGTAATCACGGGCACGCCGAAACGGGACTTGATCGCGGCCAGTATCTCCAGACCCTTCTCGAGACCGGGACCACGATAGGAATGAATCGAAGAGCGATTGGCCTTGTCGAACGAGGCCTTGAACACATAAGGAATGCCCAGGCGCGCAGTGGCCTGCACAAAATGCTCCGCGACTTCCATGGCCAGCGACTCGGACTCCAGTACATTCATGCCGCCCAGCAGCACGAAGGGCGCCGTGTTCGTGAATGCGATGCCCCCTGCAAAGATTGTCTTCTGGCCGCCAGTGCTCACGCCTGTTTTCTCCGAGTCTTTGCTCATTGGGCCTGTGCGGCAGCCAGCTGTGCCTGATGGGCCAGCGCGGCATTGATGAACCCTGTAAACAGCGGATGGCCGTCACGGGGTGTGGAGGTGAATTCCGGATGGAACTGACAACTGACAAACCACGGATGGTCCGGCACTTCAATCACTTCTACCAGCATGCCGTCCATGGAACGCCCGGCTATTTTCAAGCCGGCGCCCTGCAATGCGTCCAGATATGTGTTGTTCACTTCATAACGGTGGCGATGTCGCTCCAGGATGATCTCTTTGCCATAGCAAGCGAAGGCTTTGGAATCTTTTTCTAGGCGGCATTCCTGCCCGCCAAGTCGCATCGTGCCGCCGAGGTCGGAATTGGCATTCCGTTTCTCGAGACTGCCGTCGGCAGACGTCCATTCACTGATCAGTGCGATGACCGGGTCCTTGCACTCGGGCTTGAACTCGGTGCTGTGGGCATCCGTCAGCCCGGCCACGTTGCGGGCATACTCGATCACGGCGACCTGCATGCCAAGACAAATGCCAAGGTATGGAATCCTGTTCTCACGGGCATACTGCACCGTGCGGATCTTGCCTTCGACGCCACGAATGCCGAAACCGCCCGGCACCAGAATGGCGTGCTGGCCTTCCAGTATCTCCACGCCCTGCACCTTCACATCGGCGGAATCAATGTATTTGATGTTCACGCGGGTGCGAGTCTGAATGCCAGCATGGGTTATGGCTTCGATCAAGGACTTGTAGGCGTCCAGCAACTCCATGTACTTGCCCACGATGGCAATGTTCACTTCCTTGTCCGGATTGAGCTTGGCGTCTACGACGCGATCCCACTCAGTGAAATCGGCTGGCGGACAATCCAGATTGAATTTGCGCAGCACGGTGTCATCCAGACCACTGGCGCGCAACAACGAGGGAATGCGGTAAATCGTATTGGTATCGGGCAATGACACAACGGCAGGCAGATCGACGTTGGTGAACAGCGCAATCTTGCGACGAGAGGACTCGGGAATGTCGTGGTCCGAGCGGCAAATCAGAATATCCGGTTGAATACCAATGGAGCGCAGCTCCTTTACCGAATGCTGTGTCGGCTTGGTCTTGGTCTCGCCGGCTGTCTCGATGTAAGGCACCAGCGTCAGATGCATGAAGAGTGCACGATCAGAGCCAAGCTCAACGCGCATTTGCCGTACCGCTTCCAGAAACGGTTGCGACTCGATGTCGCCCACTGTGCCGCCGATTTCGACCAGAGCGATGTCGGCACCATTGGCCCCATCCACTATGCGGCGCTTGATCTCGTCAGTAATGTGGGGAATGACCTGAATAGTGGCACCAAGATAATCGCCACGACGCTCCTTCTTGAGCACTTCTTCGTACACGCGGCCAGTGGTGAAATTGTTCTTCGAGGTCATCTTCGCACGAATGAAGCGCTCGTAATGCCCGAGGTCGAGATCGGTTTCTGCGCCATCTTCAGTGACAAACACTTCGCCGTGCTGAAACGGACTCATGGTGCCAGGATCCACGTTGATGTAGGGGTCCAGTTTGAGCATGGTGACGTTGAGGCCGCGGGCTTCAAGAATCGCCGCGAGAGATGCAGAGGTGATGCCTTTACCTAGCGAGGAAACAACACCGCCGGTAATAAATATATATCGCGTCATTAACGCCCCATCCAGAGTTTTTTCAGGTCAAAACAGTATTTCAAACAAGTACCTACAGATGGGATTACAGACTACCAGAAGGCACAGGGCACCACAACGCAAAAATCTGCAGGGCATGGGTTGAAACGTGGAATCCACAGCAGATTCAAGCGTCCGGATCGACATCCGGAGGTAGCCATACGACCTTCCACCCAGCTTCGCCAGTCCCGCCAAGCCAGCCATCACAGATGCCGATGCCAGGAATGCAGACCAGCACATCGTCGATATGGACCAGGGGGATGCGCTCGCGCAGCCATGGCGGAATATTCGCGTCCTGCAGAATTTTTTTCAGTGGTCGCGAACGACGTCCCGCCAGGCGGCACACCTCACCGCCCTGCCGGTAACGCAATGTGACATGCGCCCCTTCCGGAATGCGCAATCCCTGCCCGTCCACGGCCAGCGCGTACACACAACCGTTCGATGGCAGATGCAGGATGTCGTGCGGATGCCACGGAAACTGCGAAGAAGTGGCAATGGTCTGCATCACCTTCTGAAGAAACAGACAGCCCTTGTGGCGCCGCACCACGACGCTGAGGCCGCCTTCGCGCCAGCGCAACTCAGGGTGGGCTTCGACGCTCGCCGCAAGCATTTCATCGACGATATGCGTGAGGACATTCCAGCCCGGATCGGGCGCACCGGCAAGTTGCAGCCAGTAACGCAGCACATTGCGCTGTCTTGCGGCACTGAGGCCCTGCAGTCTTTCCGAGTCGAGCACCGCCAGACTGCCGGTCTTGACCAGCGCGAAGTCGAGCTGTGCCAGCGCCTCCGTCAATTCATCGGCTTCCTGAGCCAGTTGCGAGGTACGCATCCAGGACTCCCGATAGCCAGGCCAACGCGCCTCCAGCAGCGGCAGTACGGCGTGCCGGCAGTAGTTGCGGTCATGGTGAAGACTGGCATTGCTTTCGTCATCGACCCATTGCAGCGCCTGTGAGTGCGCCCATTGCTCGAGCGCCTGGCGACTTGTCTCCAGCAACGGGCGATACAGACTGCCCTTGCCAAGTGCTCGCCTTGCAGGGATGGCGGCAAGTCCTCTCGGACCTGCGCCTCTGAGCGTACGCAGCAGGAATGTCTCTGCTTGATCGTCCAGATGATGCGCCATCAGCAACACTTCCCCTGGTGCGAGCAAGGCTTCGAAAACCTCGTAGCGCCGCTGCCGTGCGAGATTCTCGAGACTCGCGCCTTCATCGCGTCTTATCTGTATTCGCTCCACATGCAGGACGATGCCCAGCGCCTCACAAATGCCGCGACAACGTGCCTCCCAGGCGTCGGCATTGGGACTCAATCCGTGGTGGACATGGATGGCGCGCAGGTTACCGTCGTCACGGTCGCGCATAACGGCGTGCGCAGCATGCAGCAACACCGTGGAATCCAGTCCTCCGCTGAAGGCCACCGCAAACCGGCTGTCGGGATCAAACCCGGCCAGCTGGTCTTTCAGGGACTCGACAGTGAAGGACATGGTGTCAGGCAGGCACTCCGTAGCTCATCAGCCGACTGTAGCGCCGCTCCAGCAGCACTTCCGTGCGCATGGCGCTGAGACGGTCGACCTGCTCGATCAGTGCCGCCTTGATGTTGGCCGCCATGGCAGCGACATCGCGATGGGCGCCGCCAAGGGGTTCACGAATGGTGGTATCCACGATGCCCAGCTCTTCCAGACGCCTGGACGTCACGCCCATCGCTTCTGCAGCAGCTGACGCATATTCAGCGGACTTCCAAAGGATGGTGGCACACCCTTCGGGCGTAATGACGGTGTAGGTGGAGTATTCCAGCATGTTCAGATGGTCGGCGATCCCTATGGCAATCGCACCGCCGGAATTGGCTTCCCCGGTCACGGTGGCAATCAGCGGCGTGCGCACGGTAGACATCATCGCCATGTTCTCGGCAATGGCCTCGTTGATGCCACGCTCTTCCGAGTCAATACCCGGATAGGCACCCGGGGTGTCAATGAAACTCAACACGGGGAGTTTGAAGCGCTCGGCCATGGCGATCAGTCGGCGTGCCTTGCGGTAACCCTCAGGACGGGGCATGCCGAAATTGTGACGCACCTTTTCTTTGGTACCGCGGCCCTTCTGATGACCGATCACCATCACCGGCCGACCGTCCAGACGCGCTACGCCGCCAATGAGCGCGAGGTCATCGGCAAACAGTCGATCGCCATGCAGCTCGTCGAAATCGGTAAACAAGTGGGAAATGTAATCGAGGGTGTAAGGCCGCAGAGGGTGGCGGGCGACCTGGGAAATCTGCCAGGGGGTCAGCGCGGAGTAGATCTTTTCCGTCAACTTCTTGTTCTTTTCCTGCAGTTTCTGGATTTCGTCCGTGATGTTGAGCTTGTTGTCCGCACCCACCAGTCGCAATTCATTGATCTTCACTTCCAGATCGGCGATGGGTTGTTCAAAGTCCAGGTAATTCGGATTCATGGCGATGTAGTATCCCGGTAATCGTTCTTGTCTTGGGGCAATGATAGCAAAAGGCCTGCGCGGATAGCGACAGGCATGTACGGCACAGCAGAGCTGGCCGGCTGCGATCTGCCCACCTCATGCCTGATAGCAAAGACCCACGCTGGCTCTGCCGAACTCTTCCTGCAAGCGTTGCAGCAGCAGCTGTCCTGGCAGCACCTGCCACTGCTGCCCCAACACCAGGCAGCCACGGCAATCACGCCGCTCATAGAAAATGCGCACGGGACACCCTGTTGCACTGCCCTCCGGCAACGCTTCATCGCTCACAGGCTGCACCGGCACGAGAGGCCGATGGGACTGGAGGATCGTCTCAAGCACATTGAGAAAGTCAGGTGCCAGCACATCGTGCCGCAGACGCAGATCCAGACTCCGGGCAAACTGCGCCCGCGCCTGATCCAGCGTCATGACGTTGCGGGCCCGGCCCCGCATTGACCCGCTGTAGTCATCCACACTGACAAAGCAATCCATCACAAGGATGGCGTCCTTGAGCAGCAGATTGCGGAACTGGTCATATTCCTTGCCGAACAGTGAGACCTCGAAACGCGCGCTGCGATCGTCCAGCTGAATCATGGCAATGGTGTCGCCACGCTTGCTCTTCATGGTGCGGATCGCTACCACAAGACCGGCAATGTGCTGACTCTCGCGCTCTGGCTTGAGATTGGCAAGACGATCACGGGTAAACTGCTCGATCTCGGGCAGAAATTCATCCACGGGATGTCCGCTGAAATACAGGCCGAGGGTCTCGCGTTCTGCGGCAAGTCGCTGCTGCTCCGTCCAGGCTCTCACTCGTGAGCCAGGAATGCTGAGCGGCGCCTCGGCTACCGGATTGATATCACCGAACATATCCTGCACGCCAATCGCGTTGTTGCGACTGCTTTGCTCCGCCGCTTTCATCGTGTCTGCAATCGACGCGCTGAGCACGGCACGAGCCAGGTCCTTGCCACCAGGTTGAAGACTGTCCAGTGCTCCCGCACGCACCAGTGCCTCCAGCGTACGCTTGTTGACGGCCCGTCCATCCACGCGGCGACAGAAATCCAGCAGGGACACAAACGGCCCGCCTGCTGCACGTGCTGCAATGATCGCGGTCACCGGCCCTTCGCCAAGTCCTTTGATGGCACCGAGACCGTAAACGATCTCGCGCTTGTTGTTGACCGTGAAGTTGAATTCACCAAGATTGACATCGGGCACAATCAGCGGCAGCCGCATCTGTCGGCACTCCTCCACCAATGTCACCACCTTGTCTGTGTTCTGCATGTCAGCTGACAACACAGCCGCCATGAAGTAGGCCGGGTAATGTTCCTTGAGCCAGGCAGTCTGATAGGAGACCAGAGCATAAGCCGCCGAATGCGATTTGTTGAAACCGTAGCCCGCGAACTTTTCCATGAGATCGAAGATGGACCCTGCCCGGTTGGGATCAATCTCGCGTTGCTGTGCGCCCTGCATGAACGAGTCACGCTGCTGCGCCATTTCCTCGGGCTTCTTCTTGCCCATGGCGCGACGCAACATGTCGGCGCCGCCGAGACTGTAATTCGCCAGCACCTGCGCAATCTGCATCACCTGCTCCTGATAAAGGATCACGCCGTAGGTATTGGAGAGTACCGGTTCTAGATCCGGATGCGGATAGTCAACTTCTGCGCGACCGTGCTTGCGGTTGATGAAGTCATCCACCATGCCCGACCCAAGCGGCCCTGGGCGAAACAGCGCCACCAGAGCAATGATGTCTTCGAAACGGCTGGGCAAGAGACGTTTGATGAGATCCTTCATGCCACGGGATTCAAGCTGGAACACAGCGGTAGTCTCACCGCGCTGCAGCAGCTCGTAGACCTTTCTGTCGTCCAGAGGGATTTCCGTGATATCCAGGGGTGCCTCGCCTGCAGCAATCTCCTGAACGTTGATCATCTTGACTGCCCAGTCGATAATCGTCAGCGTGCGCAGGCCAAGGAAGTCAAACTTCACCAGTCCCGCGGTCTCGACATCGTTCTTGTCAAACTGCGTGACCAGGCTATCGCCATTCTCGTCACAGTAGAGCGGCGAGAAATCCGTAAGCTTGGTCGGCGCGATTACCACTCCCCCCGCGTGCTTGCCAACATTGCGCGTGAGCCCTTCGAGCTTGAGCGCCATTTCCATGACTTCCTGCGCATCCTCATCATTCTCGATGAATTCGCGCAACTGCGGCTCCTGACTGACAGCCTTCTCCAGCGTGATCCCCACTTCGAATGGAATCAGCTTGGACAACTTGTCCGCCAGTCCATACGACTTTCCTTGTACACGTGCCACGTCACGCACAACAGCCTTGGCGGCCATCGTGCCGAAAGTAATGATCTGCGACACAGCTTCCTTGCCATACATCTCCGCCACGTGCTGAATGACGCGATCGCGACCATCCATGCAGAAATCCACGTCGAAGTCCGGCATCGAGACGCGCTCCGGATTGAGAAAGCGCTCGAACAGCAGGTCATAGCGAAGCGGATCAAGATCAGTGATACCAAGGGCATAGGCAACGATCGACCCTGCGCCAGAACCCCGGCCAGGCCCTACGGGAATGTCATTGTTGCGAGCCCACTGGATGAATTCCATCACGATCAGGAAGTACCCGGGGAAGCCCATCTGGATGATCACGTCGAGTTCGAAGGCCAGCCTTTCGTAGTAAGGCTTGCAGGCCTGCGCCCGATCCTCGTCTGCGGAAGGACCGGCGAAAGTGCGAACGGGAAGCAAGCGTTGCAGACGGACGTCGAGACCCTCGCGACTGACACGACTGAAATAGGCGTCAACGGTATCGCCAGGAGGAACAGGAAAATTGGGCAGATAGGGTTTGCCCAGCTCGAGATCAAGATTGCAGCGAACCGCAATGGCTCGGGTATTGGCAATGGCCTCCGGCAGATCGCTGAACAGCTCCGCCATCTCCGCCGGCGTGCGCAGATACTGCTGCTCACTGTAGTTGCGGGAGCGGCGGGGATCATCCAGTGTCCGGCGCTCGTTGATGCAGACGCGAACTTCGTGGGCCTCGAAGTCATCGCGACTCAGAAAGCGCACATCATTGGTCGCCACTACAGGACACTGCACGGCAGCAGCAAGTGCGACGGCCGCTTCGACATAACGTTGTTCACCTTCGCGTCCGGTGCGCTGCAGCTCCAGATAGAAACTTCCGGGAAACCAGTGCATCCATTGCAGCAGCGCACCTTCTGCCTTCTCAGGGGCTTCCTGCAGCAGTTTGCCGATCTCGCCGTCGCGGCCGCCCGACAATGCAATCAATCCTTCCGAACGTTCCGCCACCCATTCGCGGCGGACGGTGACCTGCCCGGACGCAGACTTCTCTGTGTATGCGCGAGAGATCAGCTCAGTCAGATTGCGATATCCGGTCCTGTTGCGCACGAGCAGTACAAGCGGCGTGGGGCGCTGAGGATTCTCCTCATTCTCGATCAGCACATCGCAGCCGCAAAGGGGTTTGACACCCGCACTCATGGCGGCACTGTAGAATTTGATGAGGCCGAAGAGGTTCACCTGATCGGTGATCGCCACAGCGGGCATGCCTGCAGCAGCCACTTGCGCGACAAGTTCATCGATGCGCACAACGCTGTCTACAATCGAATACTCGGTGTGCATTCGCAGATGGACGAAGGTGTCTGTCACGGGCATGGCGGTCTCAACAATTCACTGTTCGGGTGCTTGCAGGTTGGGCAGGCGGGCCCGGGAGTCAAGAACCCGACTGACCGGGCCGAAACTGGCTCGATGAACGGGACTTGGTCCCAACCGCTCCAGTGCCTGCCGATGCGCTGCAGTTGGGTAGCCTTTATGCAGTGCGAAGCCATAGCCAGGGTAGAGCGCATCCAATGCCAGCATCTCGCGATCACGAGTAACCTTGGCGAGTATGGAGGCAGCCGCGATACAGTCCACGCGGGAGTCGCCCTGCACCACTGCACTGGAAGGAAAGGACCAGAGCGGGCAATACAGACCATCGACGTAGACAAAGCCCGGTGGCAACGCAAGGCCTTCCACTGCGCGACGCATGGCCAGAAGACTGGCCTGCAGGATATTGAGCGCGTCGATCTCCATGGCGCTGGCACGGCCAAGAGAATAGCACAGCGCCGACTCGACGATGCGCACAAACGCCGCTTCGCGGGCCCTTTCACTGAGCTTCTTGGAGTCCTTCAGGCCGGCAATCGGGCGCGCGGGATCAAGTATGACGGCCGCTGCAACCACCTCTCCAGCCAACGGCCCCCTGCCCGCTTCGTCCACACCGGCCACAGGCGCGAGCGGCGCGCATGGATAGGGATGGCGCCACTGCGCCGGACTGTCCCGCTCAGCCGCCATGAGTCCTGCCCTGAGTCTCGCCCCGCACAAGTTGCAGGACCGCGTCGGCCGCCTGCGCACTGGCGTCACATCGGATGGTGGAGTGAATCTGCTGAAACCTGTTGGCCAGAACACTCTGTTCCTGTGGATCGTCGAGAAGACGTTGCAGCTCACGACCGAGATTTTCAACAGTCACGGCATCTTGCAGAAATTCGGGAACCAGACGCTCGCCCGCCAGAAGATTGGGCAGCGAGACATAGGGCACCTTGAGCATGCGTGAGGCCAGGAACCAGGTCAGTGCAGCGAGGCGATAACACACCACCATGGGACGCTTGAGGAGCATCGCCTCAAGCGTGGCCGTGCCCGAGGCAAGCAGCACCATCTCGGCAGCCAGCATCGCCTGATGGGAATTGCCCTCGAAGACGAGAAACTGCTCAGCCCTTGCATGTGGCCCAAGCAGATCCAGCACCTGCTGCCGGCGCTCTGCATTGGCGCAGGGAATCACAAACCGGAGTGCGGGATTCTGTGCCAGGCAATGCAGCGCCGTGGCGATGAACACCGGGCCAAGCCGACTGATCTCGTCACGGCGACTGCCGGGCAGCAGTGCAATAACGGTGGCATCCTCTGCAAGCCCCATCTGGATACGAGCTTCCAGTTTCTGAGCGACACTTCCGCTGTCCAATGGAATCGTATCGGCTAGCGGATGACCGACAAATCTCACCGGCACACTGTGCTGATCGTAGATGCGTGTCTCGAAGGGAAACAGGGCCAGCATGAGATCGACGGCGCGGGCAATCTTGTGAATGCGCTTCTGACCCCAGGCCCAGACGCTGGGACTGACGTAGTGCACAGTGCGAATGCCAAGATCATGCAGACTCTGTTCAATGCGCAGATTGAAGCCAGGGGAGTCGATGCCGATGAACACATCCGGCGGATTGCTTGCGAAGTGCTCAACCAGGGTTTTCTTGATGCGCAGAAGTTCAGGCAGGCGACCCAGTGGCTCGATGAAACCCATGACAGAGAGTCGTTCCATCGGAAAGAAGCTGTGAAAGCCTTCTGCCAGCATGCGCGGGCCACCGATGCCTTCGAACTGCGCGTCCGGACACAGGCGTCGAATGGCCTGCATCAAGCCAGCTCCGAGAATATCGCCGGAAGTTTCCCCCGCTATAACGCCGATTCGCACGCGCTTGTCTCCCGTCCCAGAGGCCGCACGCTGATTCAGCGTTGTATGCCCCGGGTCGAGGCGCGGATTGAATCAACAAACATCTGTATATCGACAAATTCCGAAGCCATCGGATCAAGGTGCTCCAGCGCCTCCTGAACCGTAAGCCCTTTCAGGTAGACAATCTTGAAGGCAAGGCGAATGCGAGCAATCGCCTCTTTGCTGAAGCCACGACGCTCCAGTCCGATGGCATTGATGCTGCGCGCCTCAGGCGGTGCGCCGCTGACAATCACATAGGCAGGAACGTCATTGCTGACGTGCGTCATGCCGCCGATCATGGAATGTGCGCCGATCTTGAGAAACTGGTTCACGCCTGCATAGCCGCCCAGAATCGCCCAGTCGCCGACTTCCACGTGCCCCGAGATGCCTACGTTGTTGGCGAAAATGGTGTGGCTGCCGACGATGCAGTCATGTGCCACATGCACGTAGGGCATCAACAGATTGTGACTACCGATGCGGGTATATCCCCCCCCGAAACCGGTGCCTCGGTGCAGGGTCACGCCCTCGCGGATGATGTTGTCTGAGCCGATCTCCAGCCAGGTTTCTTCACCCGCAAACTTCTTGTCTGCCGGCTCTTCGCCGATTGAAGCAAACTGGAATATGCGGTTGTTCGTCCCGATGCGGGTATTCGAACGAATGACCACATGGGAAGCCACCTGCGTGCCCTCACCAATTTCCACGCCAGGCCCGATGATGGTCCAGGGTCCTACACTGACGTTCGCAGCCAGTCGAGCGCTGGGGTCAATAATAGCCCGTGTATCAATCAATTTCGTTCTTCCTTTCGGCACACATGATGATCGCCGTGCCAACCAGTTGCGAATCGACAGATGCGCGGCATTCAAATTTGTAGATGCCGCGCTTGCTTGTAATGATCACCGCTTCCAGCATCAGCTGGTCACCCGGCACCACCGGTCGTTTGAGACGTACGTCATCGGCACCGACAAAATAATACAGATACCCGTCTTTCGGCTTCTTTTCCTGACTTTTGAAGCCAAGCACACCGGCGGCCTGTGCAAGCGCTTCAATGATCAACACGCCCGGCATGATGGGCTTGCCGGGAAAATGCCCTTGAAAGTACTCTTCATTCACAGTGACATTCTTGTAGGCCAGGATGCGCTTGCCCAGTTCGATTTCCAATACCCGGTCAACCAGCAGAAACGGGTAGCGCTGCGGCAGATATTCCTTGATTTCTTCCACGTTCATCATTGTAGTCATTTCCTGAAACAGGAGTCCTCTGGTTATGAGCTCTGTTACTCAGAGTCTCCCGGGCCGGACTGTTTGCCCAGTGCAATTTTCTCAAGTTCGCGCAGCCGCTTGGCCATGTCGTCGAGCTGGCGAAACCGGACGATATTGCGCTTCCATTCCTTCGACTCCAGAAGTCCGGTTCCAGATGAATAGATGCCTGATTCCCCAATGGACTGACTGACCAGCGACATGGCGCTGATCATGACTTTGTCTGCAATGCGCAGGTGGCCGATGATGCCCACACCTCCGCCAATCGTGCAGTACCGTCCTATACTGGTGCTGCCCGCAATCGCACTGCAGCCGCAGATGATGGTGTGCTCTCCAACGATGCAGTTATGCGCAATCTGCACCTGATTGTCGATCTTCACACCTTGCTCGATGATGGTGTCATCCAGTGCCCCGCGGTCAACCGTGGAGCCAGCACCGATCTCGACATCATTGCCGATACGTACGCCCCCCAGTTGTGCAATTTTCACAGAACGACGCCCATCAAATGCAAATCCGAAGCCGTCTGCTCCAATGACAACGGACGAATGCAACACTACAGCATCGCCGATGGCTACATCGTGATATACCGTGACATTGGGATACAAAATACATTCACTGCCAATCCTGGATCGCGCGCCAACATAAGATCCTGCGCCGATCACACTGCCCGCGCCAATCACAACATCGGCTTCTATGACAACATTTGCGCCGATACTGACGTCTGAACTCAGCTGCGCAGAAGCATCCACACAGGCGGTGGGATGTATCCCCCGCAGAACAGGTCGGGGCGGAGCAAACAATTGCGACGCGCGCGCGTATGTGACGTAAGGCGATGCTGAGTGCAACTGGGCAGACGGACAAGCGTTTGCGAACTCCGGATCGATGATAATCGCAGAAGCTCTGCATGAAGCAAGCTGGGTGGCATAGCGGGGATTGCTGAGAAAACTCAGCTGGCCTGCCGTGGCGCTTTTCAGCGTGGCGAGGCCAGTGATCTGAATCGACGGGTTTCCATGCAACGGAACTTCCAGCAGGCCCGCCAACTCACCAAGTGTAAAGACAGTTTGATTGCTCACCTGGTGAGACCCTGTCAGCGCCGAGGTTACTGAGAAAGCTCGTTCAGTTTCGCCGTAACTTTTGCCGTGATGTCATAGGTATTGTCGAAAAACGCGACGCTGTCTGCGTTGAGCACGATGTTGTAGCCCCCTTCCTGAACAACCGCCTGAATGGCATTGCCAAGATTTTCACGCATGCTTTCGATGAAAGCCTGATTGCGTTCCTGCAAGGCCGCCTGCACTCGTTCCGATATCATCTGCAACTGCACCTGCTTTTCCTGAGCATCTGAACTTACACGACGCTTCTCGGCTTCACTCATGATGGACTCATCGCGCTGAGCGCGCTCAACAAGTTCGGTCAATTCCGTATTCAGCTGCTCGGCACGGGTCTGGTCGTCGCGAAATTCTTCCTGGATGACTGCCTGCAGTTCCTGCGCGGCAGTTGAATTGAAAAGCGCCTGCTCCAGATTTACAACGCCTACAACCGGTTGTTGAGCGAACGCGGAGCCCGCCGCCAGAAATGCTACTGCTACTGCCACTGCTTTAATAAAGGTTTTCACGTTCTATATCTCCGAATGTCTTGATCGACAGCAACTGGGCACTGCCATGTTCTTGTTGTGTTGCATGCCCGTCAGAAACCGGCACCAATGGTAAAGTCAAAGTTCTTCTCGTCGTCAAATTCATCCTTGGTGAAGGGCTTGGCTACATAAAAAGTCAGCGGACCAAAAGGCGACAGATAAGTCACACTGAGGCCCATCGAATAGCGGACTTCACCCACATCAAAGTTGCTGCAATTGTTTTGCAGACTCTGTCTTGCTGTGCAATTTGACGAAAAAACGTTTCCGGCGTCAATGAACAAAGAGGATCGTACCCTGCTGCGGTCGGTGACGAACGGGATCGGGAAGAGCAATTCTACACTACCAGTTGTCAATATATTACCCCCAAACGCGTCCAATTCCTGATTGAGGGCGACACTTTCAACCGCCAGCTGCACCACGGGCTTGCCATTGGCATCAAGCAGCTGGTTGCCACTGGCATCCAGTACCGGGGTGGTCTCATAGCCAAATACTTCGGGATCGACTTCTGCAAAACCCAGTGCATCGCGAATGATGTTGCCGTTTTCATCGCGCTTGAGCGTGGCATTGCCAGTGAGATAGCGCTGCGGGTCCGTACTGCGAGGACCAAGACTGTTCTCGTCGAATCCTCGCACAACGCCGTTCTGTGCCAGCCCGCCCGCAAAGAAATTGTTGAAGAATGGCAGGCCGTCCGTTTTGCCAAACCCGTCTCCGTAGCCAATATTGGCGCGCAATGCCAGTACGAAATCCCCGAACAGCGGCTGATAGAACTGCGCCGCATAATTGAGCTTGTAATATTCAA
Source organism: Klebsiella pneumoniae (assembly GCA_945877175.1). Taxonomy (GTDB): domain Bacteria; phylum Pseudomonadota; class Gammaproteobacteria; order Pseudomonadales; family Pseudohongiellaceae; genus UBA5078. The sequence continues at coordinate 59,938 of CAMCRC010000003.1, read as the reverse complement.
GATCACTGCCGGGCGTCGTCAGCTCCAGTGACAATTGCTGGAAAGTGCCATCCGTAGGCAGCTGGCCTCTGTTGAGGGTGCTGCGAAGCCAGTTCGTTGAAAACGTGAAATTGTCGAATACGGTTCCCTGCTTGTCGATGAAGCCCGGTTCGTTGCTCAGATTCAGGTATTGCTTCGGCAACGTACTGACGAGTCCTGTCACGCCATCTATCACTGGACCATCGAAGGGATTGGGATTGGCCGGGTTGCGAATGAACAGATCCACTCCGTCGAACAGCTGGGGGCTGGACTCGATTTCCTGCACAGTGAATCCGCCGGAACTCAGCTCTGTGTGGGTGTACCCCACATTGAAGCCAATCTGCTGTACCTCACTGATGGGATATGCAAAATTGAAAGAACCGCCATAGGACTTTGTCGAGAAACTGGCGATATTGAAGGGCGAATCCTGTTCCTGCAAAAAGAGATTGAACCCACGACTGACGCCATCTGCCGTGAAATACGGATCCAGATAAGTGAAGTTCAGGCTCTTCTGAAATGTACTTCTGTTCACGCCAATTCCGACGGTGCGCCCCGTGCCGAGAAAGTTCTGAGCCTCGAGGGACGAGCTGATGAAGAAATCGCCGCCCCCGCCTGAACCAACACTGAAGGATATATTGCTGAAATTCTGCTCTTCGACGGTGTACTCCACGTCGATCTGATCGTCAGTGCCAGGCAATTCTATGGTCTCGACTTCAACGGTCGAGAAATAGCCCAGGCGCTCCAGTCGCACTTTCGACAATTCGATGAGCTGACTCGACGCGGGAGCACTTTCCAGCTGGCGCATTTCGCGACGCAGGACTTCATCGGCTGTCGCGGTGTTGCCGACGAAATTCACGCGATTGACATAGGTACGGTTGCCCGGCTCGACGAAGAACGTCACATCGACTGTCTGATCCTCTTCATTGATCTGCGGCTCGCCATTGACCTCAGCAAACGCATAACCAAAGTTGCCAAGCACTTGAGTCATGTACTCTTCGGTTGCCGTTACCAGTGCCTGGGAAAACGTCTGCCCTGGCGCCACAACGGTATAAGCACGCAATATGGCCTCGGCATTGACCAGGTCGCCAGCGAGATTTACCTCATTGACGACGTATTTCTCACCCTCAGTGACGTTGATCGTAATATAGATCTGCTCATTGTCAGGAGTGATCGAAACAGGCGTGGAGTCAACATTGAATCGCACGTAGCCGTTGTCCATGTAATGCGAAGTCAAGCGTTCCAGATCGCCGGTAAACTGCTCTCGGGAATACTTGTTGCGACCGCTGAAGGGGTTGTACCAGGGCTTCAGGCCCAGATCGAACAAGGCCAGCAATTCTTTGTCTTCGAAAGCATTGTTGCCGACGATGTTGATGTATTGAATGCGACTCTCTTCCCCCTCATTCACCGTCATGTTGATCGCAACGCGATTGCGAGGCTGCTCTTCAATTTCGATATCGACGGTTGTGCCATAACGGCCCCGGCCGGAATACACTTCCTGTATTCCCTGACGAATGGCTTCGAGCGTTGCGCGGGTAAAAATGCCGCCCTCGGAAATATCTGCCGTGGCCATGTTCTCAAGGATGTCTTCAGTCTTCAAAACACGGTTGCCAGTAATGTTGATCTCGCTGACAGATGGCCGCTCGAGCACCGAAATGAACAGGACATTGCCCTCACGCGCCACCTCTACCTCTTCGAAATATTCAGAGGCTGTAATGGCACGGATGATCTCAGCGGGCACCTGATCGCTGACTTCGTCGCCAATGCCCACTGGCAACAGCCCGAAAACGACGCCTGAAGAAATTCTCTGCAGACCATCAATCTGGATGTCTTCAATCACAAAGTTCTGCCCATAGGCAGCTGTAGAGGCAATTCCGGACAGAATCAAAGTACTTAAAAGCTTTCTGGTCATGTAATTTTTTTCAAATAGGAAAGAGAGTAATGCGCAGAATCCCTGGTGTCACAAGAGACGACTGACATCGTTATAAACAGCCAACACCATGACGCCCGAGATGATAAGCAGGCCCAGTTGCAGGCCCATGGCCTGAATGCGTTCCGGCACAGGTCTCCGGATTACTGCTTCCACTGCGTAGTAAAGCAGATGCCCCCCATCGAGCACAGGAATTGGCAGAAGGTTCAGCACCCCGAGGCTGATACTCAGCACAGCAAGAAATCCGAGATAAACTTCCAATCCGTAACTTGCTGTCTCCCCCGCGACCTGGGCGATGGTAATCGGGCCATTGATGTTCTTGACGGAAATCAGACCCACGACCATCTTCTTCATGGAATCAAGCACAAAGACCGACTTGTCCCAGGTTTCCTGCAATGCAGGTATCAACGCACTGAAGGCGTTGTAGTTCACTTCACGGATCATTTCCGGCGACAGGCTCGCAAACAGATCGAATTCACGGACATAAGCACCGATGCTGCCCATCGTGCTGCCATCATCGGCAACGGTGCTGTCCGGCTCCAGGGTCAGCGCAACCTGATTTTCGCCACGTTGGACAACAACGGACAATGGCAGTTCCGGACTTGCTCGTACTAATTGCACCCACTGTACCCAGCCGGTGATGGCACGACCGTTGGCTTCCAGCAAACGGTCACCTGCCAGCAGACCGTCGCGTTCCGCAGCACCTCCGGCGACCAGACCTTCAATGATGGGTGGAATTTCATACTGTACCAGGCCGAGTGAGCCAAGCGGATTGGGCTCTGCAGTGTCTGACTGCCAGTTGAGCAGCGGCAGGATGAAGGTACGGGGAGCAGACTCACCCGCCGGAATGGCGTCGATGCTCAGCTCGCCAGTCTCCCCCAGCCGTGCAAGCAGCTGCATCGTGACGTGCTGCCAGATACTGGTGGACTCACCGTCGACCGCCACGATTTCATCACCGGCGCGCAAGCCTGCGCGATGGGCGGGAGAGTTTTCTGCAACATTCGCAAGTACCGGCGCTGTGCCTGTCAAACCGTAGCTGACGTTGATGATCCAGAACACGGCGATGGCCAGGAGGAAGTTGGCTGCCGGTCCTGCAGCCACGATTGCCATGCGTTGCCATACAGGCTTGCAGGAGAATGATTGCTTGCGCTCGGACTCGGAAATGGCACCGTTGTCTGCCACTGAAGTGTCTTCCTGGCCGAGCATCTTGACATACCCACCGAGGGGAATCGGTGCAATCACATATTCAGTGCCATCCTTTCCCACCCAGGTCTTGATGGCTTTGCCGAATCCGATTGAAAAGCGCAATACTTTTACACCGCATCGGCGCGCAACCCAGAAATGGCCAAATTCATGCACCGTCACCAGGACACCCAGGGTGACGATCAATGCCGCGATGTTGATCAGGAGTTCTTGAGCCATGGTAAATAACGCGTTTGACCTCTGAATGCAGATTTGGCGCACTCCGCCCGTGGTGGGCTTGATTTCGCGGGGGCACGCGAAGCCCTGAATCTGCCTGCCGTCATTGTGTTCCGATCAAGCGTCGCGCGAGGGCTCTGGCTTGCTCGTCGACCTGCCGAATCATATCGACTGAGTCTGCTTTGCGACAAGTCATTTGTTCCAGAGTGCCGTCAATGATAGCAGGAATGTCCGTGAACCGGCTTTGGCCGTTCAAAAAAGACTCTACGGCCACTTCGTTGGCTGCATTGAGAATTGTAGGAGCAGTTCCTCCTGCGCGAGCGGCTTCCATACCCAGTCGCAGACAGGGAAAACGCGCGAGATCAGGCTCGAAGAACTGCAGATTGCCCTGCCTTGTCAGGTCCAGATACGGAGCACCAGACAGGATGCGTTCGGGCCAGGCAAGACTGTGCGCAATCGGGATGCGCATGTCGGGACTGCCCATCTGCGCAAGCACCGACCCATCGGCATACTCCACCATGGAGTGAACAATGCTCTGCGGGTGAATCAAGACATCGACGAACTGCGGTCCAACGCCAAAGAGAAAGCAGGCCTCGATGACCTCAAGTCCCTTGTTCATCATGCTGGCAGAATCAACTGAAATCTTGCGACCCATACTCCAGTTCGGATGCTTGCAGGCTTGCTCGGGAGTCACTGCATGGAGGGCCTCGGCAGGCCATTCCCGAAAAGGACCACCGGAAGCAGTCAACACTATGCGTCGCACTCCTTGCTGGCGCAGATCGCCGCCATTGCCGCGCGCATCGGGCGGAAGACACTGAAACACCGCATTGTGTTCGCTGTCGATTGGCAGAAGCACCGCATTGCTGGCTGCGAGTGCCCCCATGAACAAATCGCCAGCCATGACCAGTGCCTCTTTGTTGGCAAGGAGCACTTTCTTGGAATGTTCAACGGCGGCCAGCGCAGAGGGCAGCCCGGCCGCCCCAACAATCGCAGCCATTACAGTATCGACATCAGGGTGCGAAGCGACAGTCACCAGTGCGTCCGGGCCTGCCAGCACCTCGGTTGCGCTGTCGCGCGAGCGCAGCATTTGCGCCAGCCGCTCAGCGGCGTCCTCATCCACCATGACTGCGAACCGCGGCGAAAAACGCAGACACTGCGCGAGCATGAGCTCAACGTTCTGGTTGGCTGTCAGTGCGAAGACCCGATACTCTGAATGCAGCGCGATGACTTCCAGTGTGCTTTTGCCGATGGAGCCGGTGGCGCCGAGCAACGCGATATTGAGACTGCGGCGCGACAGGGGTAGCAGTGATACCGGCGTATCTGTCATTGCCATGCCCAGTCTCCAAAAAGCACCAGCAGGAAGAACACAAAGACAGGCGCTGCTGCGGTAAGACTGTCGATTCTATCGAGAATGCCGCCATGCCCCGGCAGCACTGTGCCACTGTCTTTCATGCCCTGACTGCGCTTGAGCATGCTCTCGAACAGATCTCCCAGAACGCTGAATACCGCAACGCCAGTAGCTGTGGCAATCAACAAGGCCGAACTCACGACGCTGACAGGGTGTACATACTTATGGATCGGATAGAGAAACAGAATGGCCAGAACCACCGATGCCGTCATGCCGCCCCAGAATCCTGCCCAGGACTTGCCGGGGCTTACATGCGGCGCGAGCTTGTTGTGCCCCCACGCTCTGCCTACGAAGAATGCGCCGATATCCGCAATGCTTACCAGCGCGATGACAGCGAAGACCATATAGCCAGCTTGATTGAGGTACTTGAGCTGAACAAGGGCGCACCAGGTTGGCAACAGCGTCAGCAGTCCTATGACGGCCGTACGGGAGCGGGTTGCCCATTGCCCCTGAGTTGCAGGGAAGGACCTGACAAGAGTGAACGCATAGAGCCAGAACAACAGGCCCAGGCCGGTAACACCGATAACCACTGGCTGGGAGAGAGTCTGTGCGGCGGGCCGAAGTCCGATTGCCAGCGCCAGCACAAACATGATGAGAATGAAACCAAGCAGGTAGGCACCGCGCGCAAATGCGCCCTGCAAGCCCATGAGCCTGGTCCATTCCATCACACCAACCAGCAGTACACCGCTGACGAAGAGAGCGAACTGGAAAGGTGTTGTCCAGAGAGTCGCCGCGACCAGCACCGCCAGCATGACCAATGCCGTGATGACTCTGGTCTTAAGCACCTCGGGAACTCCCTTGGGCCGGCAGTTCATCGCTGTGCGAAGGCTTATCCAGATGGCCGAAGCGGCGCTGACGTTGGCGGTAGTCGTCCATAGCGAGCTCAAACTGAGCATCGTCAAAATCCGGCCAGTAACATTCAGAAAAATAAAGTTCCGTATACGCAAACTGCCAGAGCAGAAAATTGCTGATTCGACTCTCCCCGCCAGTGCGAATACACAGGTCTGGAGGCGGACAATCAGCAAGGGAAATGAACTTCTGGAATTCCGCCTCATCAATCTGGCTGGATTTCAGTGCTCCCTGCTCAACCTTTTCAGCCAGCAGTCGGGCAGCCCGAGCAATATCCCATCGTCCACCGTAATCCGCAGCGACAGTGACCACGGTGCCAGTATTATGGCGCGTGAGCTCTTCCACCTCTCGCATATGGGCCTGCAGAACGGGCGCAAAGCTTTCGCGATTTCCAATAAAGCAAAGCCGCACATTGTTATTGTGCAGCTGCTTGATTTCCTCGCGCTTGAGGACTGCGAGAAAGAGCGCCATAAGGCCTCTGACTTCCTTGTTGGGGCGCAGCCAGTTCTCACTGCTGAAGGCAAACAGCGTCAGATATTTGATATTGCGGTTAAGGCAGGAATAGACAATTTGCTTGGCTGCTTCAGCGCCAGCCCGATGCCCTGCCGATCCTGACAATCCGTTGACCCGTGCCCAGCGATTGTTGCCATCCATGATGACGGCCACGTGCTGTGGAAGCTGGCCCGCATGGGGTACTGGTGTGCTGGAGTTATGCATCAGAAATCTATGTCTCTAAGTTGAAGTGACACTCCTACATGGAGAGCAGGTCTGATTCCTTGACGCTGAAGCTGGCATCAATAGCAGCGATAAACTTGTCGGTCAGCTTCTGAATGCGCTCTTCCGCGCGACGCTGGTCGTCTTCGCTGATGGCCTTTTCCTTGAGCAGATCCTTGAAGTCACCATTGGCATCTCGCCGGATATTGCGCACGGCCACGCGGGCATTCTCAGCCTCGCCCTTCGCTTGCTTGGTATACTCGCGGCGCGTTTCCTCGGTAAGCGCCGGCATCGGCACCCGAATGGACTCGCCATTGTTGGACGGATTGAGCCCCAGATCCGACTTCATGATCGCTCTCTCCACTTCACCGATCAGCGGTCGCTCCCAGGGCACCACTACCAGACAACGCCCATCTTCCACCGTCACGTTGGCGAGTTGATTCAGGGGCGTGTCGGCGCCGTAGTAAGGCACCATGATGGTGTCGAGAAGGCTGGGATGTGCCCTGCCCGTACGGATCTTCTTGAAGGCGGTTTCCAGAGCTACAACGCTTTTTTCCATGCGCTGTTCGGCATCTTTGATAATGTCGTCGATCATCGTGCTGTCCCCATTGTTGCGGGCGAATTGAGAATGGTTCGAGTTGTTCAGGGATTCTCTATGGTAGTGCCATCAGGCACCCCCATCACATTGTTGAGCAATGCACCGGGCTTGTTCATGTTGAATACCCGCACTGGTATATCGTGCTCACGAATCAGGGCAATTGCAGTAAGGTCCATCACACCCAGCTTCTTCTCAAGCACTTCGTCGAAGGTGAGGCGATCAAACTTGACCGCGTCCGGCACAAGATGCGGATCCGCGGAATAGACACCATCGACTTTCGTCGCTTTGAGCACAAGCTCGGCGTCAATTTCGATGCCACGCAGGCACGCGGCAGAATCCGTGGTGAAAAACGGATTGCCAGTGCCCGCTGCGAAAATTACGACATCGCCGGCACGCAGGTGGCGAATGGCGGTGCGACGATCGTAGTGTTCAACGACCCCACTCATGGGGATGGCCGACATGACGCGGGTGGCAATGCTGGCACGCTCCAGAGCGTCCCGCATGGCCAATGCATTCATCACAGTGGCCAGCATGCCCATGTGGTCACCGGTAACACGCTCCATTCCCGCAGCGTTCAACGCAGCACCTCGAAACAGATTGCCCCCGCCGATCACCATGCCGATCTGGATTCCCAGACCTACCAGCTGCCCCACTTCCACGGCCATGCGATCAAGCACCTTGGGATCGATGCCGAAATCGGCATCTCCCATCAAGGCTTCGCCGCTCAGTTTCAGGAGTATGCGCTTGTATTTCTTTTCAGCTTTTACCATGAGCATGCCATCCTGTCCGTACTGCCGATTGACGTTCTTACAGGCCTGCTACAGCAGCCACTTCCGATGCAAAGTCGACTACTTCCTTCTCAATGCCTTCACCTACTTCATAACGAATGAAGCTCACCACATCGGCGCCAGCTTTCTTCAGCAAGGCAGCTACGGTTATTTCGCCATCCTTCACGAAAGGCTGGTCCAGCAGGCTCACTTCCGCTACATACTTGCGCAGCCTGCCTTGAATCATTTTTTCGATGATCTCTTCAGGTTTGCCGCTTTCACGTGCCTGCGCAGAGTAGATCTCGGATTCCTTGGCAAGCAGCTCTTTTGGCACGTCTTCCGAGCGGACAACCAGCGGGTTGACAGCGGCCACGTGCATGGCGATGTCCTTGGCTAGGGTAGAGTCTCCCCCTTTCAGTGCAACAACGACAGCAATACGATTGTTGCTGTGGATGTAGGTGTCCACGATCCCGACATTGGGGTTCTTGAACTCTACGATCTGGATGCGACGTACATTGATGTTTTCGCCGATCTTCTGCACCAGAGCTTCACGCACCTTTTCAAGATCGCCCGCCATCAGCGCGGCTACATCTGACACTCGACGTGTAAAGGCTTCGTTGATGACTTTGTTCGCAAAGCTCAGGAAATTCTCGTCGCGAGCGACGAAATCCGTCTCGCTGTTTACTTCAACGATGATGCCGAAGTTACCGTCGTCCGACACTTTGGTCAGCACCACGCCTTCCGCAGCAATCCGGCCGGCTTTCTTGGCAGCCTTCAGGCCACTCGCCTTGCGCAGATCGTCGATCGCCTTTTCCATGTCTCCATTGGCTTCCACCAATGCCTTCTTGCAATCCATCATTCCCAGCCCGGTGCGCTCACGCAGCTCCTTGACCATGCCTGCTGTAATTTCTGCCATTTGTTTGCCTCTGTCGATTTCCAAGGTGAATTCAATGTGTCAAAACTGGCTAAAAAAAAGGGGCGAAGCCCCTCTTCTTTCTCCCTGTTCCAGCGATGGCCGCTCTATCTTCGGCAAGCGGCCTCGCTTGGGGAGTGAGGTGTCATCGCTGACGCTCCTCTGCTTGTCAGGCGGACTTATGCGCCAGCTGCTGCACTTCCAGTCTGCTCGCTGGCAGCCACGCTGTCGCTGACCTCAACAAACTCGCTGTCACTTGTGACAACGTTCAGATCGCCACGGCCTTCGATGCACGCGTCCGCAACAGCACGAGCATACAGCTCAATGGCGCGAATGGCGTCGTCGTTGCCGGGGATGGGGTAATCAATGCCATCTGGATTGCTGTTGGTGTCGACGATGCCGATAACGGGAATGCCAAGATTGTTTGCTTCGGTAATGGCAATGCGCTCGTGATCAACATCGATCACGAACAGAGCGTCAGGCAGACCGCCCATTTCCTTGATGCCGCCAATGCTGCGCTCCAGCTTATCCATCGCACGGCGACGGATCAGCGCTTCCTTCTTGGTCATGCGGTCGAATGTGCCGTCCTGAGCCTGAGTCTCCAGATCGCGGAGTTTCTTGATGGACCCACGGATAGTCTTGTAGTTGGTCAGCATGCCGCCGAGCCAGCGGTGGTCGACATAGGGCATGCCGGCACGCTCAGCCTGCTCCTTGATGATCTTGCCAGCCGCGCGCTTGGTACCGACGAACAGTACCTTCTTCTTGCGAGCCGCCAGTGCCTGCACTTGCTCGAGCGCTGAATTCAGAGCCGGAACAGTGTGTTCCAGGTTGATGATGTGAATCTTGTTGCGCGCACCAAAGATGAATTTCTTCATTTTCGGGTTCCAGTAACGGGCCTGGTGGCCGAAATGGACACCCGCCTTCAGCATTTCCTTCATTGAAACAGTAGCCATGATTTTTCCTTTGTTTCGGGTTAAGCCTCCATACACCCCATGATTCAACCCCGAGCACGTTGTCGCGCGCGAGGCACCCAGAACACATGTGTCGATGTATGTGCGACGTTGGTTTAGATGTGATTGCGCCAGTTATTCCCTTGGGAGCTTCAAAGCGCGCCGCTTTATACCACAGCGGCCTCAGGACATAAAGCGCCAGGTCAAAAGGCACCGACACCTGCGGCCCCCGGCAACGGTGTCAATCAGGGAAGTCCTGCTTTACAATGGCTCGGCCTTTAACCTCCCCGTGGACAGCTCGACGAGACCTCTACCTGAATTATGGCAATCAGCATCAAGACGCCTGACGAAATTGCAAGAATGCGAGTGGCCGGACGCCTCGCGGCGGATGTGCTCGAAATGATTGGCCCCCATGTGCAGGCGGGCATCAGTACCGGCGAGCTGGACAGGCTTTGCCACGACTACATTGTCAACGTACAACAGGCCATTCCAGCCCCGCTGAATTACAACGGTTTCCCCAAATCCATCTGTACTTCCGTGAATCACGTAATCTGTCATGGCATTCCGAGCGACACCAAGATTCTGAAAAAAGGCGACATCATCAATATCGATGTAACCGTCATCAAAGACGGCTTCCATGGTGATACCAGCAAGATGTTCGTAATAGACGAGGTGCCGTCCCATGTCGAGCGTCTCATCGAGATCACCAGGCAGTGCCTCTATCGCGCGATTGCGATCGTCAAACCAGGAACGCGTCTCGGCGACATCGGACATGTCATCCAGACCCTGGCAGAGAGCAACCATTTTTCAGTCGTGCGCGAATACTGTGGCCATGGCATTGGCAGAATTTTTCATGAAGATCCACAGGTGCTGCATTTCGGCAAGCCCGGCACTGGGATTGTCCTGCAGGAAGGGATGACCTTCACGATTGAACCCATGCTCAACGCTGGCACGCATCACACCAAACTCTCCAAATCCGATGGCTGGACAGTCACCACACGCGACCGCCGCCTCTCTGCTCAGTGGGAACACACGCTGGCTGTGACGACTGACGGTGTGGAAGTGCTGACACGACGCAGCGATGAAAACTTCTGAGCCCCTGGCGTCGGCAACGGCGCACACTCCAGGCCATGCAGCCATGATTGTCGCTCCCTGTGAAATGGATATGAATCTGCGTCACTCGCTGCTTGACCTGGAGCGCTTTCGCAAAAGCGTCAAGGATTGTGCGCAACCAGTGCCGCTGTTCAAGAAGGCATTGGCTCACGCACGCCAGATTCTGGATGAGCAGTATCGACAGGACGCCGACATCGTGCAATTGGTCACCGGCCGCTCCTGGTTCATGGATCAGCTGCTGCGCTGTGCCTGGGAGCGCTACTCCTGGGGCGATGTCAGCAATGTCAGCCTGCTGGCAGTAGGCGGCTATGGACGCGGAGAATTGCATCCGCATTCCGATATAGATCTGCTGCTGCTTACACGTCTCGACAATCATCAGGACTACAAACAGAACATCAGTGCGTTCTTCACATTCCTCTGGGACATCAATCTCGAGATCGGTCAAAGCGTCCGCTCAATCCAGCAATGTCGGCAGGAAGCCCTCAAGGACATTACTGTCGCAACCAGCCTGATGGAATCCCGAACCATCGTGGGCCCGGAAGCGCTGCGCGATGCAATGATAGCCATGACACAGTGCGACAGCGTCTGGCCGACCAAAGCCTTCTTCAAAGCCAAGCGCGATGAGCAGATTGCGCGCCACGAGAAATACCACGATATCGACTACGCATTGGAGCCCAACGTCAAAACTTCGCCAGGCGGCCTGCGCGACATTCAGACAATTGCCTGGATTGCGAAACGCCACTACAAGGCGGACACGCTTGCTGACCTGGTGTCACTTGGCTTTCTCACGCAGTCCGAATACCAGGATCTGGCACAGGGCGAGCAACTGCTCTGGCGAATCCGGTACGGATTGCATCTGCTCGCAGGGCGCAGGGAAGATCGCCTGTTGTTTGATCGCCAGAAAGATCTCGCCCGCCTGTTCGGCTATCAGGATGACGACAAGAGCCTGGCCGTCGAAAAGCTCATGCAGCAATATTACCGCGCCGTGGCCACACTGCGCGGACTGAATGACGTGCTTCTGCAACACTTCGACGAAGCGATTCTGAGAGCTGGCGAGAAGGAGGAGATCAAGGTCATCAGCAAGCGCTTCCAGATTCGCAACGACTATATCGAAGTCACGCAGCCTGGCGTCTTCAAGCGCTTTCCATTCGCTCTTCTGGAAATTTTTGTGCTGATGGCGCAGAACCCGCAGATCAAAGGCGTGCGGGCCGCCACCATACGGCTGATCAGAGAGAACAGTGTCATCATCGATGAGAAGTTTCGCAAGGACCTGCGCAACATCACCCTGTTCATGGAATTGCTGCGCTCCCCTCACGAGCTGACGTCGCAGCTCAGACGCATGTCGCGCTACGGTGTGCTCGGGCGCTATCTGCCGGAATTCGGAGCCATCACAGGCAAGATGCAACACGACCTGTTCCACATCTATACGGTTGACGCCCACACATTGCAGGTCGTGGAGAACATGCGCCGCTTCCGCTATCCGGGTGCCGAGGAGCAATTCCCGATCGCAGCGCACATCGTGAAGCGCCTGCCCAAAGTAGAGCTTCTTTACATCGCCGGTCTCTATCACGACATCGCCAAAGGACGTGGTGGCGATCATTCCACCCTGGGCATGGTCGACGGCGCGGAGTTCTGCCGACTGCATCATCTAAGCGCGTGGGACACCAAACTGGTGGCATGGCTGATAGGCAAACATCTGCTTATGTCGATGACAGCGCAACGCATGGATATCGCTGATCCTGAGGTGATTCAACAGTTCGCTCTGCAGGTCGGCGACAAGTTGCACCTCGATTATCTCTATGCCATGACTGTCGCCGACATTTGTGCCACGAATCCGACGCTCTGGAATACCTGGCGTGCGGCACTGCTGAGGCAGCTGTACCTCAGCACCAAGCGGGCCTTGCGCCGCGGGCTGGAAAATCCCATCGATCGCGCTGACCGCATCAAGGACAAGCAGGAAAGCGTCATGCTCAAGTTGACCGATCGCGGCATCGGTCCGGAGCAGATCGAGCACATATGGGCCAATGTCGATGATGAATATTTCGTTCGCGAATCCTCCGCCAACATTGCGTGGCATACGGAAGCAGTTGCTCGGAATGAAGGTCAGGACACACTGATTCTGGTCGAAGACACGAGTGACACAGTGACTGAGGGCGGGACACAGATATTCATCTACACACTCAACCGCAATCATCTGTTTGCCAGCACCGCATCTGCCATCGAAAAGCTCGGTTTGAACATCATGGATGCGCGCATTTTCACATCCGCGAAAAACTACTGCATGAATACTTTCACAGTGCTGGAAAGTGATGGCACCCCTGTCAGTGGCAGCATTGTGCGCCGCAAGGAAATAATCGGCCTGATTCGTGAGTACCTTCTGGACCCAAGTCAACACCTGAAGGCATCCACCAAGCGGATCGATCGCAAGCTCAAACATTTCAGCAGACACGTTGAAACTGAAGTCATCAATTCCGACGACAACCCTTACACGACACTGGAAATCAACTGCCCTGACCAGCCTGGCATCCTGGCGTCGATTGGCAAGATTTTCGCTGATCACAGCATTCAGTTGCAGAACGCTCGCATTGCGACACTCGGAGAACGCGTGGAAGACTTGTTCTTCATTCTGGACACTGACAACCGCAAGATTACCGACGCGGAAGACATTGAGAAGCTGCAGAATGACATACGTCAGGAGCTGGGCGACTGAGTCATGATCACTGTCTATGGCATAGCCAATTGCGATTCGATCAGGAAGACCCGGCAGTGGCTCGACGCGCATGATGTTTCCTATCAGTTTCACGATTACAGAAAGCAGGGGCTGGACGCGGCGCTTTGTGATGAACTGCTCGGCGCCCTGCCATTGTCCACTCTCATCAATTCACGAGGCACTACCTGGCGGGGCCTCCCGGAACAGTTACGTGTGTCACTGGAGCCGAACAACGCTGCGGCCTTGATGCAGGCATGGCCAGCGGTGATTCGCCGTCCACTGATACGCGCTCCAGGCGGCTGGCTCTGCAGTGCCGACCCGGTCGTTCTGAACTCGCTGCTGGCTGACGCCTGAAATCTGCTTACATTCACTGGAGATTGCAAACCATGCCACACACACTGTCTCTGCACAGTCTCGGGATCGGACTCGCCACGCGCAATGGGCGCGGCGACATCATAGAAGTATTTTTTCCTGTTGTTCTGCGCGCACCCTCTGCGGTGTTTGCCGCAGCACTGGCAGCAGCATGTGGGTACAAGGAAGGGAATACAGCACTGAGCCTCTCCACCGCAATGGTGCCAGGCCTGCTGACCAGCGCGCCCGAGGATATTCTTTTGTCCTTGCAAGCCATGGCGGGCGCGCAGGCCGACCTCACTGTGATGTTTATTGAGACCGATGCAGCACCCACCTGCATTGCGGAAGTGTATTTGAAGCTGCATCTGCTCTCGCATCGTCTCTGCAAACCCCACTCACTCAACCTGACGGGCGCCTTCGGTCTGTTGCAGAATCTGGCATGGACGAACAAGGGCGCTATCGACCTCGCCGATCTGCCGGCGCGCCAGCTTGAAGCGCGACTGCAGGGCGAACTTCTTGAAGTGATGTCCGTCGACAAATTTCCGAAAATGAGCAACTACATTGTTCCCAAGGGCGTGCGCATTGCGCACACAGCACGGGTCAGACTGGGCGCCTATCTGGGTGAAGGCACCACGATCATGCATGAGGGTTTCGTCAACTTCAACGCTGGCACTGAAGGCCCGGCCATGGTTGAAGGGCGCATCTCCGCCGGCGTCATGATCGGTTCCGGAAGTGATCTGGGGGGTGGCTGCAGCACCATGGGCACTCTCTCCGGAGGCGGCACTGAAGTCATCTCAGTTGGCCGCGACTGCCTGATCGGCGCCAATGCCGGACTCGGGTTTCCGCTGGGAGATCGCTGCATCGTCGAAGCGGGTCTTTATGTGACAGCCGGCACCAAGGTACTGCTGCTGGACAAGGACAATCAGGTGGTTGGCACGCGCAAGGCACGCGAACTCGCGGGTAAGTCTGACCTGCTGTTTCGTCGCAACTCTGTCACGGGCGCCGTGGAATGCAAGGCTAACAAGACAGCCATCGCACTGAATGAAGAACTTCACACTCACAACTGAGGACGCTTCTTGCGTCTTTTGCAGGTAATGCCATGTCCCCTACTCTGGCCTTGACGAAGGCCTTGATTGAAAGAGCGTCCGTTACTCCCAGTGATGGCGGGTGCCATGCACTGCTGGCGAAGCGCCTTGAAGCGATGGGCTTTGTGGTGGAATCACTGCCGTTCGGTGAAGTACAGAATTTCTGGGCCCGCCTGGGCACGCAAGGCCCTCTGTTTGCGTTCGCGGGGCATACTGATGTTGTTCCACCCGGCCCCAGTGAGCATTGGGACAGCGACCCTTTTTCGCCACAGGTTCGGGATGGCGTTCTTTATGGACGCGGCGCGGCGGACATGAAAGGCAGCATCGCCGCGATGGTCACCGCCTGCGAACGCTTTGTCGCGTCGGGTCGGCCTCTGCGCGGATCGATTGCCTTCCTGATCACCAGCGATGAGGAAGGCAGCGCCGTGAACGGCACGGTCAAAGTAATCGAGGTGCTCGAGAAGCGTCAGGAAAAAATTCAGTACTGCATCGTTGGCGAACCTTCCAGCACGTCGCAAGTCGGCGATGTCATCAAAATTGGCAGGCGCGGCTCATTGCACGGGCGCCTGACCGTCCATGGCGTTCAAGGGCATGTGGCGTATCCGCACCTGGCCCGAAATCCCATTCACAGGGCGATGGCGCCGCTGGATGCCCTGTGCCGCGAACGCTGGGACGAGGGTAACGAATCGTTTCCGCCGACCAGCTTCCAGATCTCCAACATTCATGCTGGCAAGGGCACTGACAACGTCATACCTGGCGAACTCGACGTTGCATTCAACTTCCGCTATTCCACAGCTCTTACTGAAGAGGCCATCAAAACGCGTACGATGGCTATCCTGGATGCGAATGGCCTGGAGTACTCCCTTGCCTGGCATTTGTCAGGAAAGCCCTTCCTGACGCAACGTGGAACACTGATAGACATTGTCGCGGCAAGTATCAAGGCGGTGACAGGTATCGATACGGAGTGCTCCACCACTGGGGGCACGTCCGATGGCCGCTTCATTGCGCCAACCGGCGCTCAGCTGCTGGAGCTGGGGCCGTGCAATGCCACCATTCACAAGGTCAACGAGAATGTGCGCGTAGCCGATCTGGATGCGCTTAGCAGGATCTATGAAGACGTGCTGATACGGCTCGTCGGCTGAGTCAGATAGATATCGAAGCGGCTTGAACTGCCCAGCAACTGGAAGGATGGTTTGCGCTCTTCCAGGAATCCGGCAATTCGCGGCCGTTTGACCACTACTCGTTTCTGCGCTGCCTGCAGCGCCTTGAGCAGCAGGCCATCAGCCGGAGGCTCATCGTCCAGCAATTGCTGAAGCATGAACATGTTCTTCTTGACCTTCGCTGACTTCTTGCGGCGCTCGGGAAACATCGGATCAAGATAAATGACATCAGGGGCATCGCCCAGTGTTGCAAAATCAATGCAACTGCTGTCGCCCAGCACCAACTGCATCCTGGCAGCGGCATTGCGGACACGAACATCCTCACTTTGCGCTGCGCGCTGCAGTCCATCTTCAAGCAAGGCGTGGAGCAGCAAGGAACGCTCCAGCATCAATACATCGCATCCTGCATGGGCCAGAATGAAAGCATCCTGGCCCAAACCAGCCGTAGCATCGATGACTCGCAAAGACTGACCCATACGCACTCCTGTCGCCTTTAACAGCGCTTCCGGCTGCAGTGGGTGCCGCTGACGCCAGGCCATGGCCTTGTCGTCAAAATCAACGCTGATGGCCCCCAGAGAGGGATCGCTGACTCTGATCAACGTGAGGAGTCCGTCCTTCTTGCACAACTGGAAATCAGACGCGGCAGACATTGCAATGCAATCCCCTCAGGACTGCACGAAGAAGTGAACAGCCAGCAGTCCCAGGCCCATCAACACGCGATAAATGACGAATGGCATGAAGCCTGTGCGCTCGATGAGCTTGAGGAAATAGTGAATGCAGGAAAAGGACACAAAAGCAGAGACGATGATGGCGTAGACCAGTATGCCCAACTGGGCTTGCGAATTGTCCTGCAGCAACTCCGCTCCTTTGAGCAGACCGCTGGCCATGATTATCGGAATTGCCAGAAGAAACGAGAATCGCGCAGCCGCCTTGCGGTCAAGTCCACAGGCCAGTGCAGCGGTCATGGTAACGCCGGATCGAGACGTACCTGGAATAAGCGCCAGGACTTGTGCAAAGCCAACAATGAGGGTGGTGCGCAGGGAGAGCTTGTCAAGATCGACGCGTTCTACTTTCAGGCTGTCAGCCCACCACAACAGAATGCCAAAGAAAATGGAGGTGAACGCTATAAGCAGCATGGAGCGCGCATACAGCTCGATGACATCAGCAAGCAGCAATCCGGCGATTCCAGCGGGTATCGTGCCTAGCACAACAAACCAAGCCAGCCTTGCGTCCAGCGACATGCCACCCCCCGTCAACGAACGAGCCCAGGCCCCGAACAGTTTGGCAAGGTCCGCCCGGAAATACGTCAGCACTGCAATCAGGCTGCCGATATGGACCGCGACATCAAATACCAGCCCCTGGTCCGGCCAGCCCAGCAATTCCTTGGGAAGGAGAATGTGAGCGGAACTTGATATCGGCAGGAACTCCGTAAGGCCTTGCAGAAAAGCGAGAAACGTAATCTGAAATAGTGAGAGTTCCATGTCAGGTCTGATAGTCCATCTGTTCTTTGAGATACACAGGAAGCACCATTGGCGCAGACACTCCCAACCCTTTACGGCAGTGCTGCACTGCAATCATGCTCAACGTCTTGGCGTCCGATCTACATTCATGCATGGTGGCATGGCTGCCACGTGCAGCGGGCAACAGAGTCCAGCCATCACCCGCGGCAAATCCATCTGGCGTGAAGATCGCCAGAGAAGGTTCGCAGACCTGCTCATTCCCGATCAGAATCGGGTCTTCGCCAACAATTTGATAACTCGCCGCATACACTTCGTCTTCGCGAGCAAGCAGACAGACACTCACCAAGTCACAGTGCTGTTCGAGATGCGCTTGCATGGCCATCACAGCCAGCGAAGAAATACATAACACAGGGACACCCGTGGCGAACGACAATCCTTGTGCGACACCGGCACCGATCCGCAGACCTGTGAAAGACCCCGGCCCGATGACTAATGCGATAGCATCCAGATCGCGAGCACGCAGGCCCTGCTCGGCAAGCAGCGCTTCGATCATTGGCAGCAATTGTCGTGCGTGCTGACGCGGAGCAGCACTGACACGTGAAGTGATTTTTTCAGAAATATTCAGTGCTACTGAGCAAATTGCGTGAGACGTATCGATAGCGAGAATTTTTGTCATGGCGGGAGTATACAGATCTGAATTAAAAGATCCCTCAGGACATTCCTGCTCTGAGGGATCGGTCATACCTTATGCTTGCGTCCTTGCTCAGGACGCATCAGATCAACTCGCTGCCGGAGCAGGCGCAGCGGCGGGAGCCACTGGTGCTGCAGCAGGCGCTGCAGCTTTCTTTGCCGGTGCTGCTTTCTTCGCGGGTGCTGCCTTCGCTGGTGCTGCCTTGGGAGCAGACACAGCCTTTTTCACAGCAACTACTTTCTTCACAACTGCCGCTTTCTTCACAGCAACTTTTACCGCTGGCGCAGCCTTCTTGGCAGGCACTGCTTTCTTGACAGGAGCTGCCTTCTTTGCAGGCGCAGCTTTCTTGGCCACAGGAGCCTTTTTCACAGCAGGCTTGGCTGCAGGCGCTGCCTTTTTCGCTACGGCTGCCTTCGCTGGCGCTTTCTTGGCAGCTGCTTTGCCTTTCACTGCAGCTTTGACTTTCGCAGCGACTCCTGACACAGCGGACTTGACGGCTTTGACAACTTTCTTGGAAGCCGCTTTTGCTTTCAGCGCTGCACGTCGTGCTGCTGTCTTCTCCTTCAGTGCAAGTTTCTTCGCTGCCGCGCGTGCTTTCACAAGTGCGCGTTTCGTAGCGATGCGCTCCCGAGTAATACGCTTCTTCGCCGCTGACTTGGCTTTGGCCGCCGCTTTTTGTGCCGCCGCTTTCGCTTTCACGGCAGCTTTCTTTGCTGCAATCTTGCGCTTGAGCTCTTCTTTCTTGGTACGAGCTGCTTCCTTGGTGGAATCAGCCTTGGACCGCTTCTTCTTCCACGCATCCGCGAATGCCTTCACTGCTTTGGCAAGATCTGCTTCAGCTTTTGCTGCAATGGTAATCTTTCGCGCGTCAGCACTTGCCTTGAGTTTTGCAGCGGTTTGAGTAGCTTGAAGTTTGGTTGCAGCAGTGCGGGCTTTTACAGCGGACGTCTTGCTTGTAGCGGTAGAGTTCTTGGAAGCTTTAGTTTTAGCAGAAGCGGCTTTGCCTTTTGCTGTTGCAACTGGCTTGGCTTTTGGGGCTGCGCCCTTTGGCTTTTTCGCTGATGCCGTTGTCACTTTTGCAGGAGCAGCATCACCGGTTTTTTTTGCTGCCGATTTAGCAGGCGCCTTCTTTGTCGCTTTAACTTTAGCCATACTGATATCTCTCCAAATATGTGGAACAAAACCACTTTAATTTCTTCAACAGAGGCCTAGCCTTGTTTGAGCCGCACCATAGCACAAATAATATCGCTCATACAGCATCACTGCTTGGAATTTTTGAAAAAAATCAACTTATTCCGCGTTTTTTTGCGAAAAAACCAATTGAAGAATGTCAGAAAGGGTATTTGAGAAAATTCAGCATCGCGCATCTACATTTTTAATGAGAGCGCCAGCGTTGCTCTGGCGCTCTCTGTTGGGAATTACATGGCACTGAGCAAGCGTGTAATTTCTGTTCGCACAATCTCGACATCAACAGCACCATTGAGCTGCTCGACTTTGACTGCACTGCCTGCGCGTTGCAGATCCTTGTAGAAATCGACAAGTGGCTTGGTTTGCTGGTGATAAACCTGCAAGCGTTTGCGAATCGTTTCTTCCTTGTCGTCGTCACGCTGGATCAGTGCCTCACCAGTCAGATCATCGAGATTTTCGCGCGCAGGAGGATTGAAGATTGTGTGGTAAATGCGTCCTGAATCGGGGTGAACGCGACGACCGCTAAGACGTTTTACAATGTCTTCGTCTTCAACAGCGATCTCTACCACGACATCAATGGCGATACCGGCGTCCACCATAGCTTGTGCCTGGGGAATCGTGCGTGGGAAACCATCGAACAGAAATCCTTTTGCGCAATCTGCCTGCGTGATGCGCTCTTTCACTAGTGCAATGATGATTTCATCCGTAACAAGCCCACCAGAAGCCATGACCTCTTTTACTTGCAAGCCGAGGGCACTGCCCGCTTTGACGGCCGCACGCAGCATGTCGCCTGTAGAAATCTGCGGTATTCCAAACTTCGTCATGATGAATTGTGCCTGCGTCCCCTTCCCCGCCCCAGGGGCCCCCAACAATATCACTCGCATAAAACACTCCTGAATAATGTCTGAAATCATTTCAGACAGACTTTCTATTGAAAATTAACGCGGCAATCCAAAGATTTGGACCTTACACCAAAGGCAAGCACCGAAACAAGGAGGCGCATGGTCAGCCACAAACGTGCCTTCAAACTTTACTTCTGGCTTCTTCTGTCTTGATCTCATTCCACAAATCATCAAGTGCTGCCATATCCATGGCATGCAAAGGCATCTGACGCGCTAAAGCGACAACCTCCATACTGCGAAAGCGTTGCTCAAACTTGCGATTGGCAGCGCGCAACGCCGTCTCGGGATCAATGTCGAGATGTCTCGCAAGATTGACGCAACTGAACAGCACATCGCCAAACTCTGCCTGCATTCCTTCCTTGTCCTGGCGCCTCATTTCCACTTCAAGTTCGGCAATTTCCTCAAGAAGCTTTGCAAGCACCGGCTGCGGGTCCTGCCAGTCGAACCCCAACGATGCGGCTCGCTTCTGCAATTTGCGCCCGCGCTCCATGGCTGGGAGAGTGCCAGGAACATCATCCAGAACACTGGGCACTGTTCCCGACGGCGTGCGCGACGCTTTCAACTCACGCTCCAGATTCTTGATCTGTTCCCAGCGAATGGCCACCGTCTCTGCGTCAAGCGCCAGAGTCTCGCTGCCAAAACTCTGCATAGTGCCGTCAGGAAATACATGGGGATGGCGGTGCAGGAGTTTCTCTGCAACAGCCTGGGCCACATCATTGAAGTTGAAGCGACCTTCCTCGTTGGCGATCTGCGCATAGAACACTACCTGAAACAGCAGATCACCAAGCTCATCGCGCAATTGCAGGAAGTCACCGCGTTCGACAGCATCAATGACTTCATAGACTTCTTCCAGAGTGTAGGCAATGAGGGACTGAAGCGTCTGCTTTCTATCCCAGTCACACCCATGGTCGGGATCACGAAGTTGCCGCATGACCGTCAGCAGTTGACTCAGTGAAGGGGTATCAGTCATGGACAAAGCTCTCCAGTGCATTGGCAGTAGTCACGCGTAGCTTGTTGGTGTTGGCAAGTCGGGAGAGCTGCCAGCGACTACTCGGCGAGCCTCAATGACATTGTTCAATCGGCTGATTTTTTCGAGAACTCTCGAAAGCACCGGATAGGAATCCACTTCCACCTGCAGGCTCATACGGGCGGTACCAGAGTTTCGATCGGTGCGCGTATTGACTTCCATCACTTCTATCTGCGCATCCGCCAGAATAGTGGTGATGTCGCGCAACAGACCTGCTCGGTCATAGGCCAGAATGTACAGCTCCACCAGCATGCTGATGCGCCGCCCGTCACCCCACTGCACTTCAATGAAATTCTCGTCGCTCTCGAGCTGGTAATGCAGCGCCACTGGACAATCAGGTCTGTGAACAACCACATGATTGTCTTCACTCAGACAGCCAACTACAGGATCCCCTTCCATTGGGGAGCAACAGCTGGCGAGCTGAGTGGAGAAACGTCCCGCACCAAAGACATGTGTCTGCTGCACCGGCGACTCCGCCGCAAGGCGGGATTCTTCGAGAACACACAGCAATTGCAAAAGTTCCTGAACTGCGGCAATCACTTCGTCCACTCCGATGGCACTGACGCCCACCGCCGCGAACAGTCCCTCTTCATTCTTGCAGCCCAATTTACGGGCTAGGTCACGATAATTGGGATGGGCCACAGCAAGACGCTCGAACTCCTCTGCAAGCAGTGCGCGACCATGGTTGACGTTCTGCTCGCGCCCTTGTGTCTTGAACCATTGAATCAGCTTGGCTTGAGCACGCGGCGTATTGGCGTAACCCAACCCGGGCTTGAGCCAGTCGCGACTCGGAGTGCTCTGTTCATCTGCAAGCACTTCCACCCGGTCGCCAGTTTGCAGTCGATAGCTCAGAGGAACCGTCTTGCCATTCACGCGAGCGCCGCAGCATTTGTTGCCAATTTCGGTATGTACGTAATAGGCGAAATCGAGAGGCGTGGCACCCATCATCATATCCACGACATGGCCTTCAGGCGTGAACACATAGATGCGATCAGGCGTAGAAGAGTCGCTGCGAAGCTGCTCCGCCAAACCACCCACCATCCCCATCTCGTCATGCCAGGCCAGCAACTGCCGCAGCCACGCAATCTTGTCGTCGAAGCTGTCCTTGTAATGCGGATCCGTGATGCCTTCCTTGTAGCGCCAGTGAGCGCAGACACCCAGCTCTGCATCTTCATCCATTGCGAAAGTGCGGATCTGAATCTCGAAAACTTTCTTGTCAGGACCAATGACAGCGGTATGCAGGGACTGGTAGCCGTTCTCCTTCGGGGTCGCGATATAGTCATCGAACTCATTGGGTATCACGCGCCAGAGGTTATGCACGATGCCAAGCGTGGCATAGCAGTCGCGAACTTCAGGCACCAGAATGCGTACTGCACGGATATCGAATATCTGCGAGAAATCGAGTTTCTTCGCCTGCATCTTGCGCCAGATGCTGTAGATATTCTTTGCGCGCCCTGTCACTTCCGCATCAATATTGGCCCGGTCCAGCTGCCGGCGCAGCTCTTCGGTCACTTCCACGACGAATCGTTCGCGATCCACGCGACGCTCATCCAGCAGACTGGCAATTCGCTTGTAATTGTCTTCCTGCAGGTATCGGAATGACAGGTCTTCCAGCTCCCACTTCAACTGTCCGATACCCAGCCGATGAGCAAGTGGGACGTAAATCTCGAACACTTCGCGCGCCACTCGTTGACGCCGCTCTTCAGGCGCGTTCTTGACTGCACGCAGCGCACAGGTGCGTTCGGCAAGCTTGATCAGAGCCACACGCACATCATCAATAAGTGCGAGCAGCATTTTGCGAACATTCTCTACCTGATCTCCGGACTGGCCGAGGACACGGGTACGGGAGGTGTCAGTCTCGTTGATGGCGGCCATTCGCTGTACGCCCTCCACCAGCTTTGCTACTTCATCCCCGAATTCCGTCCGCAGTGAATCAAGAGTGACACGCGACTCCCGCACACTGCGGTACAAGATGGATGCAATCAGCGCTTCGCTGTCGAGACGCAACTCCACAAGTATTTCTGCCATCTCTAGACCGGTAAGATAGCTGTTGCGTCCGGCCCATACGGTATTTGTCGCGCGCGCCCGTTGTTCCGCATCCCAGCTGAGCTCGCAGGCACGCCGGATACGTTCGTGGTGATCGAGTGTGCCGCGCAACTGCAATGTGGCAAGCCACTCTTCGAAGCAGATACTGCCATCGGGGTTGAACTTGTGACTTTCTCGTACCTGAACCATGGGGCGACACCAACTCTCAGCAGGAATTTCAGGACTTGGCGAGCACGAACTCGGCAATGGACTCAACATGCGATGTATGTGGAAACATGTCCATGACTCCAGCCCGGGTGAGCACATAGCCATGCTTTACAAGCTCTCCGGCATCGCGCGCCAGTGTTGCAGGATTGCAGGAGATATAAAGAATCTTGCGGGCACCCAGCGCTGCCACGACGGGAATGATTTCCAGAGCTCCTGAGCGTGGCGGGTCGAGCAGGATCTTGTCGTATCTGCGCGCGGCCCAGCTACTGGCTCCGAAGTCCTCGCACAGATTCGCTGCGTGAAATTCGACGTTGTTGAGGCCGTTCTCACGTGCGTTTTCAAACCCACGCCTGACCATCTCCTCGCTGCCTTCAACGCCAACCACATACCGACTGCGTGTTGCCAGTGGCAACGTGAAATTGCCCAGGCCGCAAAACAAGTCGAGAATCTGTTCATCTTCCTGCGGATCAAGCATGGTGAGTGCACGGTTTATCATGTGCCGATTGAGCTCACCATTGACCTGTGTGAAATCAGTCGGATGAAACGCCATGCGCAGACCGAAATCCGGCAAGTGGTAATAGAGCCTGTCACCGCCATCAACAGGCCAGGCCTTGTGCACTGAGTCCGGTCCCTTCGGTTGAAAGTACATCTGCACGGCATGGTCCCGCGCGAACTGCAGAAACGCTTCGTGATCCTCTGCGGACAATGGCTCCAGATGTCGCACGATCAACACCACATCTTCCGCTGGATGGATGCCCTCTGCCGACGTTGTTGGGAGCTCTCCGACGGCCACTTCAATCTGCGGAATCGTGAACCGGCACTCCAGCGCAGCCAGAAAGACGCGCAGCGGCGCGATCAAGCCTGACACTTTCTGGTTGAGCACCGCACAGTCGGTCATCTGCGCAATGAAAGTGCTGTTCTTCTCGCGAAACCCTACCAGCATGGACTCTTTCTTGGTGACATAGCGCACGGCCAGTCGCGCCTTGCGGCGATAGGCAACACTCTGGCTACGAATGGCTGGCATGTGCTCATACTGGGTGAGTCCGCCAATGTGCTGCATTTGTTCGTGCAGGACCCGCTCCTTCAACAGCACCTGAGCGTCGGGATGCAAATGCTGCATTGCACAGCCTCCACATACGCTGGCATGGGCACAGGGAGGCTGCACCCTCTCGCTGGCCGACACCAGAATTTCCTGTGCCCGCAGCTCGTCGTACTGCTTGTGGCGAGCGACATAGAGCGCCTTGACGGTCTCACCGGTCAGTGCACCATCGACGAAGGCAATCTTGCCTTCGATACTGGCAATGCCGCGCCCGTCGTGACTGAGGCGCTGAATTTGCAGCTCCAAGGCATCAGTGGGCAGTTTGTTGCGGCGTCTTGCGTTCTTCATACGTTGTTCCTGGTGCTCATCTGCACATACATTGGAGGCACGCAGGGTCAGCATCAATGACTCGGCGCATGAATTCGGAAGGGGCGATCAGGCAAATACACCCGTTGAAAGATATCTGTCACCTCGATCACAGACGATCGCCACTATGACGGCATTGCTCAGCGTCTTGCTCAATTCCAGCGCTGCAAACACCGAGCCTCCAGACGATACTCCGCAAAAGATACCTTCCTCTCTGGCGAGCGCTCGCATGGTGTTCTCGGCATCCGCCTGATCGATGTCCATGATCTTGTCTACGCGCGAAGCATCGAAAATGGAAGGCAGGTATTCCACCGGCCAGCGCCTGATCCCGGGAATGCGCGAGCCTTCACGTGGCTGGAGACCCACAATGGCAATTGCAGGATTTTTTTCCTTCAAATAACGCGAAACGCCCATGATGGTGCCTGTTGTGCCCATGGAACAGACAAAATGCGTAACAGTGCCATTGGTATCACGCCAGATCTCGGGACCGGTATGCAGATAGTGGGCATTGGGATTGTCCGGATTGGCAAACTGATCCAGCACTTTGCCCCGCCCTTCCCGGGACATGCGCTGAGCCAGGTCACGAGCACCTTCCATGCCCTGTACTTCGGTTACGAGAATCAGCTGAGCACCGTAGGCAGACATCGACGCACGTCTTTCAGCGGACATGTTCTCTGGCATGATCAGGATGAGACGGTAGCCCTTGACCGCGCAGACCATTGCGAGTGCTATGCCGGTATTGCCACTGGTCGCCTCGATGAGGGTATCGCCCGGATGTATATCGCCGCGCAATTCAGCCTGCAGAATCATGTTGTAGGCGGGACGGTCCTTGACGGACCCGGCAGGATTATTGCCTTCAAGTTTGACCAGAAGTGTATTGCTGGTGACGCCAGGCAAGCGCGCGAGTTTGACAAGCGGCGTGTTGCCTATCTGGGATTCGATCAGCGGGTAGGTAAAGGACATCAAGGTGTCTCACTTAAAATTTGGCGAGATTTTACCTTTTATTGTCTTGGCCTGAAAGTAAACCGCGGGGCCGTAAAATCATTCCCGGGGGCGCAGCGACTGGAACAGCTCTCGACTCACGAGCGGCTTGTCCCCCAGCAAGCGTTGCAACGCGATTCGCGTCAGACGCATCGCGGCACGACCATGGGATTTTTCAGCAAATTCGCCACTGCGCAGGGCACAGATTTCTGCGCCGCTGAACAGAGTTTGAGAGAGCGCGTGCGCATCAGAATGAACCGCAAGACGCTCAAAACCTTCATCGGCCAGAAAGAGATAACGTCCCTCCTCTGTGATTGGCTCGCCAGACCTGCAATCTTCGTGGAGATTGAGTCCGTATCCGAGAGCGTCCAGTAGATCGAGCTCGAAACGTCGCAGCACGGCCATGACATCTCGATCCGTGCTCAAGCCAATGATTGCCTGCTGGTAGGAGCGGTACAAATCTGCCTGAGGTTCATGACTCATCAGCAATCGCACCAGCAATTCATTCAGATATAGCCCACTGAACAAGCGCGTGCCATGCAGACTGAACGCCCCATGACTGACTTCGATGGCGGTGAGATTCTTGAGATCGTTGCGCCCCATCATGCTTACAAGCAGCGGCTGAAATGGTTGCAACAGCGCTTTGTTGCGGGCGTTTGGGCGCCGCGCTCCCTTGGCGACAGCTCGCACTCGCCCGTAGTCCAGGCTGAAAAAATCCACCAGCAGACTGGTGTTCTGAAAGGGCTGAGCATGCAGTACCCACGCAGGCTGCAATTCGATCCTGGCGATCATCGCCCTGCCCTCCGCAATCAGTCGATGTGATAACCAAGACTCTGCAAGGCGCGTTCGTCGTCAGCCCAGCCGCTCTTGACCTTGACCCAGAGGTTCAACATGACCTTTGCGTCAAAGGCCTTTTCCATATCGACCCGCGCGGCGCTGCCGATCGTTTTCATGCGCGCTCCCCGCGTACCGATGATGATCTGCTTCTGACTTTCCTTGTCCACCAGCACCAGGCCGTGAATGTGCACAATCCCGTCCTGTATGGTGTATTTCTCAATTTCCACAGTAACTTCATAAGGCAATTCATCACCAAGTTGTCGCGTTATCTTCTCGCGAATGATCTCGGCTGCCAGAAAACGCGAGCTGCGATCGGTCACCTGATCTACAGGATACAGAAATGGGCCAAGAGGCAGATACTTCTCCACGCATTTCTCCACTGCATCCAGATTGTGGTTGGAGAGTACGGACAGCGGGATGATCTCAGCGAATTCGCGCTTCTTTGCCATCCGTTCAATATGCGGCAGCAGACGTCCGGGTGATTCCAGCAGGTCACACTTGTTGATAAGGAGAAGAACAGGCACCTTCACCTTCTTCAGAGCCTCGAGCACCATTTCATCTTCTTCATTGAACACCATGCGCTCGACGACAAACAGCACTACATCCACACCATCCAGCGCACTGGTCGCCGTGTTGTTCATGACGCGATTGATCGCTTTTTTCTGGCTCTTGTGAATGCCTGGCGTGTCCACGTAGACAAACTGCAGAGAACCTACTGTCTTGATGCCAAGAATGCGATGTCGCGTTGTCTGTGGCTTGCGCGAAGTAATACTGATTTTCTGTTCGAGGAGATGATTGAGCAACGTGGACTTGCCGACGTTGGGGCGGCCCACGATGGCGATGAAGCCACAGCGCTCCTGATTCTGAGTATCATCCTGCATTGTCATAAGCGGATCTTCATAGGTGGAGAGTTTCATGACTCGATGGCCCGCAGTGCCTGACCCGCAGCATCCTGCTCCGCGAGCCTGCGGTTGCGACCTTTGCCTGTCGTCGCGTTCGGCAATAGTGTGACGTGGCAGGACACGACGAATATCTGTTCGTGATCAGTGCCTTCCACTGTGACGACTTCGTACCGGGGCACAGGCAATGCGCGGGCCTGCAGCGTCTCCTGCAGCTGGGTTTTGGCGTCCTTGTGCAGCTCGGAGCTGACATGTTTGAGAAACTGCCCGGCAAACAAGCGGAGCACGCAGGCGCGGCAGGCGTCCAGGCCTCCGTCGCTGTAAATGGCACCAAGTACCGCTTCCAATGCATCAGCCAGAATCGACGCGCGCTGACGCCCCCCGGATTTGAGCTCGCCCGGGCCGAGGATCAGCAGCTCTCCGATCCCCAGGCGCGTGGCGATGTCGGCAAGACTCTGCTGATTCACAAGTCCTGCACGCATGCGGCTCAGCTCCCCTTCCGGAGCCAATGGAAAGCGCAAGAACAGCTCTTCAGCGATAAGGAAACCGAGCACTGAGTCGCCCAGAAACTCCAGACGCTCGTTGTTCAGACGATTGGCACTGCGATGAGTCAACGCCTGTTCGGCAATCGCAGCGTCCTTGAACTGATAGGCGACGCCTTTCTCGAGGTGTCGAAGCGGCGCCGTCATTTATTCGATTCGATCGTCAAAGCTGATGACGACATCAATATTGGCCACCAGAGGGACACGGCGTTCGTACTCTATGACAAGGACAGGTTCGGCGTTCTCGCGCTCCAGCGTGACGCTGTTGAGATTGAAGTCGCGGACATTGTTGACACGCAGACCATTGGCTATCTCTTCGCGAATCTCGCCCTGCGTCAGGGTTGCCGCCCGACCATCTGCGATCAGCTCTTCGGCCACGCCTTTCACGAAATTATGGTCCAGATACACCGGCAATATTTTCAGCCCGAATGTCAGTCCGCTGACAAGCAGGACCAGCATCATCAGCAGGCCGAACTTCGAAAATCCACGCTGCAAATCTGGCATGGGCAGG
Organism: Klebsiella pneumoniae; assembly: GCA_945877175.1. GTDB lineage: Bacteria > Pseudomonadota > Gammaproteobacteria > Pseudomonadales > Pseudohongiellaceae > UBA5078. Next base: position 31,260 of record CAMCRC010000003.1, on the reverse strand, counting down.
TACAGATTCTTCATGGCACTCTCCTGGAAAGAGACGATCCCGACGCAGCGTGGATCCCCTGTGTTTGACCCGGGACATTATAGAGTCGAAGCACTGCCGAACCGCGACACAGTGCGCGTTTCAGAGAATCAATCCATTGCGGCTGAAGGAAGGCAGGCTCCAGCCAGCCTCTTTGTGCATCCACACAGCAAAGGCCTTGCCCACGATGTTCTGTTCCGGCACCGCCCCCCAGACCCGGCTGTCCGCACTGTTGTCTCGATTGTCACCCATCATGAAGTAGTGCCCTTCCGGCACTACCCAGACCGTCCGTCCACCATCGCGCGATGGGGCATTCATGATTTGAGTTTCATGATCCACCTCACCCAGCTTTTCGGTGAGCAGGATTCCGCTCTGCATCATGCCATTGGGCATCTCGATTTCAACCTGGTCAATCGGCTCGGAGACTACACGTTCGTCATTGATGTACAGCACTTTGTCTTCATAGCGAATGGTATCACCAGGCAAACCAACTACCCGTTTGATGAAATAGCGGCTGTCGTGCGGCGGAATGAACACCATCACTTCGCCTCGTTTCGGATCATTCATGGCAACGATCTTGGTTCCGACCACGGGCAGGCGCAATCCGTAGGTAAATTTGTTCACCAGGATGAAGTCGCCCACTTCCAGGGTGGGAATCATGGAGCCGGACGGAATTTGAAAGGGTTCCACAAGAAAGGAGCGCAGGACCAATACGATCAGCAACACTGGGAAAAAAGACTTGGCATACTCGACGACCACCGGCTCCTGCTCCGCAACGGCAATGGCATTTGCGAGCGCCTCACTGGGGGGCTGTTGAACCGCCTTGAGTTTCTCGACCGCCTGTCGGCGGGGCTCTGCATTGATCATGCGATCAAACAGGGCAACGGCGCCGGTCAGCATCACCAGCACCAGCAACACCAGCGAAAAATCGATATCCATCAGCTATCCACCTTGAGCACGGCCAGGAATGCCTCCTGGGGTACTTCGATATTGCCCACCTGCTTCATGCGCTTCTTGCCGGCCTTCTGCTTCTCGAGCAACTTCTTCTTGCGGGACACATCCCCGCCATAACATTTCGCAGTCACATTCTTGCGCAGTGCCTTGACGGTCTGACGCGCAATGATCTGTCCACCGATGGCTGCCTGTATGGCCACATCATACATTTGGCGAGGAATCAGTTCCTTCATTTTCTCCACAAGCAAACGCCCTTTGTGGTGTGCCTGTTCACGATGCACGATCAGCGCGAGCGCATCTATACGGTCGCCATTGATGAGTACGTCAAGGCGGACAAGATTGGCTGGCTCAAAACGGATGAAGTGATAATCCAGCGAGGCATAGCCACGGCTGGCTGATTTGAGCTTGTCGAAGAAGTCCAGCACCACTTCGTTCATGGGTAGCTCGTAACGCAGGGACACCTGCCGACCGATGAACTGCATGTCGCGTTGTACGCCACGACGAGAGATGCACAGATTGATGATGTTGCCGAGGTATTCATGCGGCACGAGGATACTGGCCAGCACTATGGGCTCACGCATTTCATCGATAGACGTAATGGCAGGCAATGCCGAGGGGCTGTCAACACGCACAATCTTGCCGTTGGTGAGCAGCACTTCGTAAACCACCGTTGGGGCTGTGGTGATCAGCGAGAGGTCATATTCGCGCTCCAGGCGCTCCTGAATGATCTCCATGTGCAGCATGCCGAGGAAGCCGCACCTGAATCCGAAGCCCAGGGCGTCTGAGCTTTCCGGCTCGTAGTAGAGCGAGGCATCGTTCAGCGTCAGCTTTTCCAGCGCGTCGCGGAAACTCTCGAAATCGTCGGAAGATACAGGAAACAGGCCGGCATAGACCTGCGGTTGAATCTTCTTGAAACCTGCCAGAGCCGCGACGTCGGAAGTGGAGGCATGCGTCAGGGTATCCCCTACCGGTGCCCCTTGGATTTCCTTGATGCCAGCTACAACGAACCCTACTTCGCCGGCGCGCAGGATATCGGTTTCATGACGCTTCGGGGTAAACACCCCCACGCCATCCACCAGATGTGACTTGCCGATGGTCTTGGCGATGATCTTGTCACCCTTGCGCAATGTACCCTGCTTGACGCGGACCAGTGACACCACGCCCAGGTAGTTGTCGAACCACGAATCGATGATCAGCGCCTGCAGCGGCGCTTCCGTATCTCCCTGTGGGGGGGGGACCAGGCGCACGAGCTCCTCTAGGATGTCGATGATGCCCATGCCTGTTTTGGCACTGGCGCACACCGCCTGGGAGGCATCAATACCGATGATCTCTTCGATCTCCTGACGCACTTTCTCAGGCTCAGCTTGCGGCAGGTCCATCTTGTTGAGCACGGGGATCACTTCCAATCCCTGCTCGATGGCGGTGTAGCAGGTCGCTACGGACTGCGCTTCGACACCCTGACCTGCGTCCACAACGAGCAACGCACCTTCACATGCGGCCAGCGAGCGTGAGACTTCATAAGTGAAGTCCACATGCCCGGGCGTATCAATGAAATTGAGCTGATAGCGCCTACCGTCCTTGCTGTCGTAATACAAAGTGACGCTCTGCGCCTTGATGGTGATGCCTCGTTCGCGCTCGATATCGAGAGAATCAAGCACCTGCTCATTCATCTCACGCTCCTCCAGGCCGCCACAGGTCTGGATGAAGCGATCTGCGAGGGTGGATTTGCCATGGTCGATGTGCGCGATGATGGAAAAATTGCGGATGTGGCTTAAATCACTCACAGGATAGGATCACAAAGTCGAAAATTAATGGGCGAGGTACGAGGCATGTCAGGCACGAACAAAACAAGAGCACGCCCCACCTCGTTTTCAAGGCGGCAAGTCTACAGTATCAGGTTGGGGCTGTCAGTGAATTTCCGGCGGAATATCAGTGGGCTGCAATCGTCAAAGTGCCTTGAAAACATTCTGCTGAAAGGTGGCGTTGCGCGACAGGCAATGCCACCTTTCAGGATCATTCGAGCTCCAGCACCAGGGTTGTGCCACGCCCTTCGCGCACAATTCGCACCGGAACAAAGCCGGTAGCAGGCAGCTGTTCGGCGGCAGCGCTGAAGGCACCAATATCCGGAACTGGCATGCGATTGAGCTCGACAATCACATCTCCCTCCTCAAGTCCTGCGTTTGCCGCAGGGCCGTCCTGCAGCTCTTCGATCCGCACTCCTTGAATTCCGGATACGTCCCGGGCTTCTTCACTCAATTCGCTGATGGTAAGACCAAGGCTGTTGGCTGGCGGTGGCTCTATTGGTGCATTCGAAGAGGCTATACCGCTGCCGGGCAATGCTCCGACCACTACATCCAGTGCAATGGTCTCTCCGTTGCGCATGATCGTCAGTTCCGCGTTTGTCCCCGGGCGCACCTGACCAACATAGAACGGCAGCATGGAGGACGATTCAATTTCTCTGCCATTGAACGCCATGATGATGTCGTCATTCAATACGCCTGCAGTCTCGGCAGGACTGCCAGGCTGCACTTCGTCAACGAAGGCGCCCATAGGACGCTCCATGTAGAACGCTTCCGCCAGCGCAAAATCGACGTCCTTGATCAAAACGCCGAGCAATCCCCGACTTACAGCACCGGTGTCGCGAAGCTGCTCCACCACATTCAACGCCACATTGCTCGGTATGGCGAAAGAGATGCCGTTGGATCCGCCGGTACTGCTCAGAATCTGCGAATTGATGCCGATCACTTTGCCTTCAAGATTGAAAAGCGGACCGCCCGAATTGCCTTGATTGATTGCCACATCCGTTTGAATGAATGAGACATAGTTGGTTTGATTGCCCGGAACAGCCCGGCCTTTTGCACTGACGATACCAGCCGCCGCCGAGAATTCGAGACCGAATGGCGAGCCTATTGCCAGAACCCATTCGCCGACGCGCACAGCCTCTGAATCCCCGAACTCCACGGTAGGAAGGTTCTCGGCATCGATCTTGATCAGTGCCACGTCAGACAACTCGTCTGTCCCTATAATGCGGGCCTGAAATACCCGCCGGTCATTAAGCGTCACAGTAATCTGATCAGCACCGTTTACTACGTGGTGATTGGTGATGACATAGCCATCTTCGGACATGATGAAGCCCGATCCTACGCCGCCACGGGGACGTGACTGCTGCTCCTCCAATTCCGGGGGCAAAGGCTCATCCGGACTCAACTGGCGCAGCAGCTCTTCGATGTCGCCCCGCTCATCCCGCGATGAGGTCACTTGCTGCATGGTCGCAATATTGACAATAGCGGGCCCGTTCTGCTCGACCAAGGCGGCAAAGTCAGGCAACTCGGCTGCGCTCGAGGGTGATGACTGCAGGGAAAGTACCGCTGAAAGCACCAGAGCGCCCCAAATGGCAAGCGTGGCTTTATGAACAGATGAACCCATATTTTTCTCTCCAATGCGAGTTGTCCGGCAATTGCCGAAAACGCAGCAATGTATCAACGATGCCGTAAAGTACAGGGCGATTGTCAGAGGGGCAAGCGCTGAATTGCAACAACGCGGGAGGAATGGCTCAAAGGCTTTCGTTAAGAACAGAGGACAGCGGAGAGTTGCTGCTGTCCTCCATATTTCTAGTTCTCGATCTGATTGACCTGCCGGATCAGTTGCGAATCCTGCAGAATATTGACACCGGGCGTAGCCACGGCATCTTCGCGATACTGAATGGATACGCCGCGAATGTATTCATTGAGACGTTGCTGCGCATCAGCATCGAAACCTGTATCGCCAGCAACTTCAGTTGGGGTGAATGCCAGTGCCTCGGAATTATCCTCAACAAGAGCAGAAGGACGTTGCGCCATGCTGCTTTCCGGAATGCTTTGGTCAACAAATGTCTGCAACCCGACGAAAACGGCCAGAGCAACCGAAGCAGCGATCGCAATACGACCTGCTGCCTGGAACCAGGTGTTGCGTGCCACATCAGACGTAGAAGACTTGATCCCACCATACGGCGCTTCTGCAGCCAATGCCTCCAGCATGGAAAGAGTTCCAGCAGCAGACACTGGCCGCACGACCTCTTTATGGAGAAGGGATCTCGTCAGGTTGTACCGGTCCCAGGTCTGGGCTATCTCAGGGTGACTCGGCATTTCCTTCAACAACCGGCGCAGCTCCAGCTCAGTCGATTCATTATCCATCAAGGCGGATAGTGATTCGGCAAACTCTCGGGCCTGACTGTTTTCCTTGCTCATGCACTACCTCTGGGGACTTGGACTACCTTGCCGGCAGTCAGATCAATGAGTCTCATGAACGAGACTCAACTCAACAAACGCGGGGGGCGACTCCGGCTGCAAGGCTGGGATTGCCACTCTTGCCAGTTTTGACAACAGGTGCAGGACTTCGTTCCATGAACTAATGCATCAAGTCGCGGATTTTTTTATCTATTGCTTCCCGCGCCCTGAAGATTCTCGAACGGACTGTGCCAACTGGACAATCCATGATCTCCGTGATGTCTTCGTAACTCAGGCCGGAAAACTCACGCAGGGTGAAAGCCGTGCGCAAATCCTCCGGCAGTTCGTCGATCGCCTGATAGATCAACTTTTCCAAGTGTTCCTTCTCGAGGATTCCCTCAGGCGAATCTGTGTCACGCAATGCCGTGGTGTCTTCGACCAACTCGGCATCATCCAGATCAAAGTCTGTCGACGGTGGTCGCCGGCCACGAGAGACCAGGTGATTTTTCGCTGTGTTGACGGCGATACGGTACAGCCATGTGTAGAAAGCACTGTCGCCTCGGAACAGATTCAGCGCGCGATAAGCCTTGATGAAGGCTTCCTGTGTGACATCCTCCACTTCGTGAGGGTCTTTGACGAAACGGGAGATCAGTGCAGCTACTTTGTGCTGATAGCGCAGAACCAGCAGATTGAAGGCTGCCTGATTGCCATTGAGTACTCGCTCAACCAGCTGTTGATCAGTGTCTTTGTTCACAAGCTCCGCCCCCTGGCGGAAGAACTGCTCCGCGAGGTTTCGGGAAGCAGCAACGATCTCTCAGCCAATTGACTGCGGATGAATCTGTGGAAGGCGCTTGATGCGTTCATGCTTTGCCGAATTCTGAAGCGGGTGCCTGCCATTGGCGCTTGGCGTCTGCATGATTGTAATATAAGCCGCTCTCGACATCGGACGACAATGCAGCCCCTTGCTCCACACCAAAGGCATTTATCACTGTGACCATGAGCCCCAACAATAACACATCTGTTTACGACTACGACATTCTCGTCATTGGCAGCGGTGCTGCGGGATTGACACTGGCATTGAAGACAGCAGACTTCGCGAAAGTTGCTGTTATCAGCAAGGGCGAACTCAGTCAAGGCGCTACCTTCTGGGCACAGGGCGGAATTGCTGCCGTGCTGGATGACGACGATAGTATCGACGCGCACATTGCCGATACGCTAGATGCTGGAGCTGGACTTTGCCACAAAGACATGGTGTCCCATGTTGTGGAAAACAGCAGCGAATGTGTGAAGTGGCTGGTGGAACAGGGAGTCCCCTTCACAACAGTAGATCCCCACGACGCAAAAGCGGGCGCAGCACGGGAGCCACTTCAACCTGACAACCTCGCTCCGCTGCACCTCACACAGGAAGGAGGCCACAGCCACCGCCGCATCATCCACGCCACGGATGCCACCGGACGTGCAGTATTTGAAACACTTGCAGCAAAAGCCAGAGAACACCGCAACATTGATTTGATTGAAAACTGCATTGCAATAGATCTGATCACGCATTCAAAACTGGGCCTGGCGGGCAACCAGTGCGCAGGCGCCTACATTTTCAACACGCAGACCGGCGCCGTCGATGTGTTCAAAGCACGTTTTGTCGTGCTGGCCACGGGCGGGGCCAGCAAGGCCTATCTTTTCACTACAAATCCGGACGGGGCCACAGGAGACGGAATCGCGATGGCTTGGCGTGCCGGGTGTCGAGTAGCCAACATGGAATTCAACCAGTTTCATCCAACTTGTCTCTACCACCCGCATGCCAAGTCATTCCTGATAACAGAAGCGTTGCGCGGAGAGGGAGCATTGCTGGAGCTGCCGGACGGCACGCGTTTCATGAGCAAGTTTGATGAACGTGGCGAACTCGCACCACGGGATATCGTGGCTCGTGCAATCGATCACGAAATGAAACGATTGGGATGCGACTGCGTATTTCTGAATATTTCTCACAAGGCACCAGAATTCATCAAAGAGCATTTTCCAACCATTTATTCCAACTGCCTCAAGTTTGGCATCGACATTACCCGTGATCGCATTCCAGTCGTCCCTGCTGCGCACTACACCTGCGGTGGCGTCATGGTCGACAGGAAAAGTCGCACAGATCTCCCCAATCTGTACGCAATTGGCGAAACCAGTTTTACTGGACTGCATGGCGCCAATCGCATGGCAAGCAATTCCCTGCTTGAATGCTTTGTTCTGGCGTTCAGCGCCAGCGACGACATTCGACAGAAATTTTCCATTACTCCATCTACCGCACACATCCCTGCATGGGATGATAGCCTGGTGACACGCTCTAGTGAGGAAATCATCGTTGCTCACAACTGGGATGAACTGCGCAGATTCATGTGGGCCTACGTCGGGATTGTCCGCAAGGACGAGCGGCTGCAGCGCGCTCGCAGGAGGCTCCAGCTACTGGAGCAGGAAACCACGGATTACTACAAACATTATATTGTCAGCAAAGACTTGCTGGAGCTTCGCAATCTGGTGCTGGTATCAGGGCTCATAGTCGAAAGTGCCATTTCGCGAAAAGAAAGTCGCGGACTTCATTTCTCACTGGACTATCCGGAAACGCTGTCCGAGGGAAAGGACACTGTTCTTGTGCCGGAAAATTGTGTCCATATACCAGTGACCAGCGCCTGAATTCAGGCCCCCGCAGCCGTCAATGGAAAGCGATACCACCGAAGCACCGTTCGCAATTGTCGACGAGAAGCACTTGAAGCGCAGTCTGGCAGGATGACCAGCCTGATGCTGGTACTTGCGGGGAAATCATCCTGGCCTACCTTGAACTCCAGAATCTGCAACCAGGATGAGCAATGGAACTGCTCCCTCAGTGTTGCTGATGTCGCCTGTTCGTCGTAAACAAGGAACCACTCGTCGTCCATCAGAACCAATGCACGCGGAGATTGCGGAGGGTTTGTCAGAGAGTGCGCACAGACCCCAATCGGCACTATCAGGAGAATGGCAAGCGTAGTATCCAATGCGAGAAGCAGCGTCGCGGTCAACGCCAGAAGCAGTTGTCCCAGCTGCAATACGAACAGGATTCTTGAGGCACTCAGGTCAATTCGCAGAGCCATGGCCGCGCAGCCGTATCTGATCAACGAGACTCTGCAAACCTGCATCCCGCGCAGGCTCGCGCAAGACAAGCCAGGAAAACAGATCCTGATCCTCTTCTTCCAGCAAGCGTTCATAAAGGTTCTGCCGCTCTGCCGCGAGGCCAGGCAATACCGACTCTACAAACGGCAGCAACAATAGATCAAGTTCACGCATACCTCGCCTGCTGTGCCACGCAAGTTTCTTGTACTCAATTTCTGTTAACATGTGCCCACTCGAAGTGCGTCTTTGACACCTTCATGATAACTCAATTCTGGCAACTTAACCGGGCACCACACATGGCAAGCACTCTCACTGACTTGAACAACTTCGACCTTCTCGCAGTCACAGGCGAAGATGCTGCGAAGTTTCTGCAGGGTCAGCTGACCTGCGATATCGACAAAGTTTCGCAGACACAGAGCGTTCAAGGGGCTTATTGCGATATCAACGGCCGCGTTATTGCTGACATGTGCGTGCTTGCCTCAGAAAGTGGTTACCTTCTGTTGAGCTCGCGTGGCATGGGGTATTCGATCAAGAAGATACTGGAAAAATACGTCGTGTTTTCAAAGGCCAGCATCAGTTCACTGACCTCGTCGTGGGAGCGCTACGGCGTTTATGGTCCGGCAGCGACTCAGACTATTCGAGATCTTTTTGCAGCAGTCCCCGAGCAGCCACATGAAGTAATGAGCAAATCGGACGCCATTGTCATTCGTTTGCCCGACACCCAACCGCGTTATGAAATACTCATGAGTGCGGCCAACGACGAATTGCGCGACCAACTTGATGAGCTCGGCATTACTGACGACCTTGAGGAATGGGAACTTGCTGAAATTCGGCAGGGGATCGTACATATCACGCCAGACACTCAGGACAGCTATACACCACAGCTCCTGAATTATGATGTCACAGGAGTGATTGACTTCAAAAAAGGGTGTTTCCCGGGACAGGAAATTGTGGCTCGCATGCATTACCGAGCTCCGGCCAAGAAACGTCTCTACCGCGCGAGCGTCGCTGGAATGCGTGTTTCCACAGACTCCATGGTCATGGCTGGCGGTGAAAGTATCGGTGAGATCATCAGCGTCGCCATGAGCGAAGCCGGCAACTATGAAATGCTGGTGATCCTGCCTTGCGATCTCGTGGATCAAAAATCCGCTCTCGAATTGCGCAATGCTGGCGGTGACGTTGGCGAAAGCCGCGCGCACAAGGCAATGCTCCAGATTCTGGATTTACCCAAACAATCTACCTGATCCAGGACAAGTCTTGTTTCAGGAACTGCAGGAGAGCATAGAGCACCCGGCTTTATGGCGAGCCCAATCGGGACGTTTCCTGTAAAATCGTGCAAACCTTGGATTCTCTTCGTAAGGTTTCTGCAAGGCTTCATGCAATTCGTGCAGCATACTGAAGTCTCCTTCAGACATCCTGTCGATCGCCTCCTGGGTCAGATAGTTGCGCAACAGGAAGCAGGGGTTGACCTCATCCATGCGCAATTTCCGAGCGTCCTTGACCGGCGCCTGACTTTCAAGGCGTTGCGAGTATGCGGTCGCCCAGTTATTGACGCGCTGGCGCTGCAACTCCTCGAGTGGCTGCACGTCGTAAAGTGCGTCCACCATAATATCGGCAAGCGTGATGTCGTTTCGTCGATGATCGTAGTCAGCCAACCGCCTGAAAAAGATCGTCATGTCTGTTTCGCGCTCTGTCAGTATCTGCATCAAGCCTGCAATCAGTGCGTCGTCCACCTCTACTGACAAGGGCTTCAAGCCAATCTTGGCCAGCATCATATCGCGCCACATTTGTTCATACTGCGTCGCAAAGCGCGCCAACTCTTCCTCCAGCACTGCCTTGTCACCGATGACAGGCAGTAGCGCATTGGCAAGCTGATACAGATTCCATTGCACAATTTCTGGCTGTCGACCGAATGCATAGCGATGCATGGTGGCGTCAGTGGTGTTTGGCGTCCAGGAGGGATCAAAATGGTCAAGCCATCCGTAGGGACCGTAGTCAATGGTCAGCCCGAGAATCGACATATTGTCGGTATTCAACACTCCATGGACAAAGCCGGTTCGCATCCAGCCCAGTAGCATCGTGAGGGTGCTCTGGCATATCTGCGCAAACCAGGCGACATAAAGATTCTGCCTGTCGATCTCACCCGCCTTGTGACGCGCGTGCAAATCGGGAAAATCAGAGGCTATCGTGAAGTCCATCAGTTGCTGCAGCAACTGCAGCTCACCTTTCATTGCGCATAATTGAAAGTGCCCAAAGCGCGTGAACGACGGCGCCACACGACACACTATGGCACCAGGCTCCTCTGCGGCATTTCCATCATAAAACATGTCGCGCAACACAGAATCTCCCGTAGTCACGAGGCTCAATGCGCGCGTGCTCGGGATGCCTAAAAAATGCATGGCTTCACTGCATAGAAATTCGCGGACAGATGAACGCAATACCGCCCTGCCATCTGCTCCACGCGAGTAAGGCGTTGGCCCTGCGCCTTTCAACTGCAGGTTTTGTGTGTCGACTGAAGCTTTGCCCGACTCGCCAAGATTAATAGCCCTGCCATCTCCAAGCTGACCCGCCCAGTGGCCGAACTGATGTCCACCATAGCGCGTGGCATATGGCTTGCTGCCCGGTAGAAGTTCGTTGCCCGCCATGCACCGCAGAAAGTGCTCACTGCTGCAAAACTCCCGGGAAAATCCGAGGATGTTGGCTACGCTTGCTGAAAGCAGCAGCAGCTGCGGATCGGAAACCTTTGTGGGACGCACCAGGGAGTGCAGCACTCCAGCGACATGTCTGGAATAGTTTTGTGTTTCTGAATCCGCTGAAAAAGTGTCAAGCCATCGCGAATGCAGATTCAGAGATTCAATATGTTCAAGTGACATGACCTACCCAACGGCCTGCCAGCATGATGGCACACCACAAGAAAAGAGAGACGCCAGCTGCTGTGCGGGCCCGAACCGGCAAAATAGTGGCGTCATGAGCGCGAAGAATGGCTGGCATTGCTCGAAAATGGAAGTATGCAATGTTGAGTCCGGCAAGCAGCAAAAGCCCCATCTTGATTTGAAAGGCAGGGTTTGCTGCATGCGCGCTCGCGCGCGTAATGAACATGGCAAGTCCAGTGATATTGGCGACGACAAACGCCCCGGCGGCCCAGGGTACCAGCTGACTTACCATACTACCGGGAGAGTAAGCGCGTCCGGCTACGCCCAATACCCGCAGGTCCACCATCAGAATGGCTCCGAGCAGAAAGGTGATACTCAGAACATGAAGAGATTCCATGACAGGGAACCAGGCCGTTGCGCCGATCTCGCCTGCCAGCGGCAGATATTCCAGAGACAACCAGAACTCGTTGAGCACTAAACCTCTCCTTGCCAGAACAGGTATTCGACGTAAGCGATCCAGCGACCAGCCAGAACCACACCAATCCAAAGCAGCAATGACAAGAAAGCGAGGCCTTTACCGAGCCATTGGTGTGGTCGGGCGGCGCTCGGGAGATGCGGCTCTCGCAGTACCAGTCGATAGAGCGCAACAGTTACGATAACCGCAAGCAAGAGCAAGGCGAATTTGATCTGAAACACGGGATTGGAAAAATAGCGACTGGGCCTGGCCAATACGAACCAGATACCCGAACTGAAAGCACCTAGCAATCCGCACCATGTCCAAGCCTGCAGGCGACCAAGCATTTCGTCCAATTTTTGTGCAGGAATCGCCCACTGCAAAACTCGAAGATTGATGAAAACAGCCGATGCCATGATGGCGGCTATACTCAAAAGGTGGATTGTCTGCAGTATCGGGGGCAGCCCTGGAACGTTGGAGAGCAACCATGTGGCCAACACTTCAGCGCTACTTTCAGCAATCAAATCGGCCACAAAGTCGCTCCTGAAGTACCTTCACTCTCGTTGCCACAAGCAATAAAAAACCCGCCAGAAAGTACAAATACTCTCGGGCGGGCTTCTATCTTATCAGGCAAGCAGTGCGCGCTTGGCCAGACTGTCTACCAGAGGCATCTTGAAACCGTTGTGATTCAAAGGTTCGGCGCCATTGCTGGCAAGAGTACCGATTGCCTGTGCAGTCGCTTCACCCTTGGCCTTTCCACGTACGGCGGCTTCTACGGCTTCCAGACGGCGTGGTGTGCACTGCACGGCACCCGCGACAAAGCGGGAATCCTGAATCACACCACCCGACTCGCGCATTGCCACTGCTATGCTGACCAGTGCGAAATCCCACACATTGCGGTCTGCCACCTTCTCGAAGTAGAACGTGGCATTCGCCCAGGTGTTGGGAATGCGAACGGCCGTCAGTATCTCGCCGGGCTGCAGCACAGTGGTATGGAGAATATCCACGTTCGGGCCCACGAAGAAGTCCTGTGCGGAAACGACGCGCTCTCCTGATACGCTGCGGATGACCATGGACGCTTCCAGCGCGACCAGCGCCGGTGCCGTATCCGAGGGGGTCACGGCCACGCAACGGCTAGCGCCGAAAATCGCGTGTTCACGATTCATCCCCTGGGGAGTATCCGCATAGCAAAGATTGCCGCCTGCGCGATAGCAGGACAAACCGCGCCGGTAGTACCAGCAACGCACATCCTGCACCAAATTGCCCCCCACCGTTCCCACGTTTCTGATCTGCGGACTGGCAACCTTGACCGCCGCATCAGACAACAAAGAGTAACTGGCCTTGATCAGCGGATTGGTGGCAACTTCAGTGAGGGTCGTGAGCGCCCCGATCTCGATTCCGTCGGCTGTCTCACGAATGCCTCGCAGAGCTTCGATTCCATTGAGGTCAATCATTGCCTCAGGCGATTTGTTGCGGTCTTTCAACCAGCCATAAGTATCCTGGCCGCCGCCAAGCAACCAGCCCCGCTCGGCGAGCCGAGAGGCCAGGTCAAGCGCATCCTCTACCTGCACGGGCTGGTAGAGTTCGATATCCGGCATGACGTCATGTGATGGCATAGTAACCTCAGAAAGTATTTGTTTTCAGTGACTTGTTGTTATAGGTGTACTGCGCGACGTGCTCGATGATCATGTCGGGAGTCACAGGAGTTCTGTTGAACAAGTGACCATCCAATGCATCGGTCAGTGCGCTCATGACGGCTGCCGCAGCACATCCCATCGCCGGCTCACCAATTCCACGAGCCCCAAACGGACTCTGCGGATCAGGCAGATTGACGGCTGCCGTGTGCATTGCCAGAGGGACGTCAAGGAAAGTCGGTGGCTTGCTCTGATAGAGCCCGACGTTCGCAGGCAGACCATTCTGAGGGTCATACACGTGGCGTTCAAATCCCGCCATGCCGAACCCCCACACCCCACCACCGTTCATGCCATGTGAGAGACCCTTGGGATGAACCACGGTTCCGCACTCAGCGACAGCGGTGTAGTCGCGAATTTCAAACTTGCCCGTATCAAGATCGAGCTCTACTTCAGCGAAGGCTATGGCCAAACCGGGTGCAGTGCCGTTCTTCTCGAGGTTGTCTTTCGATACACCCACCAGACCGGTGCCGGCAATCTTCTGAACGGCAAGTTTGGTGAGATCATTGAGGTCTTCCGGGTACTCTGCCCCGCTGTACTTGCCTCCCAGCGCAATGGCGCGCTGAGCTGTCTCGGCATATGTCAGGCCCTCAGCCGGCGTCGCAGTCTTGAACACACGGCTGCCATCGATGCTGTAGTCGTCGACCGTGCCACCGAGTTCGGCGGCCGCAATCTCCTTCATCTTGTTGACAGCGTCCATTGCGGCAACGTAGTTGGTCCGCGTGTGAGTGAAGATTGTATTGCTGCCGCCCTGACCGGAACTGTGGGGAAGCCCGCGATCACTGTTGGCACGTACGATTTCGCAATTTTCCCAGGGACACTGCAGCACTTCGGCAGCTGCACGAACAGTCGCTGCATAAGAGTAGGTGCCGAGATTGCCGACGCCGGTGTGCAGATAGATCTTGCCATCCGGCCCGATGCGAATCAGTCCGTCAAAGCCGTTGTTGCCAGCTCCGTGATACCCCTCGCCCACCCCTATCCCGATGACTTTGCTGCCGTTGCGACGCGGCTGATTGATCCTGGCCTGCCAGTCAAACATCTGGGCGCCCATATCAATCGCCTCGCGCATGTAGGCGCTGGTGACAGGACCCTGGTTCGCTTCGATCAGGGAGTTGTTGTCTGGGGCATTGATGCGCCGGAACTCGACGCGATCGATGCCGAGTTGCCGCGCAGCCTTGTCCATGACCGGTGCAAGAATGGCATGCATCTCGTTCTGGCCAGGGCCCCGCTGTGCGCCACGTGGTGCGGTATTGGTGAACACGGACGCCCCGCGGAAGCGCATGGCCGCAGGCTGATAGGACACGGAAATGGCACCGGCGGAAGACGAACCACTGCCCGAACCACTGGAACCTCCATCATTGACAATGATGACGTCGACAGCGGCAACCTTGCCATCCGGCTTGACACCCACCTTGATCCAGCCCTGCATGCCCGAGCGCGCAGATCCGATGAAGAACTCCTCCTCTCGGGTAATTCGGACCTGCACCGGCCGGTTGACCTTGCGGGAGAGATACCCAGCGATGGACATGAACGAATACGGCCCGATTCGAGAGCCGAAACCACCACCAGTGGTCTCATTGATGAAAACAAGCTGATCGAGTTCTATGCCCAGCATGCGGGAAAGTGGCGCATTGGCAGCGCTTTGGCTCTGCAGCGAACCATGGAAGAAGCAGCGGCCGTTCTCCCAGTAAGCCATACAGGTACGTGGCTCGAGGGAGTGATGCGGATACCCGGCTGTCACGAACGGTTCTTCAATGATCACTGTTGCTTCAGCAAAGGCTGCGTTGAGATCTCCATAGGACCATTCAGTAGTGAACTCTGCTGCTGGTTCACGCCCGGCTCGAAAATCTTCAATTGCCTGGCGAGACCATTTCAGAGGGCGAAGTTCCATGCCATTTTCGCCACGCATCATGACATTGCCTTCCGGATAGGCATTCGGTCCGCCTTCAATGAGACTGTCCAGAGGGTCCACAACAAAAGAGCGACGCTCGATATCCATCCGAATGCGTTCAAGTGCATTTTCGGCGATCTGCTCACTGATGGCAGCGACAGCGAGAATAGGCTGCCCCACGTAAATCAATTCATTTGACAGCGCGGGAATACCGGGTCGCGCTTGTTCAGGCAAATCTTCGGCCGTAAGAATACCAACTACTCCGTCCATCCGGAGCGCCTCAGACACGTCGATATTGCGTACCATGCCACTAGGTACAGGACTGGTAAGAAGGCGGGCGAACACCATGCCCTCCTTCTTGAAGTCTTCCGCGTAGCGAGCGGCACCCGTGATCTTGCCTTCAGCGCACGGGGGTGTGAAATCCTTGCCTATATGCATGTATGTCATGACAGTTGCCCCGAGGCGCGCATAACGCCATTCAAATAGTGATCGTATGCACCACAACGGCAGAGATTGCCTGCAAGCGCATCGCGTGCTTCTGCACGTGTCGGCCTGGGATTGGACTTGAGCAGTGCGACAGTAGACAGAACCTGGCCGGGAGTGCAGAACCCACATTGCGGGCCAAGCTCATCAAGAAACGCCTGCTGTACTGAGTGCAATTGTCCATCGGCCGACTGCAATCCTTCGATTGTTGTGACAGCTCGCTGTTTGACACTGTGGGTAAGCGTCGAACAAGCATAGTTGGTAACATCGTCGATCAGCACGGTACATGCGCCGCATTCGCCACGGTTGCAGCCGATTTTCGTGCCCGTGAGTTCCAATTTGTATCGCAAGGTGTGGGCGAGTGTTTCCTGAGGAAGGACATCAACTCGGCGGGTACGTCCATTGACGTTTATGGAAAGCAATCGTTCGACCGCTGCTGCGGGTCGGGACTGGGCGCTGGCAAGGTACACACCTGCACCGGATAGTGCTGCGGCGCTGGAGTAAATCACTCCTTTGATGAAACGCCTGCGTGTTAGTCGTAGGTTCACTGACATGTTACTCCGATGTTTTTATAGGTTGTCGGGAGGCATGCGACTTGATGCAACTTGAAGTCGCACGCGTATTGGCTTTTGTCCAGGTAATTCGGAGACTACACCTTTTTCGAAAAAGGTCAATTCTGTGACTTGAGCGATCGATCGAACCAGCGTTCTACGAACATTCAACGTGGGTTGCGCTGCTCCAGCATTGGATACAGAAACTCTTCTGCGACGGGCCTGGAAAAAAAGTATCCTTGAGCGATATCACAATTGAGGCTGCTCAACAGCGCTGCCTCCTCGGCCTCTTCCACGCCTTCTGCGATAATTCTGATAGCCATGTTCTCACTCAGAGACAATATGGATTTGACCAGTCCAAGAACCTTCGCATCACGACGCATCATATGAATGAAGCTCTTGTCGATCTTCAAGGTGTCGATGGGGTACTGATGCAGGTAGGATAACGAGGAATATCCAATACCGAAATCGTCTATGACAACTCCCATCCCAAGATCGCGGCACTTGTCCAAGGTGTCCTTCACATTTTTGGGTTGCTTCAACAAGAGCCTCTCAGTGATCTCAAGATTGAGTCTCGATGCAGAGGTTCGGGTATCCTTCAAGATACTGTTGAAAGCCTCCAGAAAACCCTGCTCATCAAAATCAGTTGCAGACATGTTGACACTGAAATAGACGTCCTTCAGATCAGGCCGCACAACGTCAAGTCTATTGATCAGCTGACAGACTTCACGCACAGCCCACCGACTTGCCTCGATAATCAGTCCACTGTCTTCTGCCATTGGTATGAACAGATCAGGAGGAATCAGCCCACGCTCAGGATGCTGCCAGCGCATCAGGGCCTCGAAACCCAGGATACTGCCTGTCTTGATGGAGATAATCGGCTGGTAGTGCAAACGCAATTGCCCGGAAGCAATCGCTACTTTGAATTCGTTGGCCATCTTGATGGCCTGCACTACGTTGATCTGCTCTGCGTACTCTTTCTCGAGCAGCTCAGGAGAGGGCATGTCAGGAGAGTCGATTGAAAGCATCTGCGAACGGCGCAGTATGTCACGATACCGCATGAGTATTACTTGGGCGATTAGACGAACTATAGGATTGGCACCACGGACACTGCGGGCAAAATCGTCCTTGGTGATTTCCAGCAGTTTGCAATTCTCGAGCGATCGAATAGTGGCACTTCGAGGCTGATTGTCCACGATAGCCATCTCACCGATGATGCTGCCGGGACCACGAGTGCCCATGTTGAGGATATGACCATCCTCTTTTTCAACGACTATGCCGACGCGGCCTTCCTGTATGAAGTAAGCGCATGTCCCTGCGTCTCCCTGGGCCATGATGACTTCACCGGCCTTGAAAAACTTCTCTGCTTTCAAAGTATCCATACTGTGCAGCACCTAAATATGAACGTCGCATCAACAACTTGTGATCAAATATCAACTCATGAACCCAAGCGCATGATTTAATTAATCATATACTTCATTGCACGCATTGATCAAATGCTGTCCGCAAATGCCTCAAGTACATGCGCAATGTCGTGGTCACTGATTCCTAGATGAGTCACCAGTCGCAATCGCTTGGAAGAAGTAATTCTGACACTCCTCGTCAGAAGGCGCCGCCGCATGGCCTCAACATCACATTCACTACAATCGACGTAAACCATGTTGGTCTGAATTGGATCAACCTGAAAACCCAAGGAGACCAGTCCATTCCCCAGTGCAATGGCACGGGAATGATCGTCGGCGAGTCTTTCTACGTTGTGCTCCAACGCATAGAGCCCCGCTGCCGCAAGTATTCCGGACTGGCGCATACCTCCTCCAACTACCTTGCGCCAACGCCGCGCTTCCCTGATAAACGGCCCTGACCCCAGCAGCACGGATCCTGCAGGCGCGCCGAGCCCTTTGGAAAGGCACACTGAGACCGAGTCAAACATGGCCGTAATGACTTTTACGTCTACTCTCATTGCAACCGACGCATTGAATACTCGAGCCCCATCCAGATGAAGACGCAAGTCGTGCTGCAGCGCGAATGCCGGCAAAGTCAGCAGATATTCAAGGGGGAGAACCTTGCCCTGCATTGTGTTCTCAAGGCACATAAGCGAAGTACGAGCAAAATGAATGTCGCGCGGCTTGATGGAAAGCCGAACGGACTCCAGATCCAAGGTCCCATCTATGCAGAATTCGAGCGGCTGAGGCTGAATTCCTCCAAGTACTGCGCCGCCTCCTCCTTCATATTTATAGGTATGCGACTGCTGCCCGGCAATATACTCATCGCCTCTGCCACAATGGGTAAGAAGTGCCACCAGATTGGACTGTGTCCCAGTTGGCAGGAACAATCCTTCAGCCTTCCCCATTCGTCGCGCAAGCTCTTCTTCCAAGAGCCGCACCGTGGGGTCCTCCCCATAGACATCGTCTCCAACGCGGGCGCTCTGCATTGCACTGCGCATACCGTCGCAAGGCATAGTCACTGTATCGCTGCGCAAATCGATGAAATCATCAGCACAGATCATGTAATTCACCCTCAGTGATGGTGCGCAAAGGGACATTGCGATTGGAAAGCGAATTGCCACGCGGTCGCCAGCTTCCCTTGGTGAGCGGCCTGCGGCCGGCTACTGAGCCATTGAAGAGGTATATCCAGGCATCGCCATGAGCAGTTGGTATTGTTTCCCGACGATACAAACTTGAACGTGGCAACTTGGGATCAAATTCCTCAAGTTGATCCAATGCAAGCAGAACGTTGTGCTCGATCCAGTATATCTCGACCTCTATGCCATCGGACTTCCCACGCCTCGCTCCCGGATATGCTCCAAGGTCGTAAAGCAGGATCGAATCAAGGCTGTCCGTTCCCAGAAATAATGAATCTTTTAGAACGTGATTGTTCTCAAGCCCTCGCTTCAATGTGCCATAGACCGCGACGCGGCACGCACTCTTGCCGTCTTCGTTAACCAGCATCTCAGTACTCCGAGTACTTCTTTGAACTGCCACGCACCAGGTCTGCCGGATACTTTGCTTCATTCTTCTTCATTTTGGCTGTTACGGAAGAGGCGATATCAATCTCCAGACGATCTGCCAGTCGGACCAGATAAACTTGCACATCTGCGATCTCATCTGCGACTCGTGCACGCATTTCTTCAGACAACTGCCCAGACTGTTCTTCAGTCAACCATTGAAAAATTTCGCTCAATTCTGCTGCTTCTACCCCAAGAGCCATGACGAGGTTCTTGGGCGAATGGAACTGGTTCCAGTCACGTTGAGCTGCAAAATGACGCGCTTTGAGTTTGATTTCTTCAAGATCACTCACTGGATACTCCTTCAAGCGCACTGCCTGCCGTGATGGCTTTAAACGATTCACAACAGGACCAGGATGGCCGCAACGAAACTACCCCTTGTTGTTATACCTGTGCAATCGAATTCTTGTGTTTTCAAACCTCGCCATGCTTCGCATATGTCTGATTGAATTACCAAAACAGGTGCTTTATTCTGTCGGTCCATTTAGCAATCCAAGGGAGAGTTCTCCGCCGTGTCAAACTACAATAAAAGTATCAAAACAGCCCTGATGTCACTGACAGCAGCTGTGGCTGTCATACCCATGCTGAGCTTTGCCCAGCCTGATATGCAGCCAGTGAATGCTCTGCCCAATCCGTACCAGACCATTGAAGGCTGGGCCAAAATGCCCGCCGGAAGAAGCTGGGGCTCCACAAGTGCCGTTGATGTGGATATTGATGGAACCAGCATATGGGTAGGTGAACGCTGCGGCGGTAACGTCGGCCCTTGCGCTACGACCAATCTGGATTCAATTTTCAAGTTCGACGCCAATGGCAACATGGTCACAAGCTTCGGCGCGGGCCTTGTAATGTGGCCGCATGGTATCCACGTGGATTTCGAAGGCAATGTCTGGGTTACTGATGGCCGCGACAACCGCGCGCAGGACGGTTCTCACACTGGTGAGCTTAAAGGCCACCAAGTGCTGAAGTTCAGCCCTGAAGGCGAGCTGTTGATGCGTATCGGCGAACCAGGTGGTGCACGCGAGCCTGGATATCTGTTTCAGCCAAACGACGTATTCGTTGCTCCCAACGGCGACATTTTCATCGGCGAAGGCCACTCCAACGCTGCTGGCTCAACGTCTCGGGTTCTGAAATTCAACAGCCAAGGCGAATTCATCAAGGCATGGGGCTCTTTGGGAACCGGTCCAGACCAGTTCCAGCAGCCGCATTCTCTGGCGATGGATTCTCAAGGCCGTCTGTTCGTTGCTGACCGCGGCAATAACCGAGTCGTGATATTCGATCAGGAAGGCAACCGATTGGACACGTGGTATCAGTTCAGCCGCAACAGTGGCCTTTATATCGACAAGAACGACATCCTTTATGCTGCAGATTCTGAATCCGGCTCAGTCAATCCTGACCACGCTGCATGGTTGCGTGGAATTCGGATAGGCAGCGCGGTGACAGGCGAAGTGACGGCATTCATTCCGGATCCAATTCCGGATTGCACCGGCACATGCACAGCAGAAGGTGTAGTGGTAGATGCCAATGGCATCGTTTACGGTGCGGAAGTAGGACCCGTGGGCGGCATTAAGCGCTACGTTCGTCAGTAATCTGACAGATTGCGCTGTAAAGAAAAAGGGCGTCCAAGTGGACGCCCTTTTTTATTGGTCGGGACAGCAGGATTTGAACCTACGACCCCCACACCCCCAGTGTGGTGCGCTACCAGGCTGCGCTATGCCCCGAATTTCTAAATATCAAACGAAGTCTTCTGAAGTAAATCTGAAGGAATTCTGGACTTGATACACTCTGACTAATTGTCGATGAGGTTAGTTGCAACACCTCTCAGACATCAACTGCCACCTCGGAAAATCGGCGGCAATCATACCCCATTTTCACAATTGTGCTATTACTTCTTCCAGATCTTTAATCAGATCGGCAAACAATCTGTTGTCAACTGCGGTCTTGGCGGGCTCCTCTGCGCCACTCATCCTTTGCCGCGCCCCTCCAATTGTGAATCCCTGATCATAAAGCAGAGACTTAATCTGACGGATGAGCACCACATCCTGACGCTGATAGTAGCGGCGATTTCCACGTCGCTTGACTGGCTTCAACTGCGGAAACTCCTGCTCCCAATAACGCAGAACATGAGGCTTGACCGCACAGAGTTCCCCTACCTCACCTATCGTGAAATAACGCTTTGGAGGAATTGGAGGCAATTCATCGTTATTGCTTGGTTCCAGCATAACTTTCCACTCTTGCTTTAAGCTTTTGACCCGGCCTGAATGTCACTACCCGTCGTGCCTTGATTGGTATTTCCTCGCCAGTCTTGGGATTTCGACCAGGACGCTGCTTCTTGTCTCTCAGGTCAAAGTTGCCAAAACCGGAAATCTTTACCTGTTCATTCGACTCCAGCGACAAACGGACTTCCTCAAAGAACTGCTCAACAAGTTCTTTGGCTTCGCGTTTGTTCAGTCCGAGCTCCTCAAACAGCCGCTCGGCCATCTCCGCCTTGGTTAGTGCCCCGTCTGCCATAGTTAATTCCTTAACTTTGCATTAAATTTAGCATGTAGCTCTTTGACACAACTGTTAATTATTCCGTTTATGTCTTCGTCGTCTAGAGTGCGTGAAGGATGCTGCAAGGTCAAGCCCAATGCGATGCTTTTTTTACTTTTTTCAATTGCATCACCTTGATATACATCGAATATTCTCAAGTCGACAAGCATTGAGCCAGCAACTACACGAATTGTCGCCTCCACCTCTTCACTGGGCACTTCATTATCCACAACGACTGCGAGGTCGCGACCGACTTCGGGGAATCTTGAAAGCTCCTGCATTTTTGGTATTGCGGAAGACAACATTGAATCTACATATAATTCAAACAGATATACCTTTTTATTAATGTCGAGTAAGCGCTGTATCTGAGGGTTCAAAGTACCGACAATACCTATTTTTTGGCCGTTCGCTAATATCTCCGCAGATTGGCCTGCATGCAACGCAGGATGCTTTGCAGGGACAAACGATACTTTTCCCAGACCTCTTGAGAGCGCGAGTATCGCTTCCACATCACCCTTGATATCGAAGAAATCCGGCAACTTGCCATCGTTGCACCAAAGTGCCGGCACGAGAGTTCCATAAATCAAACCCCCGATAGTGGTAGGTTGAACTGTGCGCTCATTGCGTCTGAGAAATACTTGTCCACATTCGAAAATCCGTACGCGGTCCTGCTGCCTGTTGGTATTGTGCTTCAAGGTATTCAGCAAACCTGTCCAGAGAGAAGTCCTCATCACAGACATATCGGCCGATATAGGATTCTGAAGAGTTATCCCCTCCTCGTCGGGATTGACGACTTGCTGGAGCCCAGGTTCCACGAAGCTATATGTTATAACTTCTTGATAGCCCAAAGATGCCAGGCGATCTTTGACCTTGTTAAGCTCCGAACGAGTCTCCGTGCTTGTACCCAGCATCATGGGGCTCAAGGTGCGGGTCTTGGGTAGATTGTTGTATCCGTACACTCGCGCAATTTCTTCAACCAGATCCACGTCGAGACTCAGGTCAAAGCGAAAGCTCGGCACTTTGACCTGTAGGTGCTGTGCATCCAGCGTCAAGACCTCCAATCCAAGTCGCTCAAGAATTTCTCGAATTCTAAGAACTGGAATTTCCAGCCCCAGGATGCGATTCACTTTCGAAAGATCGAGTGTGATGATTGGCGCTACAGGAAGTTCGCCAAGCGCTTCAGTCACTGGACCGGGCTGCCCACCTGCAATCTGAAGCAGCAATGTAGTTGCTCGATCCATGGCCAAAGCTTGGATTGCATAATCAACACCGCGTTCATAGCGGTGGGAGGCATCAGTATGCAATCCATACCGTCGCGCGCGACCGGCAATTGCCAATGGTGAAAAAAACGCACACTCGAGGAAAACATCGCGGGTTGAGGAGCTTACGGCAGAATTCTTGCCTCCCATGATGCCAGCCATGGCCAAGACTTTCTCGGAGTCAGCAATGACCAGGACATCTTCAGCGAGCGCAATTTCCTTGCCGTCCAACAAGACCAGCTTTTCTGAGCTATTGGCCATTCTTACAATGACGCTAGAATTCAAAGCATCCAGATCAAAGGCATGCATTGGCTGCCCGAGTTCCAGAAGTACGTAATTGGTTACGTCAACTACAGGGTCAATGCTTCGCAAGCCACTACGTCTCAAGCGCTCTTTCAGCCAAAGTGGAGACTCTGCACTGATATTCACTCCTTTGACGACACGGCCAAGATAACGAGGGCACTGCGCCTTGGCATCTATTTGCACAGTAATCGTGTCGGGAATTGTGGCCTGCACAGAGATGATTGTCGGCCATGTCGCGGTCAAGCTGTTCAGCACTGCAATTTCCCGGGCAACACCAGCAATTCCCAAACAGTCACCGCGATTGGGGGTCAAATCCAATTCCATGCTCATATCGTTGAGAGTTAGATAATCTCGAATATCTTTACCCAGCGGCGCATCAGCCGGCAGCTCCAGCAAACCATCAGAGGTCTCTGCGATTCCAAGCTCCTGTGCTGAACAAAGCATGCCATTGGATTCGACGCCGCGCAGTCGAGCTTTCTTGATTGTCATCGATGTGTCTCCAGTCTTGCTGGCGAGCACAGCTCCTACTGTTGCAAAGGGGACGCGAAGACCTGGCCGCACATTGGCGGCACCACAAACAACCTGCGCAGCCGTCAGTCCATCAAACACCTGACACACTCGCAACTTCTCTGCATCTGGGTGAGGAACCACACTTTGTACCTCGGCAACGATTACACCCGAGAACGAAGCGGCCACCGCTACGAGACTGTCTACTTCCAGACCAGCCATGGTCAATTGATCCATCAAATTCTGGGAAGTCAGGGGCGGATTTACCCACTCACGAAGCCATTGCTCGCTGAAAATCATTCTGAACTCTCTATTCCTGGTCGATACTAAGGAATGCAGCGGAAGCGCTATTACTTTTTGCTGTCAGTTAAACTGCCGAAGGAATCTCAAATCGTTCTCAAAGAACAAACGTAGGTCATTGACGCCATAACGAAGCATGGCAATCCTTTCAACGCCCATTCCAAATGCAAATCCAGTAAATCTTTGAGGGTCGACGCCGGACAATTCCAGCACTCGAGGGTGGACCATCCCGCAGCCCATGACTTCCAGCCATCCGGTATGGCTACAGACACGGCAGCCCTTTCCTTCACACATGACACACGCCATATCTACTTCTGCAGAAGGCTCTGTGAAAGGGAAGTATGACGGCCTGAACCGCACAGCAAGTTCTTTTTCAAAAAATGCTTGCAGGAATTCTTCAATGGTCCCCCGAAGGTCGGCAAAACTGACATTCTTGTCGATGAGAAGACCCTCGACTTGATGGAACATCGGAGTGTGGGTGATGTCAGAGTCACACCGATAGACCCTGCCGGGACAAATCATTCGATAGGGAGGTTCAGAACCTTCCATTACGCGCACTTGTACGGGAGATGTGTGGGTACGCAGAACAGTACCTGGATCTATATAGAATGTGTCGTGCATTGCACGAGCAGGATGATGGTCAGGTATATTGAGAGCGCCAAAATTGTGGTAGTCGTCCTCGATCTCCGGACCGACTGCAACCGAGTACCCTGCAGCTTTGAATATGGCCTGGATCCGATCGATCGTGCGAGTCACAGGGTGCAGCCCGCCATGTTCATGCCTTCGTCCAGGCAGAGTGACGTCCACAGTTTCACGGTTCAATTGTTTGCTCAAGGCATCTTGAACGAGAAGGTCGCGGCGCATATCCAGCGCTTGCTGGATCTGATTCTTTGCGAGATTGATTTTTTCGCCAGCCGCAGGACGTTCTTCGGGTGCCAGCTTGCCAAGGCCCTTCAGTAATTCTGTGAGACTGCCTTTCTTGCCTAGAAAATCGACGCGCAGCTGATCCAGTGACTTTTCATCACTGGAATCAGCAATTGCGCTTAGTGCCGACTCAACCAGGATTCTAGTATCTGGCATGATGTCAACTCGATCGGCTTATGCAGCCAGGCTGTTCTTCGCCTGATTGACCAGGGCGGCAAATGCAGCCTTGTCATGCACGGCAAGATCAGCCATTACTCGACGGTCAACCTGGATGTTCGCCTTCTTCAGACCAGCAATAAACTGACTGTAAGTCATGCCGTTGGCTCTGGATTGCGCATTGATGCGAGTAATCCACAGACCACGGAACACGCGCTTCTTGGCCTTGCGGTCACGATAGGCATATTGTCCAGCCTTGATGACTGCTTGCTTGGCAACGCGGTACACACGGCTTCTAGCGCCGTAATAGCCTTTCGCCAGTTTCAGAACTTTCTTGTGACGACGCCTCGCGGTGACGCCTCTTTTAACTCGGGCCATCTTAAATTCCTCTTAAAAAATGATGTTAGAAGCGTTTTCCAAGCATACGGTCGATCAACGGCTTGTCAGAGGGGTGAACCAATGACGTGCCTCTCAACTGACGCTTACGCTTAGTCGTCATTTTGGTGAGGATGTGACTCTTGTTAGCACTTTTGCGCTTCCAACCGCCGGCGGTTTGTTTGAACCGCTTGGCCGCGCCGCGGTGGGTCTTGATCTTGTTGCTCATTGCATACTCCGCATTTGTCGTCATTCAAAATTCATATTTGAATGACAGCTGAGGGTTGGTTTATGAAACACAAGTAATAAAAATCCATTGCTATGCGCTTTGTAAACAGAACTCATCAATTTGAAGAGCTCCTGCGACAGCAATGGACCTTACTATGGCTTCTTCTTTTTTGCAGGTGACAGAACCATGACGATCTGTCTGCCTTCCATCTTGGGTTCCTGTTCCACTGTGCCGTAGTCCTCAAGATCTCTTCCGATCCGCTGAACCAGCTCCAGCCCAAGATGCTGATGGGCTAACTCACGACCTCGGAATCTCAACGACACCTTGGCCTTGTCTCCATCGTTAAGGAAACGTATCAGGTTGCGTAGTTTTACCTGATAATCCCCTTCCTCCGTCCCTGGTCTAAACTTTATTTCCTTCACTGTCTGCTTGTGCTGCTTTTTCTTGTTGGCAACTTTTTGCTTTTTCAAGTCAAAGATGTGCTTGCCGTAATCCATGATTTTGCACACGGGCGGTTCCGCCTCGGGTGCAATCAAGACCAAATCGAGTTTCGCTTCGCTGGCAGCAGCTCTCGCCTCTTCAATAGACACAATGCCGGCTTGGTCGCCATTTTCCAGGACCAGTCGAACTTCGCTGGCATCTATATGCTCGTTGATTACGGGCTTCTTAGAACTACTCCTCATAGGCGCTTAATTATTCTCTCCAGATTTGATGATGAGTGCGGTTGATGTGCGTTAAAGAAGCAGACACCAACCTTCGATGATCATTGTAGCTCAATTCTCTGCGGTTCGGCCAAAGCGCACAACTTCCGCACTCAATTTATGAGCAAAGTCCTCTATAGACATTGCACCAAGGTCTTCCCCTGCTCTCGTTCTCACAGAAACAGTGCCAGTTTCAACTTCACGATCTCCGGCGACTAGAAGGAATGGAACCTTGCCAATTGTGTGCTCACGGATTTTAAAGCCGACCTTTTCATTTCTCAAGTCAGCAATAACTCTGAACCCCTTGTCAGCCAAAGACTTTCTTACAAATTCGCAATATTCCGCCTGGTTATCCGTAATATTCAGCACCGCAACCTGCTCTGGCGCAAGCCACGTGGGAAGTGAACCTGCGTAGTGTTCTATCAGCACACCAATAAAACGTTCGAACGACCCCAGAATAGCCCGATGCAACATGACCGGAGTCTGGCGGCTTCCGTCTTCTGCTACAAACTGCGCACCCAATCGCTCCGGCATGGAAAAATCAACTTGAATGGTTCCACATTGTTGGACGCGACCCATGCAATCCTTGAGGGAAAATTCGATCTTGGGACCATAGAACGCGCCCTCGCCTGGCAAGAGTTCCCAGGGCATTCCGTTATTCTGAACCGCTTGTTTGAGCGCACCCTCAGCCTTGTCCCACAGTTCGTCACTACCAACGCGCTTGGCAGGACGAGTGGATAATCGAAGAATGACTTCATCGAAACCAAAATCCTTGTAGACAGCAAACAACAGCTTCATGAACGCTGCGACTTCATCCTGAATGCTGGATTCAGCACAAAAAATGTGGCCATCATCCTGTGTAAAACTCCTTACGCGCATCAATCCATGCATGCTTCCGGACGGCTCATAGCGATGGCACGATCCGAATTCTGCAAGACGCATAGGCAAATCACGGTAGCTCTTCAGCCCCTGATTGAACACCTGTACATGACATGGGCAATTCATTGGCTTGATTGCGTACAGCCGATTCTCTGACTCCACACTGAACATCTGATCAGCAAATTTATCTGCATGGCCAGAGCGTTCCCAGAGGGAAAAATCAACCAGCTGTGGAGTGCGAATTTCCAGATAGCCGTTCTCGCGCTGCAGGCTCTGCATGTAGCTTTGGATTACTTGATAAATGGTCCAGCCTTTTGGGTGCCAAAAAACCATCCCCGGGGCTTCTTCTTGAAAATGAAACAGAGACTGCTTCTTGCCAATTTTTCGATGATCGCGACGCTCTGCTTCCTCCAAACGTTGCAGATACTGCTCCAGAGCCTTCTTGTCGCCCCATGCTGTACCATAGACGCGCTGCAACATTTCGTTGCTTGCGTCACCACGCCAGTAAGCACCAGCTACGGATGTCAGCTTGAAAGCCTTGAATCTGCCAGTCTCCGGAACATGGGGCCCTCTGCAAAGATCAATGAATTCGCCCTGTTGGTAGAAGGAAAGCGCCTCATTCCCCGGAATACCTTTGATGATCTCTACCTTGTACCTTTCACCCTTTGCTTCAAACATGGCGATCGCTTCGGAGCGACTCAATACAGAACGAGACACGGGGAGATTCTCAGCAACAATTTCCCGCATTTTGTCTTCAATTTTCTCAAGATCTTCCGGCGTAAATGCCCGCTCGTAAGAGAAGTCGTAAAAGAAACCATCGTCAATGACCGGGCCGATTGTGACCTGTGCTTCCGGGAACAGTCGCTGAACTGCCTGCGCCATGAGATGCGCGCATGAATGGCGCAACACTTCCAGCCCGTCTGTGTCGCGATCCGTAATGACCGCTACTTCGCAATCCTTTGCCATGACAAAGGAGGTATCAACCAAAACCCCATCAACGCGACCCGCAAGCGCTGCACGCGCCAACCCTGATCCAATGGAACTTGCTAGATCGGCGACGGACACCGGCCCCTCAAAGACTCGAGTGCTTCCATCCGGGAGAGTGATAGTAGGCATGGCATTCCTGATTACGATAGAAAACGAGCCGGAATATGAGATTTTCCGACTCAGATTGAACAATTCTGATGATCGCGAGGAGGCATTCTGGTAGGCACGACCAGATTCGAACTGGTGACCTCTACCATGTCAAGGTAGCGCTCTAACCAACTGAGCTACGCGCCTAGAATGAGCTCCCTCAAAAGAACGGCGATTATAGGGGCATGATTTCAAAACTACAATACAATCACAACCTTGCCCAGAAAATACCAATGAAGGTGCGCGCTTACCAAGCGCATATTCAACTCGCCAGTTGAAGCAAACGCTTTTTCAATTTAGCGACCTGGTCTCGCGTTGAGGCTGCTTCTTCAAACTCCAGATTTCTAGCGAGCTCATACATACGAGTTTCCAATTTCGCGAGCTCCTTGCTTAAGGACTTCACGTCAAGTTTCTCAACTTCCGTTTCATAGACTCTGGCGGGCTCACCGACTGTTCGCAATCTCTTGTTGCCTTTGCTCTCAGTCTGTTGGGCGTAGGCCCCTTCCATCACATCTGTTATCTGCTTGTTGACTCCAACGGGAGTGATGTTGTGCGTCCTGTTGAATTCAGTTTGCACGGCTCTGCGCTTTTCTGACTCTGCAATGGCTCTCGCCATGGAGCCAGTTACACGATCTGCGTAAAGAATTGCCTTGCCATTGAGATTGCGCGCAGCTCGACCGATGGTCTGGATCAGGGAGCGCTCTGAACGCAAAAACCCTTCCTTGTCAGCATCCAGAATGGCAACAAGCGAAACTTCGGGGATATCCAGACCTTCGCGCAATAGATTTATGCCGACGAGCACGTCAAATGACCCCAGCCGCAGGTCCCTGATTATTTCCGAGCGCTCAACAGTATCTATGTCAGAGTGCAGATAGCGCACTTTCACATTGTGATCCCCAAGATAGTCGGTCAGATCTTCAGCCATTCGTTTAGTCAAGACTGTCACCAGCACGCGCTCTTGTCGGGACACCACCTCACGAATGACGGAAAGCAAATCGTCCACTTGCGAGGCCGCAGGCCTTATCTCCAGTACCGGGTCTACAAGACCAGTTGGCCGGACCAATTGCTTGACGAGTTGCCCTGCATGAGCTTCTTCGTAAGGTCCCGGTGTCGCTGAAACATATATGATTTGCGGGATAATTTGCTCCCACTCCTCAAAACGCAGCGGTCGATTGTCAAGAGCAGAGGGCAAACGAAACCCATATTGCACCAATGTTTCCTTTCGCGATCTGTCTCCTTTGTACATGGCACCCAACTGCGGAATTGAAACGTGAGATTCATCCGCAATGATCAAGGCATTCGGCGGAAGATAATCGTACAACGTGGGAGGCGGCTGCCCTTCTCGTCGTCCAGACAGGTATCGCGAGTAGTTTTCAATCCCAGTACAGTACCCTAGCTCTGCAATCATCTCTAGATCGTACTGGGTACGTTGCGCAAGGCGCTGCGCTTCGACTAGCTGGTGATTGCTTTCAAGTTGCTGCACTCTCTCGCGCAATTCCAGTTTTATGTGGTCCATTGCATCCACCATTGTCTGCCTTGGAGTCACATAATGCGACTTCGGAAAAACTGTAAGTCGTGGCACCTTCTTTGCGATGACGCCCGTCAGCGGATCGAAATATGCCAGCGACTCTATTTCATCATCAAACAATTCGACTCGAATCGCGTATTTGTCAGATTCGGCAGGAAAGATGTCAATGACATCTCCACGAACTCGATAAGTTGCTCTTTGCAGCTCAATGTCATTGCGTGTGTATTGCAGCTCAGCGAGTCGGCGCAGAAGATTGCGCTGGTCTATTCTATCGCCTCTATCAAGGTGCACTACCATTTGCAGATAAGACTTTGGATCACCCAGGCCATAGATTGCAGAGACTGTCGCAACCACAATGACATCGGGACGCTCCAGCAAAGCCTTGGTTGCGGACAATCGCATCTGCTCGATATGTTCATTGATGGAAGAATCTTTTTCGATATAGAGGTCTGAAGAAGGGACATAAGCTTCTGGCTGATAGTAGTCGTAATAGGACACGAAATACTCCACAGCATTGTCGGGAAAAAACTCTGTGAATTCGCCATACAATTGCGCCGCAAGCGTTTTATTCGGAGCCATTACTAGCGCTGGTCGCTGAGTCCTCTCTATCACATTTGCAATTGTAAATGTCTTGCCGGAGCCGGTTACCCCAAGCAGTGTTTGAGCCGACAGGCCGCTCTCAAGTCCCTCAACGAGTTTGTCGATTGCCTGCGGCTGATCGCCCGCAGGCTTGAATTTCGAATAAATCTTGAAGCCGGATGTCATGAAATATCCAACGCAACGAAGGAACGTGAGGAATCTGGAGGGTTTGGAAGCGTCGAGTATATCAGCATTGCAGACTACCCCTTTCAGGCCAGATAAAGGTTGACCCTCCGGGGGATACTGATTAGTATACGCACGCTTTGAGAGCTTCCAGAAATGTTCTCAATTACTGCCCAATAGCTCAATGGTAGAGTAGGTGACTGTTAATCACTTGGTTCCTGGTTCGAGCCCAGGTTGGGCAGCCATATTAATCGCCAGACCCCTCTGATTGTTACACTTCGCTCCCAAACCTGCTTTTGCAATGCCTCTCCGACATCCAGTCGTCCGACTGACCTGCCTGGGTATTTTCGGACCAGTTAAAACTTGAGAGTATGGCTCCCTCAACCGAGGTGAGACATGAAGAAGAGTCGATTTACTGAAG
>CAMCRC010000002.1 GCA_945877175.1 Klebsiella pneumoniae | reverse complement strand
GGTTTTGATGTGGCGGGGTGGAGGAGGTGGCACTGTCGGTGGGCAGTGGGCTCGTTTCTCTAGACCGCCATCTCCGCACTGCACCTCATCCCCCGCCGGCAAAATAAAGGATGCCCCGGGTGGCTTATTTGGCAGAGGTGCGGGAAAATGGCCGGCCTCGAAAATCAGACACAGATCAGGAGCCCGACCCGTATGTCCAGCCGTCTTCCTTCGCGCAGAGACTGTGCCAACGCCATCCGCGCCCTCAGTATGGATGCCGTGCAGAAAGCCAATTCCGGTCACCCCGGCGCCCCCATGGGCATGGCCGACATCGCTGAAGTCCTGTGGAACGATTTCCTCAAGCACAACCCTGTGAATCCGGGCTGGGTCAACCGTGACCGCTTCGTGCTGTCCAATGGGCACGGCTCCATGCTGGTGTATTCCCTGCTGCATCTGAGCGGCTATGACGTCTCCGCTGACGACCTGCGCAATTTTCGCCAGCTGCATTCCAAGACACCGGGTCACCCGGAGTATGGCTACACGCCGGGCGTCGAGACCACTACCGGTCCGCTGGGGCAGGGGCTCGCCAATGGCGTGGGCATGGCCATCGCCGAGAAGACACTGGCCGCGCAATTCAATCAGCCCGGCTTCGGTGTCATCGACCACTTTACCTACGTGTTCGCGGGCGATGGCTGTCTGATGGAGGGCATCTCCCATGAAGTCTGCTCGCTTGCCGGCACGCTGGCACTGGGCAAGCTGATCGTGTTCTATGACGACAACGGCATCTCCATCGACGGCGATGTGGAAGGCTGGTTCACCGACGACACGTCAAAGCGCTTCGAAGCCTATGGCTGGCAGGTGCTGTCCGCCGATGGTCACGATGCTGCACAGATTGCGACTGCCATCAAGGCTGCGCAGTCTGACACGCAGCGCCCGACGCTGATCAAGTGCAAGACGGTGATCGGCTTCGGCTCGCCAAACAAGCAGGGTTCCCACAACGTCCATGGCTCACCGCTGGGCGACACCGAGATCGCCGCTACCCGCGCCGCACTGGGCTGGCCTCACGCGCCCTTCGAAGTGCCCGAAGACATCCGTGCCGTCTGGGACGCGCGTGACAAGGGCTTTACCGCTGAATCCGCGTGGAAGGAACGACTCGTCCGCTACGAAGAAGAGCATCCCGTGCTGGCGATGGAACTGGTGCGACGACTCAAAGGCCAGCTGCCAGGGCATTTCGCCGCTCAGGCCGACGAGTACATCCGCGCCTGTCAGGACAAGGGCGAGAACATTGCGACCCGCAAGGCCTCGCAGAATTGTCTGGCTGCGTTCGGTCAGCACCTGCCGGAAATGATCGGTGGTTCGGCCGATCTCGCGGGCTCGAACCTGACCACCTGGTCTGGAACCACGCCCATCACCGAACGGGCCGACGGCAACTACATCAACTACGGCGTCCGCGAATTCGGCATGAGCGCCATCATGAATGGCATTGCGCTGCACGGCGGCTTCATTCCCTTCGGCGGCACTTTCCTGATCTTCATGGAATACGCCCGCAATGCTGTGCGCATGGCCGCCCTGATGAAGCAGCAATGCGTGTTCGTGTACACCCATGATTCCATCGGGCAGGGCGAAGACGGCCCGACCCACCAGCCGGTTGAACAGATCGCCAACCTGCGCGTAACCCCCAACATGTCTGTGTGGCGCCCCTGCGATGCTGTGGAATCCGCCGTGGCCTGGAAGGCTGCCATTCAACGCAGCGCAGGCCCGACCTCGCTGGTGTTCTCACGGCAGAATCTGGCCCACCAGGTACGCACGCCCGAGCAGCTCGCCGCCATCGCGCGCGGTGCCTACGTACTCAAGGAGTGCGACGGTACGCCAGAGGTGATCGTGATAGCTACCGGATCGGAAGTGGCTGTCTGTGCCGAAGCCGTGACTGCGCTGCAGGGGCAGGGCATTCGTGCGCGACTGGTGTCGATGCCGTCCACCGATCTGTTCGAAGCGCAGGACGAAGCCTATCGGGAGCAAGTATTGCCCCGCGCCGTGCGTGCACGCCTGGCAGTGGAAGCCGCTGCGGCAGATTACTGGTACAAGTATGTCGGCCTGGATGGCAAGGTGATTGGCATGACGAGCTTCGGCGAGTCGGCACCTGGTCCGGTGCTGATGAAGGAATTCGGTTTCACCGTCGAGAATGTCGTCAGCACCGCCACTGCCCTGTGCAGAAAGTGACGCCTTCTCACCAATGAGAGTGCCATGTCCTACCGCATTGCAATAAATGGTTACGGGCGTATCGGTCGTTGTGTATTGCGCGCACTGCACGAGTCACGGGCCTGGCCCGACCTGCAGATCGTGGCCATCAATGATCTGACAGACACGCACTCGCTGGTCTACCTGACCCGCTATGACAGCACGCACGGACGCTTCCCCGGCAAGGTGGAGGGGCACGATGGCGTGCTCAGCATCGACGGGCAGGACGTGCAGGTGTTTTCTGAAAGTGACATCAGCCGCCTTCCATGGGGCGCGCTGGGTGTGGATCTGGTGATGGACTGTAGCGGAGCGTTCTCTGACCGCGCCACCGCCGCGCTGCATCTGGACAGTGGTGCGCTGCGCGTGCTGATTTCCCATCCTGCGCAGAGCGATGTCGATGCCACCATCATCTACGGCGTGAATCACACCAGTCTGAAGCGGGAGCACCGCATCATCTCCAATGCGTCATGCACCACCAATTGCGTGGTGCCCGTCATTCAGTGCCTCGACGCGGCCTTCGGCATCGAGAACGGCGTCATCACCACCATTCATTCCGCCATGAATGATCAGCCGGTCATTGATGCATTTCATCATCATGATCTGCGCAAGACGCGCAGCGCGGTGCAGTCCATCATTCCAGTGAACACGGAAATCGACAAGGGCATCGGCCGTATTCTGCCCCATCTGGAAGGGCGTTTTGCGGCCCAGGCAATGCGCGTGCCCACCATCAACGTGTCGGCCATCGACCTGACGGTGACACTGCGTACCGATGTCAGCATGGATTCGGTCAATGCGGCCATACGCCAGGGCGCCCGCGACTCGCTGCCCTTCGTGCTCGACTGCACCGACGAGCCGCTGGCCTCCTGCGATTTCAATCACGACCCGCGCTCCGCCATCGTCGATCTGAGCCAGACCCGCGTCAGTGGCACCCGGCTGGTGAAGGTGCTGGCGTGGTTCGACAATGAATGGGCATTTGCCAATCGCATGCTGGATGTGGCAGAAACTATCAGACAACTCGACAACAGGAGCTCGTCGACGCCATGACAATCTTGAGAATGCAGGACCTGGATCTGCGCGGCAAGCGCGTGCTGATTCGTGAAGACCTGAACGTGGCCGTGAAGAACGGTGTCATCGCCAACGACACGCGCATCGTGGCGGCAGCGCCGGCCATCCGTGCGGCTCTGGATGCCGGAGCCCGCGTCATCGTGATGTCCCATCTCGGGCGTCCCGAGGAAGGCAAGCCCATCAGCGAGCAACCTGGCGCCTCCCTTGCGCCGGTCGCCGAGCGGCTTGCGCAATTGCTGGGCACCCGCGTTGTGCTGTCGCAGCACTACTTCGAGAATCCTGCCGAAGCATTGCCTGCCCCGGGCGAAGTGGTGCTGCTGGAAAATGTGCGCATCAACAGCGGCGAAGAGTCCAATGACGATGCCCTGGCCAAACGCTATGCCACTCTGTGCGATGTGTTCGTGATGGACGCTTTCGGCACCGCCCACCGCGCCCAGGCCAGCACCCATGGCGTGGCGAAGTTCGCGCCTGTGGCCTGCGCCGGCCCGCTGCTGGGCAGTGAACTGGATGCACTGGAACTGGCGCTCAAGAAGCCCGCGCGACCCATGCTTGCCATCGTCGGTGGCGCCAAGGTCTCCAGCAAGCTGCAGGTGCTGGAAAGCCTGGCCGGCATCGTGGATCAGTTGATCGTAGGCGGCGGCATCGCCAACACCTTTCTGCTGGCGGCAGGCTATCCCGTCGGCAAGTCGCTGGTGGAACTGGACCTAGTGCATACTGCCCGCACGCTGATGCAGAAGACGAACATTCCGCTGCCTGTCGACGTGGTGGTCGCCAAGGCCTTCGCCGCTGATGCACAGGCCTCCGTCAAACTTGTGGCCGATGTGGACGATGACGACATGATTCTGGACATTGGCCCACAGACGGCGACCGCCTTTGCTGCCATCATTGCCCGCATGAACACTATTATCTGGAACGGCCCGGTCGGGGTCTTCGAGTTCGACAGCTTCGCAAAAGGCACCGAGGCCATTGCCCATGCAGTGGCGAACAATCACGGCTTCTCGATCGCCGGGGGTGGCGAAACCATTGCCGCCATCGACAAGTTCGAGGTCACGGCAGACATTTCCTACATCTCCACCGGAGGCGGTGCCTTCCTGGAGTTCGTGCAGGGAGAGAAGTTGCCGGCAGTGCAGATTCTGGAAGAGGTTGGCAGCCGTCACGCAGCTGGCTGAAAGAGACTGGCAGTACGTATTTGAAAGACACGCGCGGCTCAACACCGCGTGCCCCATTGAACAGAACAGACACTACGAGGTTACCCATGGCACTCATCAGTTTGCGTCAGCTTCTCGATCACGCCGCCGAGCACAGCTACGGCGTTCCAGCCTTCAATGTGAACAATCTGGAACAGGTCCGCGCCATCATGGAAGCGGCCCATGAATCCAACAGCCCGGTCATCCTGCAGGCCTCGGCGGGTGCGCGCAAATATGCCGGCTCCAACTTTCTGAAACACCTGATTCAGGCCGCCATCGAAGAGTTTCCGCACGTGCCGATCGTAATGCACCAGGATCATGGCGTGTCGCCCGCTGTCTGCCAGCGCTCCATCCAGATGGGATTTTCTTCCGTGATGATGGACGGTTCGCTGGGCGAAGACGGCAAGACGCCGAAGGACTATGACTACAACGTGCGCGTGACGCGTCTGACCGTCGAGATGGCCCACGCCTGTGGCGTCTCCGTGGAAGGCGAGATCGGCTGTCTGGGTTCGCTTGAAACCGGCATGGCCGGCGAGGAAGACGGCATCGGCGCCGAAGGCATCCTGTCCATGCACCAGATGCTGACCGACCCGGAAGAAGCTGCCCGCTTTGTTGACGACACCGGCGTGGATGCGCTGGCCATCGCGGTCGGCACCAGCCACGGCGCTTACAAGTTCAGCCGTCCGCCCACGGGCGACACGCTGGCCATCGAGCGCATCAAGGAAATCCACCGTCGCATCCCCAACACGCACCTGGTCATGCACGGTTCGTCATCCGTGCCGCAGGAGTGGCTGGCCATCATCAACCAGTACGGCGGTCAGATTGGCGAAACCTACGGCGTGCCTGTTGAAGAAATACAGGAAGGTATCCGTCATGGCGTGCGCAAGGTGAACATCGACACGGACTTGCGTCTTGCTTCTACTGGCGCGGTGCGCAAGTTCATGGCGGAGAACCCCGCTGAGTTCGATCCGCGCAAGTTCCTGGCGCCGACCATCAAGGCCATGAAGTCTGTGGTGAAGGCACGCCTTGAAGCCTTCGGCACGGCCGGGCAGATTGCCACCATCGGCAAGGTCTACACGCTGGAAGAAATGGCGGATCGTTACGCGCGAAAATCCTGATCGGGCATTCCATTCGCCTGATCATTGACTCCCCAGAGGGAAGCAGTGCATGTTCACCGCATCGGACA
This sequence comes from Klebsiella pneumoniae, assembly GCA_945877175.1. GTDB lineage: Bacteria > Pseudomonadota > Gammaproteobacteria > Pseudomonadales > Pseudohongiellaceae > UBA5078. Next base: position 99,059 of record CAMCRC010000002.1, on the reverse strand, counting down.
TCGATCAGTTGCGAGCGAGTCTGCCAGAGTGTGACTTCGCGGCAGACGCACTGTCGGTGCCGGCGCTGCTTCCCTACCTGCAGTTCTACGATCTCGATCCGCGGCAGCTCCCCGCGCCCTCTGGCGCGGCAGTGCGTTGCAGCGCTGGCTCCTTCGATGCGGCGGGTTTCCGGATTTTCTGTCAGTCCTACACCTTCAGCCCGGGCGGCTGCCGTGGCACCGTCTTCGTGCTGCATGGGTACTACGATCACGGCGGACTCTATGGCAAGTTACTGCGCTACCTGCTTCTGAAGGGCTATGCCGTGGTGCTGTTCGATCTGCCGGGACATGGGCTTTCCTCCGGAGATCGGGCCGCCATCACCTCGTTCGCGCAGTACACCGACGTGCTGGATGCGTTGCTGACGCGAGCCGCGACTGCGGCGCTGCCTGCTCCCTGGCACCTCGTCGGTCAGAGCACCGGCGGCACCATTGCCATGGACTATTGTCTGCGGCATTGTGCAGAGACAGCACCGCGTGTCGACAAGGTCGTGCTGCTGGCGCCGCTTGTGCGGCCACACCAGTGGTGGCATGGCAGTCTTCTGCACAGCGTACTGAAACATGTGGTGGAAGGCATTCCGAGAAACTTCGTTGACAACAGCCACGACACTGAATTTCTGCACTTTCTGCGCGAGGAAGATCCGCTGCAGAGCCGGCAATTGTCAGCGCGCTGGGTGAGTGCTCTGAAGGAGTGGCTGAAGTGTTTCGAGGCCGCACCAGCCTGCACGAAAGCCTTGTTCGTCGTGCAGGGCACGGGCGACACCACAGTGGACTGGCGTTACAACCTGCAGGCAATCGCGCGCAAGTTTCCTCTCGCGCACATCGAAACAATTTCCGAAGCGCGCCATCACTTGGTCAACGAAAGCCCGCCGTATCGCGAGCACCTCTACGGGCTTCTGGACAGCGTATTCCAGTACTAGAACAGCACGCGGCAGCGGATAGTGCCTTTGACCTGGTTCAGTTTTTCCAGCGCCACTTTGCTGTACTCCACGTCGATATCCGTTACCACATAGCCAATCTCTTCATTGGTCTGCAGAAACTGCGAGCGGATATTGATGCCGTTCTCGGAGAAGATGTTGTTGATCTGGGAAAGCACACCCGGCACGTTCTTGTGGATGTGAAGAAGACGGTGCATGCCGGGGTGAGCAGGCAGCGCCACCTCCGGAAAATTCACAGACGTGAAGGACGAGCCATTGTCACTGTACTTCACCAGCTTCTCGCTGACTTCCAGGCCGATGTTTTCCTGCGCTTCCATTGTGCTGCCGCCAACGTGGGGCGTCAGGATGCAGTTGTCGAACTGACGCAGAGGCGACACGAATTCATCTTCATTGGAGCGAGGCTCCACGGGGAACACATCGATCGCTGCGCCGGCAAGATGACCGCTGTGCAATGCCGCAGCAAGGGCGTCGATATCCACCACCGAGCCGCGTGAGGCGTTGATCAGAATGGACCCCTTCTTCATCCAGCCAATTTGTTCGAAGCCGATCATGTTCTCGGTCTGTACCGTTTCTGGCACATGCAGGCTGACCACATCGCAGGTCTGCATCAGTTCCTTGAGGGTCGGCAACTGCACTGCATTGCCCAGAGGCAGCTTGGTGATGATGTCATAGAGAAACACTTTCATGCCCATGGACTCTGCAAGCACGCTCAACTGAGAGCCGATATTGCCGTAGCCCACCAGGCCAAGTTTCTTGCCGCGCGCTTCGAAAGAGCCCGTTGCAATCTTTTGCCAGACGCCTCGATGTGCCTGCGCGTTTTTCTCAGGTACGCCACGCAGCAACAGGATGGTCTGACCGATGACCAGTTCGGCAACGCTGCGGGTATTGGAGAACGGTGCATTGAATACAGGGATGCCGCGCACGAGTGCGGCATCAAGATCTACCTGATTGGTGCCGATGCAGAAGCACCCGACGGCCTGCAGCTTTTCCGCAGCATCAAACACGGCCTGCGTCAGTTGTGTGCGTGAACGAATGCCGATGAAATGCACGTTGCGAATCTTCTCGATCAACTGCTCTTCCGACAGCGAGGTTTTCAAATACTCGATGTTGGTATATCCCGCGCGATTGAGGGTTTCGACAGCACTCTGGTGCAGACCTTCAAGGAGGAGGAATTTGATCTTGCTCTTTTCCAGCGATTTCGGATTCATGGGGACGTGATTTCTCTTGGCGTGTGGCTGCAGGAAGACAGGGCGGCTATGGTAGCATAAGGCCCGTCACAAATTTACCCACTACAGGTTGGTTGCTCATTCCGATGAAATCATTGCCCGAAGAAATGATGGCCGCACTCACGCAGATCGTAGGTGCTGACAAGGTGCTTTCCGACAAGGACTCGCTCGTGTTTTATGGCAAGGACTGGACGAAGGCGAGCGAGCCGAGCCCGTCAGTCATTGTCTTTCCAACAACGATTGAACATGTACAGGCCATCGTGCGCTTAGCCGGTGAACACTCTCTCGCCCTCGTGCCTTCGGGTGGTCGCACAGGTCTGAGCGGAGGCGCCGTTGCTGCCAACGGCGAGATCGTCGTGGCTTTCGACAAGATGAACAAGATTCTCGATTTTGACGCAACGGACCGCCAGGTGGTTTGCCAGCCAGGGGTTGTAACTGAACAGCTGCAAAATTTCGCCGAAGAAAATCATTTGTTCTACCCCGTGGACTTTGCCTCATCAGGTTCCAGTCAGATCGGCGGGAACGTGGCCACCAATGCCGGTGGCATCAAAGTCATCAAGTACGGACTGACCCGCGACTGGGTGGTCGGCATGAAAGTGGTGACGGGCGAAGGAACTTTGCTCGATCTCAACAAAGGCTTGATCAAGAACGCCACAGGCTATGACCTGCGGCATCTGTTCATCGGTTCTGAAGGCACGCTGGGTTTTGTTGTGGAACTGACCATGAAGCTGGCTACTTTGCCGCAGGATCCTACGGTGCTGGTACTGGCGGTCGATTCCATGGAATCAGCCATGCATGTGTTGCAGACATTCCAGTCACGCCTGCCTCTGATGGCTTTTGAATTTTTCTCCGAGAAGGCGCTGCGTCATGTGATTGCAGAAAAAGGATTGCAGCGGCCTTGCGAAACAGTCGGTGAGTTTTACGCGCTGATTGAGTTCGAGAACATTTCGGAGCAGAGCATGGAGCACGCCATGGAGGCATTCGAGTATTGCGTCGAGCAGGGCTGGGCGCTGGATGGCACCATCAGTCAGAACTCCTCCCAGGCGCGGGATTTGTGGCGACTGCGCGAAGATATTTCGGAAACCATTTCGCGATTTACACCCTACAAGAATGATATTTCCGTCAAAGTGTCGAAAGTGCCGGCGTTCCTGCGTGAGGTGGATGACATTGTGACGCGGCAGTACCCTGATTTCGAAATCATCTGGTTCGGCCATATCGGCGATGGCAATGTGCACCTCAATATTCTGAAACCGAGCGATCTCGACAAGGCCGTGTTCTTCAAACAATGCGCCCAGGTCAGTCTCGATATTTTCGCTTGTGTGCAGCGTTTTGGCGGCAGCATTTCTGCGGAACATGGCGTTGGGCTTCTGAAGAAACCGTTCCTTTCCTACAGCCGTGATGCGGCGGAAATCGCCTATATGCACGCCATGAAAAGAGTGTTCGACCCGAAGGGAATCATGAATCCCGGAAAGATTCTTGATTTCGTCCCGGAATGACCCTTGGAAGTATGTGTTTTTCGCAGGAAATCTGCGAAAAATAATCAGAATTCCCCTGTTTATGTGAGAAAACCATATTCCATCCGTTCTTATATAGGGTTACACTTCGGTCGAATCCTTGGGGATTCTAGGGTTGGTAGCAATGCTGGCCATATATTTAATTTTTAAGAACAAGAGAGAAATATGTCAGAGCAAGTAGAAGGTACTGTTAAGTGGTTCAATGACGAGAAGGGCTTCGGTTTCATTGAGCAGGAAGGTGGGAAGGACGTATTCGTTCACTTTAGCGCAATTAACGGTTCCGGAAGAAAAACTCTTCACGAAGGCCAGAAAGTTACGATGAACGTGACTCAAGGTCAAAAAGGCCCGCAAGCAGAGAACGTGACTCCTCTGTAAAGAACAAACGCAGAGTATCGAAAGGTACTCTGCGTTTTTTTACGGTTGCGATTCAGGCAGGAATGCCTAGGTTGATGGATTACTTTTTGTGTCGCTTTGCCACAGCGTTGTTATCAGGCTTTGAAAGTTCTGATGCCATCACTTTTGCCCAAGATCATCAGGTCTGCCGGGCGCACTGCAAATAGTCCGTTGGTCACCACCCCTGTAATTTGATTGAGCTGGGTTTCCAGTTCGACTGGATTCACGATATGCATATGATGTATATCGAGAATGTGATTGCCATTGTCTGTTACAAAGCCTTCTCTGTACACGGGGTCTCCGCCCAGAGTGACGATCGCCCGTGCAACATGGCTTCTTGCCATGGGAATGACTTCAACAGGCAGCGGGAATTTGCCAAGCACAGAAACATATTTGCTTTGATCCGCGATGCAGACAAACTCCTTTGCCACCGCGGCGATGATCTTTTCTCTTGTCAGCGCACCTCCGCCTCCCTTGATGAGGTGCAGGTGCGCGTTGGCTTCATCCGCGCCATCGACATAAATACTGACTTCATCCACGCTGTTCAGGTCCATCACGGGAATACCCAGGGCCAACAGCCGCGCTTTCGTGCCCTCTGAGCTTGCTACAGTGCAGTGAAGGTCGTGTTTGAATGCCGCGAGGCATTCGATGAAGAGGTTGGCAGTAGAGCCGGTTCCTACTCCCAGCACGAACTTCTCGTGCAGTCTTTCCCGAACATACTGAGCGGCGGTCGCTGCCACGGCTTTTTTCAATTCATTCTGATCCATGTTAAGTTCCCGGCGTTCTCGAAGAGGTGCCGATTATACGGAGTTGCGCTCCCCAAAGGTCAATGATGGAAAAGTATGTAAAGGCCATTCTCTCCGCCAGGGTCTACGACGTCGCCATCGAGACGCCCATTCACAAGGCGCCGATTCTGACGCAGCGCCTGCACAACGAAGTACTGCTCAAGCGCGAAGACATGCAGCCCGTGCACAGCTTCAAGCTGCGTGGTGCCTACAACAAGATGTCCGGACTCTCGACGGACGCTGCACATAAGGGTGTCATTGCTGCTTCTGCAGGCAATCACGCGCAGGGCGTGGCGATGGCCGGCACGCGGCTGGGCATCAAGACCATCATTGTCATGCCCGTGACAACTCCCCCCATAAAAATCGATGCGGTGAAGGCGCTGGGCGGCAAGGTCATTCTGCACGGTGATACCTACGACGAAGCAGCCGCCCATGCGCAGTCTCTCGTGGCAGAGAAGGGCTATACCTTCGTGCATGCCTTCGATGATGCCGAAGTTATCGCAGGGCAGGGCACTGTGGGACTGGAAATCGTGCGGCAGCACAGTGGCCAGCTGGATGCCTTGTTCGTGCCGGTAGGTGGCGGAGGTTTGATGGCCGGCATAGCGGCCTACATCAAGTACATCCGCCCGGAGATTCGCCTGATTGCCGTGGAAGCCGAGGATTCCGCCTGCCTGCAGGCGGCGCTGAAGGCAGACCGTCGCGTCGTGCTTTCGCAGGTAGGCCTGTTTGCCGATGGTGTCGCGGTTGCCCAGGTGGGCAAGGAGCCGTTTCGCATTCTGCGCAAGCTGGTGGACGAGGTAGTGACTGTCACCACGGACGAGATATGCGCTGCCGTTAAAGATGTGTTCGATGATACGCGGGCAGTGACGGAACCCGCTGGCGCCGTCGCCGTGGCCGGGCTGAAGAAGTATGTCAGGGAGCGCGAACTCACCGGGAAAACCTTGATGGCCATGGTGACAGGCTCCAATGTGAACTTCGACCGGCTGCGTCATATCTCCGAGCGCACCGAGCTGGGCGAGAATCGCGAAGCGGTGCTTGCCGTCACCATCGACGAGAAGCCCGGCAGCTTCCGAAAGTTCTCCGTGGCGCTGGGGAAGCGCAATGTCACCGAATTCAACTACCGCTATGGGGACGCGCGCAGCGCCAAGATCTTCGTGGGTGTGCAGATTGCTGATCCGGTCAATGGTCGCCGCGACCTGCTGGCCGACCTGCAGAACAAGCACTTTCACGTGGTCGACATGTCCGACAACGAGGCCGCCAAGCTGCACATCCGCCACATGGTGGGCGGGCGCATTCAGACCCTGGCCCACGAGCGGGTGTATCGCTTCGAGTTTCCTGAGCGTCCCGGTGCACTTATGAAGTTTCTCGATTTGCTGGGCGGGCGCTGGAATATCTCGATGTTCCATTACCGCAACCATGGCGCGGCTTACGGACGAGTGCTGGCGGGCCTGCAGGTGCCGCCCGGGGACATGAAAGCATTCGGGGAGTTTCTGACGCAGATTGGTTATCGCTGCTGGGACGAAACCCACAACGTGGCCTATCAGACCTTCCTGGCGCCAGACTGAGCGGCTAGAGAATGCGGTTGTTCGGGTCGTAGCGCTGCGGCATGCGGGCGCGCCCGGAATGCAGCCCGATCACGAACATCGTCAGGCCTGCCCGAACGCGCGAAAACACGCGCGCCGCGCGGGACTTCTGCGGCAGCGCCGCCTGCACGATGCAGTCCCTCAAAGCCTGCTTCTGCGGCTCATCCAGCTCGAATCCCTTGCACATTGTTTCTTCCCCGACTTCAGGCGGCTGAAATTTCGATTTACGGCGCAAACAGGCTGCGTGATAGAATCGCCGCCCGTTTTATCCCATGACTCTTACCCTTTCTAACAGAGAACCCAGCATGAGTAAATTTGAGAACGTCACCGTTGTGAAAGCAGCGAATGTCTACTTCGACGGCCAAGTCACCAGCAGAACGGTGGAATTCGCCTCTGGCGAGAAGAAAACACTGGGCATCATGCTGCCAGGAGAGTTCAAGTTCTCAACGGGCAAGAAAGAGATCATGGAAATTCTGTCCGGCACCGTCGAAATCCTGCTGCCTGGTGCGAACGCCTGGCAAACCGTCAAAGGCGGAGAGAGCTTTGAAGTGGGCGCCAATGCCGCCTTCGGCATCAAGGTGCTGAGCGTCACGGACTACTGCTGTTCCTATCTGGACTGATCGTCGGTCAGCGAGCCAATGCGCTGACCCATCCACACTGCATCGCCGGCCGCCAACCCGGCCGCCAGGGACGCCATGCCCGGGCCAAACACAGCGATGACGGTGGATCCCAGCTTGAAGCGGCCCATCTCGTCGCCCTTGCCGATCTGGATTGGCGGCACGTGGTCGCGGTAGTCCACGTCGATGCTCTGCGTTCTGCCCGGACAGACCTGCCCGGCCCAGACCGTATCGACACTGGCCACGATCATCGCGCCAACCAGCACCAGAGCCATCGGGCCCTGAGCAGTGTCGAAGCAGCACACCACGCGCTCGTTGCGCGAGAACAGGCTGTCCACGTTTTCGCTGGTGAGCTGGTTGACTGAAAACAGCTTGCCCGGCACGTGGATCATGCGCGTCAGCGTGCCTGCCAGCGGCATATGCACCCGGTGATAGTCGCGCGGCGACAGATAAACCGTCATGAAGCAGCCTTCCTGAAATTGTTCGGCCAGCGCCGGGTCTCCTCCCAGCAGGCTGGTCAGGCTGAAGCTGCGGCCCTTGGCCTGCAGCACGCGATCCTGCGTGACCGGCCCCATCTGACTGATGGCGCCATCGGCCGGACAGACGATGGTGTCGTCGCCAGCCGCGATCGGACGGGCATCGTTTTTCAGCGCACGTGTAAAGAATTCGTTGAAAGTCCGGTATTGAAGAGGGTCGCTGCAGAAGGCTTCCGCCATATTCACCTTGTAGCGTTTCACGAACCACTGGATGAACGGGTCGCGCAGCAGCGGCGATGAGCTGTTCGCCACCCAGCCCGCCACACGGGACAGCGCGTGCTGAGGCACAAGGTGCTGCAACAGAATGAAAAGTTTGTCGTTCATATGATCCGGGTCAAAAACTGATGGCCTAAAGGCGACGAAGCTTAGCCAAGGGGCGGAACTGACACAAGTTATGGTGCAGAATCCATCTTAATTTGAGCATCCTCCTAATGATTTCCGGAATGTGTCCGATCTATAGTGTGGCAACAGGGAAAAGCAGACTTGGCTGGCGCGCAGCCGGCTGATGCTCCTCAATTGGTTTTCAAGGTAAGGTCAACATGCTGTATTTCATAGGGGTAGCGGTCGTACTGGGCAGCGTGGCTGGCGGCTACATCTGGCATGGCGGCATTCTGGGACTGCTCTGGCAACCTTCCGAAGTATTGATCATCCTGGGCGCCGCGTTCGGTGCTTTTCTCATTGCCAACAGCATGCATACCGTCATGGACACGGGCAAGCAGCTCCCCCGCGCCATCTTCGGGTCCAACAAGAATTCCGCCTTGTATCTGGACCTGCTCGGCCTGCTGTATGACATCTTCAACAAAGCCCGCCGCGAAGGCATGATGGTCGTGGAAGCTGATATCGAATCCCCCGCCGACAGCGGCATCTTCACCCGCTACCCCAAACTGCTGAAAGACAAGCGCATGGTGGAGTTCATCGCCGACAACCTGCGCATCCTGACCACCAGCAACATGGCGCCCCACGAAATCGAAGCCATGATGGATTCCGAGATCGAGACCCAGCTGCACGAGCTCAACGAGCCTTCCCACGCCATACACCGCATAGCGGACGGTCTGCCGGGGTTCGGTATCGTCGCGGCGGTACTGGGTATCGTGATCACGATGCAGAAACTGGGCGGTCCGCCCGAAGAGCTGGGCCAGAGCGTGGCCGCAGCGCTGGTGGGAACCTTCCTCGGGATCTTCGTGGCTTATGGCTTTGTCGGCCCCATGAGCACGCGGCTTGCGTCTGTCGCAGAAGAAGACATCAAGATGTTCCAGTGCGTGAAAGCCGCCATCGTGGCGACGTCCAACGGCCTGCCGCCGCAGATGGCCGTGGAGTTTGCCCGCAAGACCTTGTTCTCCCATGACCGACCGAGTTTCTCGGAACTGGAAACCCACGTCCGCAGTCGCTGACTTGCGTTACTGACAATCGCTACCTGACCCAAAGAGCCAGAACGTGGAAAAGTCCGAACAGAACGTCGTCATAAAACGCGTGAAAAAAGTCGAAGGGGGTCACCATGGCGGCGCCTGGAAGATTGCGTTCGCCGACTTTGCACTGGCCCTGATGGCCTTCTTTCTGGTGCTCTGGCTGATTGAGTCCACCACCAACCTCGAGAAGATGGCCATCGCGGGTTACTTCTCCGACCCGACCAACCTCGGCGCTGTGGGCGACGGCGGTACGCCCTATGTGCTCGACCTGCAGGGCCGTCCGCTCAATGTCACCAACCAGGGCCTGAACCTGTCGCTGGTGCGCCAGGACGAAGAGCCCCGGCTCGATTCCGAGCAGGAGCTGGAGAACCCAGAGTTCGCCGAACTGGCCAGACTGCGCCAGATGCAGGCGCTGGAAAGCGTGCAGGGGGCTATCGAAGCCGAGATCAACCTCAACCAGTCTTTCGAGTGGTTTCGCGAGAGCGTCTCGTTCGAAGTGGTGGACGAGGGCCTGATGGTGCAGATCATCGACCGCGAGGGCCGCGCGCTGTTCGACACTGCACAGACCCGCCTGCGGCCCTACGCCATGGAGATCCTCTGGGCCATGGGACGCATCTTCGGTGCCGTGCCCAATCGCATCAGCGTCTTCGGCCACACCGACTCCACGCCTTTCGGCGACGAAGACTCCTACTCCAATTGGGAGCTCTCAGCCGATCGCGCCAATGCGGCACGCCGTGCGCTGGTGGAAGGTGGCCTGCAGGCCCAGCAGATATCGCAGATCATCGGCATGGGCGACTCCGTGCCCATGAACCCTGAAAATCCGCTGGATGCCTCGAATCGCCGCATCGTGATCATGGTGCTGAACTCGGTGGTGGAAGCCCAGGTGGAAGCGCAGGCCGAAGCAGGGCGCGAAGCCGGCACGCTGGCCGAAGAGCTGCTGCCCTCAACGCCGGAAGTGCAGATATTCTAAGGAAGGGGGCGCTCAGCTGTTTAGCGTGCCCAGCAGGAAGAAGTAACTCGCCAGCCGCGCGGGGCTGATATGGCCCTCTTCCACGGCCAGGCGCAGCGCACACCCGGGTTCCTGCAGGTGCTTGCAGTCGCGGAAGCGGCAACGGCCCTGATAAGGACCAAACTCCACGAACCCGTCGAACACCATCTGCGGCTCCAGATTCCAGAGCCCGAACTCCCGGATGCCCGGTGAATCCACCAGATCGCCACTGCCCGGCATGTGATACAGCCGGGCTGCTGTCGTGGTGTGCGTGCCCTTCTCGTGACCGGTGGACATGCCACCGACCGCCGCGTTGTCAGTCACCAGTGAGCCGCGCAAGGCATTGACCAGGGACGACTTGCCTACCCCCGACTGCCCCACGAACACCACTGTCTGCGTGGACAGAAACTCCTTCAAATGGGCGATGCCCTCGCCGCTGTGGGTGGACACTCTCAGCACCGGGTAGCCGATGCGGGTGTAATTGGCCAGCATCGTCTCCAGCTCGGCGTCGCGCGCGGGCTCCAGCATGTCCGTCTTGTTCAGCACAAGGATGGGACGCAGCCCCAGGTGTTCCGACATCACCAGATAGCGGTCGATGAGATTGGCGAAGGCCTGGGGCAGCGGCGCGATGGTGATGGCCACGGCGGTGACATTGGCCGCGATGGGCCGCAGGTTGGCCTGCTGATTCGGCCGTGCCATCAACGAGGTGCGCGGTTGCAGCGCCACGACGATGCCCGAGGCCTCGCCGTCGGCCTGCCAGATCACCCGGTCGCCCGTAGCCAAAGCCGGCAGGTTGGTGCGCTGGTAGCAGCGGTAGATGCGCCCCGCCGTCTCCGGCGCCGTGCTCTCGATCTCGAGTTGTTGACCGTAGTGGCAGATCACCAGGCCAGGCTGTTCCGGCCCCAGGTCGTCAGGATTGGTGTCAGCCTTGCGCGGGGCGACGTCGTGCAGACGGTTCTGGCGATCCGCCTGATTGCGGGTGATGCGGGTGCGTTGCTGCTGACTGAGACGGCGTTTGGCCATGAAGCTTGGGGAATCCTGATGTGCGGGAGTGGGCGAACTGGCGGGCAGTGTACCCCAATTGCCTGTCCGCGACGCACTGCCGCCCGCTGGCTGCTCTGCTACAATCCCGCCCGCACACGCCGGCAGCCAGCCCGGCCCACTTCACAGGACACACAATGAGCAAACTTGAAAAGAAGCTGACCCTGATCTGGATTGATCTGGAGATGACAGGCCTGATCCCCGAAACCGACCGCATCATCGAGATCGCAACGCTGGTGACCGACGGCCATCTGAACGTGATCGCCGAGGGCCCGGTGCTGGCCGTGAAGCAGTCTGACGCCGCGCTGGCCGGCATGGATGACTGGAATCAGCGCACCCACGGGCAGTCAGGCCTGATCGAGCGCGTGCGCCACAGCCTGACCGGCGACGCCGAGGCTGAGGCCCTCACTCTGGACTTTCTGCGGGAGTATTCCGAGCGTGGGGCATCGCCCATGTGCGGCAACAGCATCTGTCAGGACCGCCGTTTTCTGGCGCGCTACATGCCGACACTGGAGGCCTTCTTCCACTATCGCAATCTGGATGTGAGCACGGTGAAGGAACTGGCGCGGCGCTGGGCGCCAGAAGTGCTGAATTCGCTGAACAAGCGCACGACGCATCAGGCGATGGATGACATCAAGGATTCGATCAGCGAGCTGCGCCATTACCGGGAGCACTTCTTCAGGATCTGAGTTTGTGGGAGTGAGCCTTGTAGGAGCTAGCCTTGTGGGAGCTAGCCTTGTGGGAGCGAGCCCTGCTCGCGAACTGACTCTGACTGTGGGAGCGGGCTTGCCCGCGAACAACAACAGATACTCCCGGCGCGGCGCCCCCGTGGCCTGCTTCTTCGGCTGACCCGCATCCCTCCCGGATGCCCTCGCATCGCAAAGAGCCGCGGTCTCTTTGCTCACTCGGTGCGGGTCTTTTATGCCGCTGAATCAGGCCACGGGGGCGCCCAGCCTGGTGCAGTGCCAGCGAATTCATCGCGGGCAGGCCCGCTCCCACGGTCAGAGTCAGTTCGCGGGCAAGGCCCGCTCCCACACAGGGCCCGCTCCCACCTCAAGGACCGCTCCCACCTCAAGAGCCGCTCCTACATGTCGCCCCAGCGCCCACTGCACGTGCTCGCGGACCAGGGCCGAGGGGTGGTCGGCGCGGGCCTGCAGGGCGGCCAGAATCGCGGGTGTGGCAGGCGCATTGCCCAGTGCCACCGCCAGATTGCGGAGCCAGCATTCGTAGCCGATGCGGCGGATGGCCGAGCCTTCCGTACAGCGCAGAAACTCCTCCTCGCTCCACAGAAACAGGTCCGTCAGGCGGGCATCGTCCAGGCCGTGGCGCGGCGCGAAATCCTCTTCCTTGCTCACCCGCGTGAACTTGTTCCAGGGGCAGATCAGCTGACAGTCGTCGCAGCCGAACACCCGGTTGCCCAGCAGTGGGCGCAGTTCCAGGGGGATGGCGTCGCGCAGCTCGATGGTCAGGTAGGAGATGCAGCGGCGCGCATCCAGCACGTTCGGGCCCACGAAGGCCTGGGTGGGGCAGATGTCCAGACACGCCGTGCAGCTTCCGCAGTGGGCCGTGGTGGGGGCGTCCACCGGCAGGGGCAGGTCGGTGAACAGCTCCGCCAGAAAGAACCACGAGCCCGCCTGCTTGTTGATAAGCATGGTGTTCTTGCCGATCCAGCCCAGGCCCGCCTTTTCGGCCAGCGCCCGCTCCAGCACTGGCGCGCTGTCGACAAAGGCGCGGTAACCGAAGGGGCCTGTTGCCTCGGTGATGAGGTCGGCCAGCCTCTGCAGACGCTTGCGGATCAGCTTGTGATAGTCCCGCCCGCGGGCATAGCGCGACACATAGGCCTTCTCCGGCTGCTTCAGCGGCGCCAGGGAATTGGTGGTGGTCAGCGCGTAGTCCATGCGCACGCAGACCACCCGCAGCGTATCTGGCACCAGTGCCTGGGGCTGCAGGCGCATGTCGCCATGGCGCGCCATATAGTCCATCTCGCCGTGGTAATGATTGGTCAGCCAGCTTTCCAGATGAGGGCGATAGGCGGTCAGATCGACGTCGGTGATGGCCACCTCCTGGAAGCCCAGCTCGCTGCCCCAGCCCTTGATGTCGCGGGCCAGTTGCGCCAGTTCGTCACCGTCGAGGCGGTGCGCAGAGTCTTGCGCGCCGGCCATCTCAAAGCGCCCGCAGCAGGGCCGCCGCCGCTTCCAGCGTGGAGTCGTCCTTGCAGAAACAGAAGCGGATAAGGGTGCTGGCGGGGAGCTTCGCGTAGAACGGCGACAGCGGGATAGCCGCCACGCCCTTGTGCTGGGTCATCCAGTTCACGAAGGACGTGTCGTCCTGCTGGCTGATGGCGCTGTAATCCACCAGCTGGAAATAGGTGCCGCGCGAGGGCGTGTAGCGGAAGCGCGAGCCTTCGAGCAGCCGGCAGAAGGTGTCGCGCTTCTCCTGGTAGAAGGCCGGCAGCTCCTTCGCGTGCTCGGGGCACTGCGCCATGAAGTCGGCCAGCGCGTACTGAATGAAGCTGGGCGAGGTGAAGGTGACGAACTGGTGCACCTTGCGGAACTCCGTGGTCAGCGCCACCGGCGCCACGCAATAGGCCAGTTTCCAGCCCGTGGCGTGGTAGGTCTTGCCGAACGAGAACACCGCGAAGCTGCGCGCCCGCAGCTCGGGGTGACGCAGCACGCTCTGGTGCACGCCGCCGTCATACACCATGTGCTCGTACACCTCGTCCGAGAGCACCAGGATGTCGGTGTCGCGGGTCAGCGCCGCCAGGGCGTCGATGTCCTGCGCGCTCAGCACCGCGCCGCTGGGGTTGTGGGGAGTGTTGATGATGATCAGGCGGGTACGGGGCGTCAGCGCGTCTTCCACCTGCTGCCAGTCCACGTGGAAGTCCGGCAGCTGCAGCGGAATATGGATGGCCTTGCCCCCCGCCAGGCGGATGGCCGGGTCGTAGGAATCATAGGCCGGGTCGAACACGATTACTTCGTCGCCCGGGGCCACGCTGGCCTGGATGGCATCGAACAGCGCTTCCGTGGCACCAGACGTTACCGTCACCTCCTGATCCATGTCTGCCGGGCAGCCGTAATGATCCAGCACCTTGGCCGCGATCTGTTCCCGCAGCGCCGGAATGCCCGTCATGGGCGGGTACTGGTTGCGGCGATCGTTCAGATAATGGGCCACACGTTCGCGCAGCGGCTCCGGACAATCGAAGTCCGGGAAGCCCTGGGAAAGGTTGATGGCCCCATGCTCCTGTGCCATTCTCGACATGACTGTGAAGATGGTTGTGCCGATATCCGGGAGTTTGCTGCGCACGGGCGAACCTCGTCAGTGTGTATGCCGGCCAGTGTAACGCGAGTCTGATACCAAGGTCTCTCCACCCATCATCACATTCATTCATCAAAGACATCGCAGTGGTTCACATGAAAAAAATCCCTGGCAAGACCCCGGCCCCCAAGGCGCAGGCCACCATCATTCCCGCGTCCCGCCTGGCACCCAAACCCATATCCTCTCTGAAGCTGCTTGATATACGTGCCGGCCGCGAAGCCCTGCTGCACTACTTCGACAACACCTGGGCGCTGACCGAAACCTTGTTCTCGGCCCTGACCAGCGACGAAGCCTATTACCTGCGGCCCTACCACAAGACGCGCCACCCGCTGATCTTCTACTTCGCGCACCCCGTGACCTTCTACATCAACAAGCTGCTGGTGGCCGGCATTCTGACCGAGCCCGTCAACAAGCACTTCGAAGTGCTGTTCGAAACCGGCGTGGACGAGATGAGCTGGGACGACCTGCACGAAGGCGACCAGAGCATCTGGCCGCCGCTGCAGGATGTTGTCGATTACCGCCAGAAGGTGCGCGAGATCGTGCGCCACGTCATCCAGACCCACCCCGAATTCGACAAGCCCATCACCATGGACAGCCCCGGCTGGGCGCTGGTGATGTGTTTCGAGCACGAGCGCATTCATCTGGAAACCTCCAGCGTGCTGATGCGCGAGTTGCCCGTCCAGCACATGAAGCCCCCTGAACGCTGGCCCCGGGTGCTGCTGCGCCCCGAACCCCAGCCCAACACCCGCCCCGAGCCCGGCGTGCATTACCCGGCGCAGAACCCCTTGATCTCCGTAGCAGCCAGCACCGTGCGCCTGGGCAAGCCCCGCGACTGGCCAAGCTTCGGCTGGGACAACGAATACGGCGAAGACAAGCGCCACACCGCCGCCTTCAAGGCCAGCCAGCGCCTGATCAGCAACGGCGAGTTCTACGAGTTCGTCGCCAGCGGCGGCTATCTGGACGACCGCCACTGGAGCGAGCAGGGCCTTGGCTGGCGCCGCTTCCGCAACACCCGCTGGCCCACGTTCTGGGTACAGGACGGCCCCGTGGGCTCGCACCGCTTCCGCCTGCGCACCACCTTCAGCGTGGAAGACATGCAGTGGGACTGGCCCGTGTGCGTGAACCATTACGAAGCCAAGGCCTATTGCGCCTGGCGTAGCGAGCGCGACGGGGCGAAGACGCCCTACCGGCTGCTGCAGGAAAGCGAACACGTGGCTCTGCGCGAACCCGCCCTGCAGGAAGCCATGCCGTGGAGCCCGCCGCGCCCCGAGCTGCTGAATCTTGACCGCGTGATGGCCGACGAGGCCGAACTGGCCGCCGGTTTCGAGGTGAACAACAACCTGCACTTCGGCAGCGAAAGCCCCGTGGACCGTTTCGCGCCCAACAGCCGCGGCTTCAACGACGTGTTCGGCAATGTGTGGCAGTGGTGCGAAGACAGCTTCCACCCCCTTCCCGGCTTCCGCATTCACCCTTATTACGTGGACTTCAGCACGCCCTGCTTCGACGACCAGCACCAGATGATTCTGGGCGGCTCGTTCATCAGCACCGGCGACGAAGCCAGCGTGTGGTCGCGCTTCCACTTCCGCCCGCACTTCTTCCAGCACGCCGGCTTCCGCATTGTGCAGAGCGAAGAGACCCAGGCGCAGAAGAAAGACCGCTATGAAACCGATGCGCTGCTGAATCAATACCTGCTGTTCCACTTCGGCAGCGAAGAGGAACAGCGCGACAACGAGATCAGCGCCCTGGTGGGCCACCCGAGCGTGCAGCAGTTCGTGCCCGCCACCGTGGCCCTGGTGAAGAAGTTCGTCAGCCGCCGTGGCCGTGTACTCGACCTGGGCTGTGCCGTGGGCCGCGCCAGCTTCGACCTGAGCAGCAGCTTTGCAGACGTGATCGGCCTGGACTACAGCCAGGCCTTCATCGACGCCGCCAACACGCTCAAGCGCGACGGCCACCTGAATTACGTGCGCCACGACACCGGCCGCTTCAGCACCGCGCTGCGTGCAGCGCTGGAAGAAGGTGTGCAGCGCGAGCGCATCCAGTTTGTGCGCGGCGATGCCTCCGCACTGCGCGCGCCCGAGCTGCTGCGTGAAGTGAACATGAAAGGCTTCGACGCCGTGTTGTTGAGCAACCTGCTGTGCCGCCTGCCCGACCCCGCCGCCTGCCTGCGGCAGTTTGTGGAAGACGACACGCTGCTGAACGATCAGGGCGTGCTGGTGATCGTGTCGCCCAACAGCTGGATGGAACAGTACACCGCGCCGGACAATTATCTGGACGGCCCCGACAATGCCGGCGCGCTGAAGAAGATTGGCGCGATGCTGCCAGGCTTCACGCTTGTGCACGAAGGCAACCTGCCGTTCATGATTCGCGAGCACCGACGCAAGTATGAGTACATCGTGAGTCAGGTGTCGGTGTGGAGGAAGGGGTGAGCACAGGCTGAGAAAGTTCGCCAGAAAACGTTTTGATAAAAAGCAGCGCGTTTTGCGCCACCCCGGGGCCAGGAGAGCGAGGCCGGAGGGGTGGGGCGAGGCGCGCTGTTTTTGTTTGGGGGAATGAAAGATTGTAGGAATAGTCTGAAAAGTTTGTGACTTAGAGGGACGGGGGCTCGGCTTGTCTTGTTCTGGAGGTTGGCGGGTTGTGTTTGTGGGGGAGGGAGGAGTATGTTCCGGGGCAGCGCAAGTAGTCATTGGTGGTGATTGGGAATCTGGAAAGGTATGAAAGCTACAAAGACTTTGGAGTTCGAGTCCACGTTCCCCGAGCACGTTGAAGAACTTGTACGTATCCGGATCGCCGCTATGCGCGACAGCCTGACGAGAATCGGGCGATTCGACCCAGAACGCGCAAGAGAAAGATTTGAAACTGGCTTCAAGCCCGAATACACGCGCTTCATCCTCGTCGACGGGCAGCGTGTTGGCTTCGTTGTTGTGAAGCCCGAAGCGAGCGGTCTCAAACTTGATCACTTGTACATAGAGCCAGAGCATCAAGGGCGCGGCACCGGCGGGACGGTGCTTGAAAGCATCTTCAGTACGGCGGACAAGCTGGGTCTGCAAATTGAAGTCACTGCGCTTCGCGACAGTGAGTCAAATAAATTCTATCGAAAGCACGGATTCGAGTATAAGGACGAGACCGAATGGGACATCAATTACATCAAGAAGGTGCGAGCTCTGTAGTGGCGAGGTATGGTCCACGAAAGTGGTATCAGATCACACCAGTTATGAACGACGTCAGCCCGACCCAATCGTGAACTGTCAAACAACCAGTCTGCATGTTCATTAAGCCAAGCCCAGTAACTTTGAGTTCGAAGAGACAAAATGCCACAAACTATTTTTCAAACTATCCTGCCTACTCCAATTGATAACACCATCCGCGGAGTGAAACTGCCATTCTACGTGTTCGCCTTTTTTGCTGTCGTCAGTACCGTACGAAGTTGCATCCATCTACTCTCTCCAGATGGCGGAGCGGGTAGCATCGCCGGAATGGATCTCTCGGTGGCTGGTGCGGACGGAATTATCTTTGCCTTTGGTCTGTGGGGGAGTTCGCAGTTGCTCTTTGCTGTGATTCAGTTGCTGGTTGTCTTTCGGTACAGGTCGCTGGTGTCATTCATGTACCTGATGCTCATTCTCGAAGTTCTTTTGCGCGAACTGGTTGGATATTTGAAGCCAGTCACATTTGCCCATCCCCCTCCCGGCGCAATTGGTAATCAAATTATTTTGCCGCTGGCAGTGTTCATGCTGGTTTTGTCTGTGTGGAGTACTTACAAAACAAACAGGAATACAAGAGAGTCGCAGTAGATAAACATCGACCAAGCAAGGCAGCCCAACAACCTTATGCAGGCCGACTGTCTTATGCACGGCGGAGACTGATGCTCTGCGTTAGGTCTTGAGCTTCAGCCGCAGCTGTATTTCGTACTGATATTGAACAGTTGGAACATTACTGGCTGCGTGATCAGGCCACTTGGCTTGTAGTGGCGTCTTGTGATGGTGTGCATCAAATGCTCATGTTTCTCTCTAGAGCTGGAGTTCTCCCGTGCAGAAAGTTGTCAGGATTGGCACGCGTATAGTCCTCTCAATCTTCGCTATCCTGGCGCTTCTCGCCCTCGGTGCGGGATGGGTGTGGCTGTCGACCGAGAAAGAGGAGGTTGCCTTTCAGAGTGGGGATATCACTATCCGAGGAACCCTGCTGTCGCCTCGATTCGGCAGAGAGGCGCCTGGCGTGGTGCTGGTGCATGGGTCCGGGCAGACGAGCCGCAATTCCACAATGCTGTACGCATGGATCTTTGCGAGCCTGGGATACGCGGCGCTGGCCCTGCTGCAGGGCCAGCCAAAAACCATCAATTCCTCCGGCAGCGCCATGCGCAGCTTCTGTCCCGATTGCGGCACCGGCCTGTTCTATCGCAATGCCGTCATCCTGCCCGGCATTGTCGATGTGCAGTCGGCCACTCTGGATGATCCGGATGCGCTGCCGCCAGGGGTTCAGATACAAGTGGCCGAGCGCCTGCACTGGATGACGCAGGCGCATGAATTGCCGGCGTTCGAGAGGTTTCCGGGGTAAGGGTTGCTGGCGCCTGCTTACAAGCGTACTTTGCCAATAACAACAATAGCCCGCCGGAGAGCGACCATGCGTACCCTGACCATCACCTGTCTGATCCTGCTCTTGACCTCCTCCCACGCCTGGGCCCAGCGACCCATCCGTCCGCTGCTCCCGCTGCGGGCCTGGACGCTGCAGGACTACACGCCGATTCCCTTCGCCGAGGCGCTGGCCCTGCCGGCGAATCTAGAGCCGGCATCCTATGCCGGTGTGGCAATGACCACCGACAACACCCTCATCGTGCTCAGCCGCGACCCGCAGCCTTTCCTGGAGTTCGCTGCCGACGGCCGCTTCATTCGCGGCTTCGGTGCCGAGAACCTGCTGGCCCGGGCCCATGGTCTGCACATCGACGCCGAGAATCACCTCTGGGTGACCGATGTGAACGACCATGTGGTCCTGAAACTCGACAAGGATGCTCAGGTGCTGATGACTCTGGGGACGAAGGGCGAGGCCGGTGAGTGGAACGAGGCGGCAGGGCAGCACCTGTTCAACGAGCCGAATGATGTGGCGCTGGATTCTGCCGGCAATATTTACGTGGCCCAGGGCCATGGCGGTCAGGTACCCCGGGTGCTCAAGTTCAGCCCCACGGGCGAGTTCATCACGCAATGGGGCACCCGTGGCTATGGGCCCGGCCAGTTCGTGGCGGCCCACGCCATCGAGATCGACGCCAACGACATCCTGCATGTGGCCGACCGCGAGAACATGCGCATCCAGCGTTTCGACACCGCGGGCACGCTGCTGCGGGAGTGGCGCTTCGACGCCATGGTCTGCGCCCTGTTCCTGCACTCCGACGGCTATCTTTACATGACCACGGGTTTCGATGGCGAGCTGGCGCGAGTAGACTCGGAAGGCAACGTGCTGGGTTCCATCGGCAGCCCCGGCACGGGCAACGGCCAGTTCGGCGAAGCCCATGCGCTGACGCTGGATGCCGCCGGCAATGCCTGGATCGCCGATGTCATCAACCGACGAGTGCAGAAATTCGCGAAACAACCCTGACGCAGGAAGGTCAGTCGGACCAGTGGCATACGCTCTCGCCTGAGGACGCGCTGCTGGCTGCCGACACCACCGCTGCCGGCCTGAGCACTGCCCAGGCACAGCAGCGGCTGGCCACCTTCGGGCCGAATCGCCTGCCCGAGCCGCGTCGCACCTCTCCCCTCGTCCGCTTCCTGCTGCAATTCCACAATATCCTGATCTATGTACTGCTGGGTGCCGCGTTCATCACGGGGCTGCTCGGGCACTGGGTAGACACCATCGTCATCTTGATTGTGGTGGTGGCCAATGCCGTCATCGGCCATTTGCAGGAAGGCAAGGCGGAACAGGCCATGGAGGCCATTCGCGACATGCTGTCGCCTCATGCAGCAGTGCTGCGTAATGGTCAGCGCCAGACCGTGCTCGGCGAAGCCCTGGTGCCGGGGGATATCGTGCTGCTGGAGGCGGGCGACAAGGTGCCAGC
This sequence comes from Klebsiella pneumoniae, assembly GCA_945877175.1. Classification (GTDB taxonomy): domain Bacteria; phylum Pseudomonadota; class Gammaproteobacteria; order Pseudomonadales; family Pseudohongiellaceae; genus UBA5078. The sequence continues at coordinate 78,644 of CAMCRC010000002.1, read as the reverse complement.
CGACCTGCGTCTGCTGGAGGCACACGGGCTGCATGCCCAGGAGGCGATCCTGACCGGCGAGTCGGTGCCCGTCGAAAAGTCACTGGACACTGTGGCGCAGGACGCCCCGCTGGGCGACCGCCTGGGCATGGTGTTCTCGGGCACCCTGATTGCCACGGGCCAGGCCCGGGGCGTAGTGGTGGCGACAGGCGCCCGGACGCAGGTGGGACGCATCAGCGGCATGCTCTCGACAGTGGAAGAGCTGAGCACCCCGCTGGTGGAGCAGATGGCGGTGTTCTCCCGCTGGCTGACGGTGCTGATTCTGGTGGTGGCGACGCTGCTGATGGCTTACGGGTACTGGGTGGCCGACTTCGTCTTTGACGAGATTTTCATGATCATGGTGGGCTTCGCGGTATCGGTCATCCCGGAAGGCCTGCCCGCCGTGCTCACCATCACCCTGGCGATCGGGGTGCAGACCATGGCGAAGCGCAATGCCATCGTGCGTCGCCTGCCGGCCATCGAGACCATCGGTTCGGTCTCAGTCATCTGCACGGACAAGACTGGCACCCTGACCCGCAACGAGATGCTGGTGGCGACTGTGCTGATCGGGCCGCAGACACTGAAGGTAGAGGGGGAAGGGTATGCCCCGGCCGGTGCGTTGCGCGCCGGCGACCAGACGCTGGATGTGGCCGCCCAGCCGCATGTGCAGGAGCTCGCCCGGGCAGCGGTGCTGTGCAACGACGCAGCGCTGCATCAAAACAAAGGCGTCTGGAGCGTGCAGGGCGATCCGATGGAAGGCGCGCTGCTGGCCTTTGCAGGCAAATGCGGCATCGACGCCGCCTCTCTGGACATGCCCCGCCAGGCCCTCATCCCTTTCGACTCACGCCAGCGTTTCATGGCCACCCGGCATGCACAGGACACGCAATCCGTGGTCTATGTGAAGGGGGCACCGGAGCGCCTGCTGTCCATGTGCCGCACTCAACGCGGTCCGCAGGGTGAGGAGCCGCTGAATGTCGAATTCTGGCGCGTGCAGGCTGACGCCGTTGCCAGCGAGGGGCAGCGGGTACTGGCATTCGCTACCTGCACGCTGGACGCGCAGCACGCGGGCCTTAGCCTGGCCGATGTGGAGGGCACGCTTTGCCTGCTGGGCATGGTGGGCCTGATTGATCCGCCCCGCGCCGAGGCTATCCAGGCCGTGGCCGAGTGCCACACCGCCGGCATCCGAGTGAAGATGATCACCGGCGATCATGCGTTGACCGCCGCCGCCATCGCCCGCCAGATCGGCCTGCAGAATCCCGGCACGGTGCTGACCGGGGCCGAGCTCGACATCCTGGACGACGCGACCCTGGCCAGCGCCGTGCTGGAGTGCGACGTGTTCGCCCGCACCAGCCCGGAGAACAAGCTGCGTCTGGTGATGGCGCTGCAATCCCAAGGCCTGACGGTGGCCATGACGGGAGACGGTGTGAACGATGCCCCGGCCCTGAAGCGCGCCGATGCCGGCATCGCCATGGGCCGCAAGGGCAGCGCAGCGGCGTGGGAAGCGGCCGATCTGGTGCTGGCCGACGACAATTTCGCGTCCATTGTGGCCGCCGTGCGCGAGGGACGCACGGTGTACGACAACATCCGCAAGCTGATCAGCTGGGAGCTTCCCACCAACGCCGGGGAAGGCATCACCATCGTGGTGGCCATCCTGTTGGGCATGAGTATTCCGGTGACGCCGGTGCAGATCCTGTGGGTGAATCTGGTCACGACCATCGCGCTGGGGCTGACGCTGGCCTTCGAGCCGACCGAGGAGAACACCATGCGCCGCCCGCCCCGCGCCCGGGGCGAATCGCTGATCGGGCCCGCGCTGGTGTGGCAGATCAGCTTTGTCTCATTGCTGTTTCTGGTGGGGGTGTACGGCATCTATTTCGTGGCGATCGAGCGGGGGCAGACCGTCGAGCTGGCCCGTACGCTGGCCGTCAACACGCTGGTGGTGCTGGAGATCTTCAACCTCTTCTTCATCCGCAACCTTTACGGCACCTCGCTGACCTGGCGGGCACTGCGGGGCACGCCCGTGCTGTGGACGGCCATCATCGGTGTGGTGCTGGCACAGGGGGCGCTGACCTATCTGCCGTTCATGCAGGGCGTTTTCGGCACGGCGCCGGTGCCCCTGGATGAAGGGTTGATGGTGCTGGGCATCGGGGTGTTGATGTTCGTCATTCTGGAAATCGAGAAGCAGATTCGCCTGCGCTGGTGGGCCGACAGAGGAGTGTGACCATGTTTCTGGCAATGAAATATCTGATTACCGCCGCCGTAGTGGTGCTGGTGTCCGAGATCGCCCGCCGCAACGCCCAGCTGGGAGCGCTGATTGCGGCGCTGCCGCTGGTGAGTTTTCTGGTGTTGATCTGGATGCAGGTGGAAAAGCAGTCCGTCGAGCAGATATCGAATCACGCCTGGTACACCTTCTGGTACGTGATCCCGACCCTGCCGATGTTCCTGCTGTTTCCCTGGCTGCACCGCAGCCTGGGCTTCTGGCTGGCGCTGGGGGCCAGCGCCGTGCTGAGCGTCATCCTGTTCGTGCTGTGGGCGCTGCTGCTGCGGCGCTTCGGCATCGGGCTTCTCTAGAGAAGCCCGCCGCGCGCTTGCCTTACAGGGGCAGGACGCCCAGCTGCCAGGCGGCCACCAGTGCCACCGCAATGACCAGCAGCACCAGCCAGAGTTTCCAGGGGCGCTTCTTCTCGGCAAACGGATCGCTGAGCGAGCGGCTGGCCCCTGCGGGCAGGCTGGCAACGCCGGTCATCGAGGCCCCGAATGGCACGTTGATGCGCGCGCGGGTGTTCACCGCCCAGCCATTGGCATCCAGCAGCGGGCCGAGATTGCGGCGGCGCAGGGTGAGATACGCCATGATCATGGCCGGCCCGGAAATCACAAGGGCCACGGCGGCCACCACCAGCGGCATCTGCCACCAGGCCAGAGTGAAAAGGCTGCTCATCACGGCGGCGAGGGCCGTGCCCAGCGCACCTGCCGCCAGGCCGAAGGCGGCGAAGATACCGGCGAACTTGGCGATGTCGAAGGCCGGCACCCCGGGAGCAGGCGCACTGACGCTGACGCCAGTGGTGGTCTTGGCCTCGATGTCCTTGTCGCGGGACGCTGCAAAATTGCGCAGCTGGGTTTCCACAAAGCTGGCAATGCGGCGATAGGGCGACCAGAACGCCTGCCGCAGGCTGACGGGCTGCTCGACCACCTTGGTGACCGTGGCGCGCCAGTCGCGGCCCTTGCGGTCATAGAAAATGCCGTTGCGGCCGGCCACCATCAGCTCGTCCACATCGCCGCCGGTCAGCGCGGCGACGATCGCCATGGGCGCCTCGCCCTTGCGTTCGCACTGGCAGTACACCAGGTAGCAGCCGCTGAATGGGGCCATGGTGGCGTGGCGGGCCATGTCGTTCACGCGCAGCACCAGCTCGCAGCTGCGTTGGTCCAGATACAGCGTGCCCACCTGGAAGATGGCCTTCTTCTGCCCGCGGTAGAAATCACTGAGCGTGACGAAGTTCTGCAGCAGGGTGACCAGATCGCGCTGGAAGCGCACCAGACGTTCGACGCTTTCCACGTGGGTGGCAAAGCCGTTGGCGGTGAGATCGTCGGCGATAAGTGCCGCGATCTGGGCCTGCCCGGTGCCGGCCAGGATTTCCCGCAGGCGCTCCACGCCCAGTGTATGTACCTGCGTGGCGGGGCGGGCGGACTGCCACGCCAGCCAGGCGGAGAGCTGCTCGCTGATGGCGTTCCAGTCGGCGGCGCTCAGGCTGTCGCGCTTGCCGAGCAAGGGCACGATCACGGTGCTGTGCAGCGCCTGCACCGCGGCGGCCCAGGCTGGGTTGAGTCCTTCGCGCAGCGGCAGCGCCTTGTCGGCGGCAATGGCCGCCAGGGGCAGTGCGGCAATGTCGGCATCGTCGCTGGCGATGGCACGGGTGGCCAGGGCGCTGTAGACGGCCGGTGCCGGGTTCAGCACCTCGCTGGCGCGGGCATCGAAGGACGCCAGCTGGCAGCGCATGAAATAGTCGTCCACCTTGGCGCGCAATTGCTGGAACACCTGGGCAGCCGCGGCAGTGTTGTCACCCAGCCGGTGAATGCTGGCAGCATCGGCGGCGCCCGCTTCATGCCAGGCCACCACGCTGGCGGCCTGGGCAAAGAACGCGGTCAGGGTGTCGGCACTGACGCCGTCCGTGCCACTGCGGTCGGCGGCGGGGCCCTGGGTGGCGATGATCTCGCCCAGCAGTGTCTGCGCCTCAGGGTCGCTGCTCAGCGCGGCGGTGACAATGCCGTCACCATTCAGATTGCCCAGCGCGAACAGGGCGCTCATGTCGACGAAGTCGCTGACTTGCAGCACGCTCTGGGGGTCTTTGCTCAGGTAGCTAAGGATGCGCGAGGCGGTCTGCTGCAGTGCGGCGCCTTCCGCGTCGTTGTCCACGATCGCGTTTACCGGCAGACCAGGGTCCTTGAAGAAAAGGTCGGCATCCACGACACGGGAACAGGCCCACTGCACGGCCGCCAGAATTTCGGGCACGCGGATCTGCCCGTCGCCGTCGCTGTCCAGCAATGCCGCTGTTCTGGCATCAAACTCCAGCCCGCTGGTGGGGCAGTTGAGCACTGTCCACAGTTTGGGGTCCAGCTGCGCCAGATTGCGCAGGTCGTCGCCGCTGCTCAGTGCCACCTGATCGAAGCCGCCAGAGCGGAAGAAGCGCCATTGGTGACCTGCGGTTTGCGTGCTGCTCATGACGTCGTGACTCCTTGAACGAGGGAAGGCTGTGTTGTGTCGCGCTTATTCCAGTGCGCGTAGAAAAACGGTGATGTCCTGAGCCACGGTGCTGTCGGGTGCGGCGAAGCTAAGGGCGCGGCGGGCGATGCCGACGGCTTCGTCAGTGCGCCCCTGCTGTGCGCGGATGCTGGCCAGCCGGTACCACAACTGCGCATCCCGCGGGGCGATGCGCACGGCGCGTTCTGCCACAGCGGCGGCCCGTTCCAGGTCGCCATTGGCCAGTGCGGCATCCACTTCCAGCAGCAGGGCTTCCGAGGGTGTCGACGGCATGGCGGGCACCGACGGGGCGGGCGTTACAGGCACTGGTGCGGGCGCCGGACTGGGAATGCCGGGGGACACGCTGCGCGGCGGCAGATCGTCGATGCCGGGCACTACGGTGCGGGCGGGGTTCGTCCTGGCAGGCACACTGGCCGGTGGCGGTGGGCTTGCAGGCAGTGACTGAGCGGGCTGGCCTGTGCGGTCTTCCACAGGCGCGGGAATGCCACGTCCTCCGTCAAGGCCGGCGCAGGCGCTCAGCAGGCTGAAGCAAAGAACAGGAAGCAGGCGTGTGGGCATGGTCAGAAGTCCCTGAAGCGATCGAAGAGGCGTTCCATCAAGGACTCGTCGTCCTCGCAGTTGAGCGCCGGGTCCGGCAGGCGGCCGGGAAGAAAGGGCAGAGATGTGGTCAGGCGACAGTCGCGCAGCGAGGCGTCCCGCACAGGGCCAAGCGCTACGCTCTGCCAGACGACGTTGGAAGGCGGAATGGTCAGGCGCGGCTGGATGTCCAGGCGGCTCATGATCTCTGTCCAGACACGCAGCGCGCCGGTGGCACCGGTCAGTCCGGTGTCGGAATTGTCGTCATTGCCCAGCCAGACCACGCCCACCAGGTCATCGCCGTAACCAGCGAACCAGCTGTCACGCAGATCATTGGTGGTGCCGGTCTTGCCGGTCAGGGGCAGGCTGTCGCTCAGGCGGTTGCTGGCGGTCTGTGCCGTACCACGCTGGAAGACGCCCTGCAGGGCATACTCCAGCAAGTACATGGAGGCCGGGTCCACCACCTGCGCAGTCTCAATGCCATAACGTTCGAGGGGTTCTCCCAGAGACGTGGTCACGGCCTCGACGGTGCGCAGTGGCGAGCGGAAGCCGTTGCTGGCCAATGTCTGGTAAAACTGGGCGACTTCCACGGGCGCCATGTCCACCGAGCCCAGCAGCACGGACGGGAATTGCGGCACCTCGCGGGTGAACCCCAGACGCGTGAGCATTTCGCCCACCTTGTCCAGGCCCACCTGCATGCCCAGATCGACGGTCGCCAGGTTCATGGAGCGTTCGAGAGCGTCGTGCAGATAGACGTCGCCGAAGATCTTGTCGTCGTAATTGCTGGGCGACCAGGCGGGCGAACCCCTGGACTGCAGGGTGACAGGACGGTCTGACAATACCGAGGCCAGCGTGAACTGCCCGGACTCCAGCGCCGCCAGATACACCGCCGGTTTCACCAGCGAGCCAATGGGGCGCACGGCATTGAGCGCCCGGTTGAAGCCCGCATAGCCGCGCTGCTTCCCGCCGGCCACCCCCCGCACTTCGCCGGTCACCGCATCGGTGATCACCACGGCCGCTTCCAGTTTGCCCTCACTGACCGGGCGCTCCACGGCTTTCACGGCTTCTTCCAGCGCTTCTTCCATGGTGCTCTGCACGTGCAGGTCCAGGGTGGTGAAGATGCGCAGGCCTTCCGTGCGCAGAGCCTCAGCGTCGTAATCACGGGCCAGGTCATTGCGCACCAGGTCCATGAAGGCCGGGTAGCCGGCGCTCTGGCGTGGCGCCCGGGCGTTCACGCGCAGCTCGGCGGTGCGGGCATCCTCGTAGTCGGGCGCGCTGATATAGCTCTGGGACAACATCCGGGCCAGCACCACGTTGCGGCGCTCGACGGCGCGCTCGGGGAAGCGCATGGGGTTGTAGTAGGACGCGCCCCGGGGCAGGCCGGCCAGCAGGGCCAGTTCGTCGAGGGACAGCTCATCCAGGCTGCGGCTGAAGTAGAACTCAGCCGCCAGCGCGAAGCCGTGGATGGCGCGATTGCCCTGCTGACCGAGGAAGACTTCGTTGAGATAGGCAGTGAGGATCTCGTCCTTGCTGAAGTGCAGCTCCAGCGCCAGGGCCATCAGCGCTTCTTCGGCCTTGCGGCGCAGGGTCTGTTCGCGGTTCAGGTAGAGATTCTTCACCAGCTGCTGGGTCAGCGTGCTGCCACCCTGCACGATCCCGCCAGCGCGCACATTGGCCACCAGCGCCCGCAGAATGCCGATCGGGTCAACACCGAAGTGGGTGTAGAAGCGCTGGTCTTCCACGGCGATGATGGCTTCCACCAGGTCGGGCGGCACGTCTTCCAGGCTGATGGGCACACGGTCTTCGCCATTGCCGGGGTTGATCAGGGCGATCTCCGCAGGCTCAAGGCGCACCAGAGGCACCATGCCGGTGGCCTGATCGCCCCACATCTCGCGGATGCGGCTGCCGGAAAACTCCACGTTGACGTACAGGCTGGGCTCGGCGCCGTCCCAGAAGTCGAAACCCCGTGTCCACAGGCTGACCCGGGTGCCACTGGTTTGATACTCGCCGGGGCTGCGCAGTTGCTGAGTCTCGCGATAGCCCAGGCGGCGCAGCTGGTCGGTGAGCTGGGCGGCACTGACGTGGGCGCCGGCATAGATTTCCAACGGGCGGGCATAGATGCGCGCGGGCAGTTCCCATTGCAGGGCTTCGAAGTCGCGGCGCACTTCGTAGTCGATCTTGATGCACCAGGCGATGAAACCCAGCGTGGCCAGGCCCAGCAGGGTCCAGACCCAGGCAAAACCACGGCTGGCGCGGGGGAGGGAGGAAGGCGGGCGATGTGTCTTGCGATTGCTGTGCTTCATGGGCGGGCATTATGGCACTCGCAGCGGGACAGCCGCCATTTATGCTGCACAATTTGCTGCGGCAGAGATCCTGAAGCATTCAGAGATGGCCACGGGCTTCTGTTTTGGTTAGCCTTTCCACTTTCTCAAAACAAAATGAAGGCAGGTCACAACATGATCCGAATACTCTTGCTTGCTGCTATGGTTGGCATCTTCCTGCTCTGCGGACCCGCCGCGCTCATGGCGGCGGAAGCATCACTGATTGATGTGAGCGGCTCGTACCGACTGCGTTTCGAGCATCAGGAGGACTCATTCCGCCCGGGCACTTCGGGCACTGATCAGATGCTGGTATCTCTGTTGTTGCTGAGCGCCAAAGCCAGCGGGGAGAACTGGTTTGGCGAAGTCGAGCTGGAGGATGCCCGCGCCTGGCTGGATGATGCAGGATCGCCACTTGGCACCGACGATGTGAATGCGCTGGAACCCTTGCAGGCCTATGCAGGCTGGCGACAAAGCGCAGGTGAGAACCAGAGTCTTGCCGTCCGTGCAGGGCGCATGACCCTGGATATTGCCGGCCGCCGTCAGATCGGACGCAGTGTCTACCCCAACACCAAGAACAGCTTTACCGGCCTGCACAGCGACTGGCGCCACAATGCCTGGCGTGTGCAGGCCTTCACCGTCATGCCGATGAACAGGCTCCCTGCGACACTCGCCGATCTGGATGACAACAAACAGGACCTGGACCGCCAGTACTCAGGCATCCGTCTGACCGGCGCCAGCCTGACTTATGCGGCCCCCGGAGCGTTGCCCGACATGGATGCCTTCCTGTTCAGATTCACGGAAGGCGATCAGCGCGATCTTGCCACTCGCAACCGCAATTTCAATGTGGCCGGCATGCGCATCGTCAAACCGGCCACGCCCGGGCAGTGGCTGTACGAAGTCGAGCTCATGCTTCAGCACGGCACCGTTCGCGCCTCCTCTTCGCCAGCGGATGTGCGCGATCTGGAGCACCGTGCTTCCATGCTGTACGGTCGTATCGGCTTCCAGTTCGAGAACGCGTGGACATCCCGTGTTTATGGCACGTTCGACTATGCTTCGGGCGACGAGAGTCCGCTGGATGCTTACAGCAATCGTTTCGACAGTCTGTTTGGTCCACTGCAGGGCGATTTCGGTGGCACCGGCATTTATGGTCCCATTACCCGCAGCAATCTGGTCGCACCGGGTCTGAGCTGGGAATACCGTGCCAGCCCTCGTGTTTCGGGTTTTGTGAACTACAAAGCCATGTGGCTGGCGGCAGACCGCGATGCCTTCTCGGCCTCAGCGGTGCGAGACAGCAGAGGTCGTTCGGGCGACTATGCCGGCCAGCACATTGACACGCGCATGGTCATTACGCTGATCGACGGCATGCAGTTGCAGCTGGGCGGGGCGTTTCTGCGCAAGGGTGAATTTCTGAAAGATGCCCCGAATGCCCCTGCCAGTGGCGATACCGTGTACTGGTACAGCCAGATGACTTATCAGTTCTGATCCGCTTGACGCCGGGGGAGCGCACAGAATACTGTACATAAAACCAGTATTCTTGTGTCCCCCCCATGAACGCTCCCGCCTATGCTGAGCTGCACTGCCTCAGCAATTTCACCTTTCTGCACGGCGCCTCTTTCCCTGAGGAGCTGGTGCGGCAGGCCCACGCGCTGGGCTATACGGCCCTCGCGCTCACCGACGAATGCTCGCTGAGCGGCGTTGTGCGTGCTCATCTGGCGGCACGCGACACCGGGCTGAAGTTGCTGATCGGCAGTGATTTCCTGCTGGAGGACGGGCTGCGCGTGGTGCTGCTGGCCCCGAACCGGCGTGCCTATGGCCAGATATCCCATCTCATCACCCAGGCCCGGCGGCGGGCGGCCAAGGGCAGCTATCACCTGGATCGCGACTTGCTGGCGGAAGTGCCGCTGGAGGAGTGTCTCGCCCTGTGGGTGCCGGCGCCCGGCGCTCTGAGTGAGGAAGACGGACGCTGGCTGCAGGGCTGTTTCCCGGAGCGTCTGTGGATTGCCGTCGAGCTGCTGCTGCGGGGCAATGACCGGCGCTGGCTGGCCTCGCTGCAGGCATTGGGCGCCACGCTCGGGCTGCCCCTGGTGGCCAGTGGCGGCGTGCGCATGCATGCGCCGGAGCGGCGACCACTGCTGGACACCCTGACGGCCATCCGGCTGGGACGCACCTTGGAAACCCTTGGTTTCGCCGCAGCGCCCAACAACGAGCAGCACCTGCGGCAGCGCACGCGCCTTGCCAAGCTCTATCCCCCGCAGCTGCTTGCAGAAAGTGTGCGCATCGCTCAGCGCTGTGAGTTCTCGCTGGCGGAGCTGCGCTACGAATACCCCCATGAACTGGTGCCGGCCGGACACACCGCCAGCAGCTGGCTGCGTGCGCTTGCCGAGCGCGGGGTGGCCGAGCGCTGGCCGGAAGGCCCGTCGGAGCGAGTGCTTGCGCTGCTGGAGAAGGAGCTGACGCTGGTGGCTGAGCTGCGCTACGAGCACTTCTTCCTCACCGTCCACGACATCGTGGTGTTCGCCCGCAGTCAGGGCATTCTGTGCCAGGGGCGCGGTTCGGCGGCCAATTCGGTGATCTGCTATTGCCTGGGCATCACCGCCGTCGACCCGGCGCGCATGCAGCTGCTGTTCGAACGTTTCCTGTCGAAGGAGCGGGACGAGCCGCCGGATATCGACGTGGACTTCGAACATTCCCGGCGCGAGGAAGTCATTCAGTACATCTACCGCAAGTACGGGAGGGAGCGTGCCGCGCTGGCCGCCACGGTGATCTGCTACCGGGCGCGCAGTGCCATCCGCGATGTGGCGGGGGCGCTGGGCATTGGCGCCGGGGCGGTGGAGGTGCTGGCGAAGTCGGTGGACTGGTACGGGCAGGAGATCGTCACCGGGCCCGAAGTGGAGGTCCTGGCGCTGCCGCCCGGGCGGCTGGAGCAGCTGGTCACGCTGGTGCGAGGCTTGATGGGCTTTCCCCGCCATCTTTCCCAGCACGTGGGTGGCTTCATCATCAGTCAGGGCCCGCTGTCCGAACTGGTGCCGGTGGAAAATGCCGCGATGCAGGACCGCACGGTGATCCAGTGGGAGAAGGACGATCTGGAGGCTCTGGGCCTGCTCAAGGTGGACGTGCTGGCGCTCGGGATGCTGACCGCGATCCGCAAGGCCATTGCGCTGGTCAACACGTACCCGGCGCGGGCGGCCCTGTCGCCGCTGACGCTCAGTGGTGTTCCCGTGGAAGACCCGCAGGTCTACGACATGCTCTGCGCGGCCGACACGGTGGGGGTGTTCCAGATCGAGTCCCGCGCCCAGATGAGCATGCTGCCCCGGCTCAAACCCCGCAATTACTATGATCTGGTGATCCAGATCGCCATCGTCCGGCCCGGCCCGATTCAGGGCAACATGGTGCACCCCTACCTGGCGCGGCGCAGCGGCCGTGAGGCCGTGAGCTACCCGAGCGAGGCCATCCGCGAGGTGCTGGCGCGCACCCTGGGCGTGCCGATCTTCCAGGAGCAGGTGATGAAGGTGGCCATCGTGGCGGCGGGCTTCACCGGAGGCGAGGCGGATCAGCTGCGCCGTGCCATGGCGGCCTGGAAAAAGAAGGGCGGGCTGGAGCCCTTTCAGGACAAGCTCAAGGCCGGCATGCGCGAGCGCGGCTACAGCGAGCAGTTTGCCCAGCAGATCTACAGCCAGATCAAGGGCTTTGCCGACTATGGCTTTCCCGAGTCCCACTCCGCCAGTTTCGCCCTGCTGGCCTATGTCTCGTCTTGGCTGAAGTGTCATTACCCGGCGGCCTTCACCTGTGCCCTGCTCAACAGCCAGCCGATGGGGTTCTATGCGGCGTCGCAGCTGGTGCAGGACGTGCAGCGCCATGGCGTGACGGTGCTGCCGGTGGACGTCAATCACAGTGCGCTGGACTGCACGCTGGTGTTCGCGGGTGGCGATGGCGACGCCCCGGCCCTGCAGCTTGGCCTGTGCCTGGTAAAGGGGCTGTCCGCCGAAGGGGCGCGGCGTCTGAGCGAAGCGCGTGAGTGGGGACCGTTCCGCTGCGTGCAGACCTTGGTGGAGCGCACGGGCATCGACCGGGGCGACCGCGAGAGTCTGGCGGCCGCCGATGCGCTGCGGGGGCTTGCCAGTGACCGGCACCGGGCCTTCTGGGACGTGGCGGGCTATGAGGAAAAGCTGCCGCTGTTCGCGGCGGCTGCGGTGGAGCCGGAAGCGGCCTGGCCGGGCGCCGGAGCACAGGTGGCCCTGTTGCTGCCGAAGCCCTCGGAGTCCCAGGACATCATCGCCGACTACAACAGCGTCGGGCTGACGCTGCGCCGGCATCCGCTGGCGCTGTTCCGCGAGCATCTGCAGGGTTTCCAGGTACGCACGGCCGACAGCCTGGCGCTGTTGTCCAATGGCGCGCGGGTAAAGGTGGCGGGCATCGTCACCTCGCGGCAGCGGCCGCAGACGGCCTCGGGGGTGACCTTCGTGACGCTGGAGGACGAGACGGGCTTCCTGAACCTGGTGGTGTGGCCGGCGCTTTCGGCCCGGCAGCCACGCATGGTGCGGGAGGCGCGCCTGCTGGGGGTGGCTGGCACGCTGCAGATCAGCGAGGGGGTGGTGCATGTGATTGCGTCAGAGCTGGTGGACCTGAGTGGCTGGCTGGCGCAGATGTCCCTGCGGTCGCGGGATTTTTGCTGATGGGGTCGGTGCCGGGAGGGGATAGGCGCGACTCGGCTCCGCCAGAGGCTCTGAACATGACTCGATGCATGGCATCAATTGCATGCCCGCTTCTCAATCAAAAATCCCATGCAGAAACCACCTCCTCTCCCCCTCCCGCTCGTGAAAAATCCACAAGCGCATGCCCCGCGCGTTGTCTGCGACATAGTAGTCACGACACACCTCCTGGCCCGTCCACCAGCGTGTCTCGATGCGCTCCGGGCCGCTGCGCAGGCGCAGGCTGCCGCGATAGAACAGCCGGTTGTTGTCCTGGCGCAGCAGCACCGGTTCCGGCAGCAGCCAGCAAGGCCGGCGTGCCTGCAGTGTTTCTGTCTGACCAGACCCGGGCTCGCCCTGCTCCTGGCCACAGACAGCCTGCCCGGCAGCATGCTCCGGACAGTGTTCCTCATGGCATTGCAGACTGCGCACGGCGGCGTCACCCAGTCTGGCCTGCAAGAGGGTCAGCAGCGGCGCAATGGCTTCCCGCGGCGCGCTGCGGCCTGTGCCTTCCGTCACAAAGCCTGCAAGTGAATGACTGCTTCCCGAGGTCGCCTTGAACCGCCAGGCCTCCAGCTGCATGCCGCTGACGGGCGCTGGCAGTGCCAGGGTGCTCAACCGTGTCTCGAGCAGCAGCAACAGAGGCGCCTCGGCACGCCCGGCATGCCGCATGTCCAGCGTCAGAAGAGTGGGGGACTGCGATTCATGCAGCAGGCTCAGATGCAGGTGCAGCGTGCTCAGATCCCGTGCCCGCAGGAAGGAGCAGAGCCGCTCAAGCAGTTCTTCAACGGCAGGCAGCAGGCGCTGGGTAGTTTCCACCGCGTATTCGAACTCAAGGCTGCTGTTGAAGCGCGGCGGGCTCTGGTACGTCCTGACCGGCGAGGCAATGCGTCCCAGACACTGGTCGAGCTGGCGCAGGAACTGGGTGCCGAAGCGTTGTCCCAGCGCGTGACCGGGAAGCCGCCAGACATCCCGCAGGGACCGCAGCCCGCTGGCGTGCAGTTGCCGGCGGCGGCTGACAGGCATGGACAGGCTCTGCACAGACAGCCTGCCCAGTGCGGAGCGCAGATTCTCCTTGCGGTGGATCAGCAGATTGCATCCCGCCCGCGCCAGCAGCAGGCTGGCAGCTGGCGTGGGACTGGCGGCGTGATGAACGCTGACAGGAAGTCCCCACTCACTCAACACAGGCTCCAGCAGCTGCTGCAGCAGAGCACGGAGCTTGCCGATGCCCCCGAAATAGCGCAACGAACTGCGGGCCTCGAAAACCAGACAGTCCGGCGCCTCCACGCTGACGGTGGCACTCAGTGTGCCCAGGCGATCAGCAAGCAGGGTCAGTCTGTCCTTGCGGGACTGTTCGTCGGGAATGCCCAGCAGCTGGGGAAGGGCAACTGCGTACCACAGGGGCGTCTGGCGGGCTGCGAGGCCGGCTTCAGGCGCTTCGGCCTGTGCCGCCCGCCGCTGGGCCAGGCGCAGTGGGCGTTGTGGCTTGCCTGTCAGGGGCAATTGATAGAGACGTCCTGTCATGGCTGTCCCCTGGTGACAGCCACCGTGTCCTGCCGGTAGCTGCCCCGCGCCTTGAGCACCTCGACCCGCAGGCCCTGGGCGGTGGCATCCACCCGCAGACGCAGGACGGCAGCGGATTGGCGCAAGGGGGTGTGATGGAACAGGATGCCGAGTGTGCGGCCCGTGCTTGCCGCCAGCTGCAGACGACGGATCTGCCTGCTGTTCAGTCGCCCGGGCCAGGCCAGCACCAGGGCGCAGCTTGCGTCCTGCAGTGCTTTCTCGATGCCCCACAGCGTTTGTGCCGGGGCCGCCGAAACGACGTACAGGCAGGCCGGGTCGACCCCGGACGCCAGCAGCGCCGGGGCGTAGGGTGAACATGGAGGAGCGAACCACAGGCTCATTCTGCCCTGCTGGCTCAGGCGGCGCAGCAGAGGAAGCACCAGCTGCAGCTCTCCAATGCCCCACTGCGGCGTGATGATTTCCACCAGCGCGGCGGCTGGCCAACCCTGCCATGGCAGACAGGCATCCAGGCCGGGAAAGCCGGTGCTCAGCCCCGGGTCAGTGATCCCTGACTCGGAACACGGGTGCTCACTGCCCCGCCACAATCCGGGTGTGTGAAGCAGTGAAAGAAGGCGGTGATCGGTATCGGAGGTCGGCATGATACTGTATATATTACCAGTATTCTTTCGCCTCACAAGCACTCTGGCGAGGCGCCAGCAGGGGATCATTCTGAGAACAGCTTCCAACCTGCGGAAAGTATTTGAATTTCCGCCATTTTCGTGATTGTCATGCAGAAAATATTGTATTAATCTTCAGCACCTTAGCCTGATTAGCTGAACATGCTTCTCAAATAACAATCTCAATAGACTGGAAAGATGAATAATTCATGAACAAGAAACCAGACATGCTGATGGTGGTCGTCGTCCTGTTTGCGTTGGGCGTGCTTGCCAGCGGCGTCGTACAGAGCGGATTGCTCTGACTCAAGGCTCCTGATTCCGCCGTCCCCTGTCTCAGCGGGCGCGTTCTTCATGTCGGCTTCGGCTGATAACTCTGCTTGTCACTCACGATTCTGTCCATCCGGACATCCCACGCCTGACTCCCGAGATTCTCCACCCGCTGACATTCATGAGCCAGCCCCACCAGCAGTGGCCGGCGGCGCCGTGCAGCGGCCCGGAAACTGAACGTCCTGTCATAGAAGCCTTTGCCCATTCCCAGCCGGTTGCCCTGTGCATCGAAGCCCACCAGCGGCACAAGGACCACATCCAGCGTGCGGGCCGGCACCCGCCTGCGTGCCTGCAGGCGCGGCTCCAGGATTCCCCAGCGATTGCGGCGCAGAGAGTCATCCTGGCGATAGCGCACGAACAGCAGACGGTTCTGACCGAACGGGTGCAGCAGCGGAAGGAAACAGTGTTGTCCGCGTGCGAGTGCGGCGGCAAACAGCAGAGACGGATCGATTTCGCCATCGTTGGCAAGGTAGAAAGCAAGACGCTTTGCGGATCGGAAGAAGCGTTGGTCAGCCAGTGCATTGTGCAGCGCGACGGCCGCATCATTCTGTTCGCGCAGGCTCAGAGAGCGTCGAGCATGACGCAGGGATTTGCGAAGACTGGCGCGCTCGTGAGGAGTCATGACACTGGCAGGAAAGAGAGAATGAAGTTACCCGGAGCACCGCTACCAAAATAGTCCTGAACCCAAGGTTCAGGTGGTGACTCCAGAGGTGCATAAGGCTTTCCGTCGGGCGGACATGCACAACAGCACCTGGCGAGGAGCCTCCAGGTTAACAGATATCGGCTCAAGAACACTTTTGACTGGCTAATGCTCTAGGTAACTCGGACCCGAGTATATAGCACTTGGAAAAGCCGATCGACAAAGCCTGGAAAAGTTTTTTGTCTCAATACGATCAGCTTATTTCAATCTGACGATTGGCCTGCAGGCTGCGATCGAGCTTGTCTTCAAGATATTTGATCTGCTGTGCGTTCTGATGACGGCTCTCGTTGAGCTGCAAACTTTTGCTCAACATTTCATGTGTGATGTTCAATGCGGCCATCACGGAAATTTTCTCGAGGCCATGAATATTGCCGCGACCCTTGATCTTGCGCATGTTCTCATCGAGGTAGCGGGCAGACTTCAGAAGGGCTTCCTGTTCCGAAGGCGGACAGCTGACCTGATACTCCTTGTCGAGAATTCTGACCACTACGGTGCCGGGAACATTTTCTTCTGCGTTCATGCGATCTCTCTTGGTCAGGGTGAAGCGTGTGACAGTTGAGCAGGAAAGTGGGACCAGCCCCTCAGGAAGACTGTGACTGCTCCAGAGATTTGAGTCTGTTCAGGACGGACTCAAGACGGGTCTTGGCCAGTTTGTTGGTTTCGACCAGTTGCTGGCGTTCTGAGTGCCAGTTATGCTCGTTCGCTCTCAGCAGCTGATTTTCCCGCTTCATCGTGGCACACAGCTCGATAAGCGCATCAATCTTTTGATCCAGCATGGTAAATTTTTCGTCTGTCATTATGATGGTCGCCATATGCAGGATATGCATAAAAACCCACTGGTAAACTTCCCGTTACTATAGAGGCGCGACCCAATGCGGTCAATCGCGGGTGTACGATGACAAACATTCATGAAGAAGCTGCGCGCAGGCGCAAAGAGCTCATGCAGCAGATGGAACCGGACAGCATTGCGCTGCTCTGCGCGGCGCCACAGAGCACCCGCAGCAATGACACGGAATATCTCTACCGGCAGAACAGTGACTTTTATTATCTGACGGGGTTTGTGGAACACGATGCCGTGCTGGCGCTGATTCCCGGCCGCGAGCAAGGTGAAGTAGTGCTGTTCTGTCAGGAAAAGGACAAGACCCGTGAATTGTGGACGGGAATCCTGATGGGGCCGGAACAGGCCATCGAGCAGTTGAAAATTGATGACGCGTTTCCCATCGGCGACATCGACGACATTCTGCCCGGGCTGATTGAAGGACGTGAGCGTGTCTACTATTCGATGGGCAAGGATCCACGCTTTGATCAGCGTGTCATGGACTGGGTCAAGATCATTCGCGGCAAGGTGCGCCAGGGCGCGCATCCGCCGGGCGAGTTTCTGGTGCTGGATCATCTGCTCAATGAAATGCGGCTGATAAAGAGCCCGATGGAAATCAAGCTGATGAAGAAAGCCGGCGCTATTTCCGCACAGGCTCACAAACGTGCTATGGCGGCCTGTCGCGCGGGTCTGCACGAATACCATCTTGAGGCAGAGTTGCTGCATGAATTCGTGCGCTCCGGCAGCCGTGCGCCAGCCTACAACAACATCGTCGCGGGCGGGAAGAACGCCTGCATCCTGCACTACGTTGAAAACAATGCGGTCCTCAAGGATGGCGATCTGGTACTCATCGATGCCGGCTGCGAATACGAATACTATGCGGCCGACATCACCCGCACCTTTCCCGTGAACGGTCGTTTCAGCAAAGAGCAGAAAGCCCTGTACGAAATCGTGCTCAATGCCCAGCTGCAGGCCATCAAGGCCATCAAGCCAGGAGCAGCCTGGGACGAACCGCACAATGTTACCGTGCGCATCATCACCGAGGGGCTGGTCAATCTCGGCCTGCTCAAGGGCAATGTGCAGGAGCTGATAACAACGAACGCCTACAAGGCCTTCTACATGCATCGTGCCGGACACTGGCTGGGGATCGACGTGCACGATGTGGGCGACTACAAGATTGACGACAAGTGGCGCCTCATGGAGCCGGGCATGGTGACGACCATCGAGCCGGGCATTTATATTGCCCCCGACAACATGGACGTGGACAAGAAATGGCGCGGCATCGGCATCCGCATCGAGGATGATGTGCTGGTAACGCGCACAGGGCATCGCATCCTGAGTGAAGGTGCCCCCAAGACAGTCGAAGAAATAGAAAATTTCATGGCCCAGGCCCAAACCCAGGCAGTCGCCTGATTGCCGCCGGGAGGCCAGCACTCTGTGAGAATCTCGGAACCCCAGCATCACTATGACATTGTGATCATCGGCGGCGGTCTCGTCGGGGCCAGTTTCGCCTGCGCGCTGGCGGCACAAACGCGACACGTCGCGCCGCGCATCCTGGTGATCGAGGCTGCGCCATCCATGCAGGTTTCGACCAGTTTTGATGCCCGCTCGACGGCCTTGTCCCATGGCAGCAAGCAGATCTACGCAAGCCTGGGTCTATGGAAGGCAATTGCCACCCATGCTGCTCCCATTCAACGCATTCACGTATCAGACCGCGGCCATTTCGGCGCTGTACGCATCGATAGCGCGGACATGCAGGTGGACGCACTCGGGCATGTTGCCGAGAACCAGCATCTCGGGCTGGTGCTGACGTGTGCGCTGGACGCCGACCCCGCCATCGACTTTCTGTGTCCGGCCAGCATCAGTACGCTGGTGCCCACCCCGCAGGGCATGCGTCTGCAGGTGCAGGGCGATTCGACAGATTTGCTGAAAGTAGATGCCGCACTGGTGGTGCTGGCGGATGGCGGCAAGTCCACCGTGAGTGAACAGCTGGGCATCAGCAGCAACCACACGCCCTACGGTCAGCATGCGCTGATCGCCAACGTCGCCTTCAGCGACCCGCACAGACACACTGCCTACGAGCGATTCACCGAGAGCGGCCCGCTGGCCGTGCTGCCGCTGGCCGAGCAGGAGGGAGAGCATCGGGGGGCACTGATCTGGACGCTGGCGGATGAAGAGGCCGCAGCAGTGGCCGCGTTGCCTGAGCGCCTGTTCCTGGAAAAGCTGCAGGAGCGCTTTGGCTATCGCCTTGGGCGTTTCGAAAAGGTGGGCAGTCGCACGCTCTATCCGCTGACACTCACTGTTGCGCGGGAGCAGGTGCGGCCCGGGCTGGTGTTGCTGGGGAATGTGGCGCACTCGCTGCACCCCGTCGCGGGACAGGGCTTGAATCTGGCCTTGCGCGATGCGCAGGTGCTGGCGGGATTGCTGGCGCAAGCGCTGGCAAAGGGAGAACATCCCGGCGAAATGGCAGTGCTTCAGGCCTATGTGGAGCAGCAGACGCGTGACCAGCTGGCGACGATCAGCTTCAGTGACTACATGACGCGGCTGTTCTCCAGCAGCCATCCTGCGCTGGTGTGGGCACGCAAGTTCGGCCTGTTTTCCATCGACATGATTCCCCCGTTCAAACGCGGCTTTGCCCGGCAGGCCATGGGCCTCGCCGAGCGCAGACAGCAGCGGGCCTGATTCAGCGGGCGCTCAGGGCGCTGCGCAGAGTCTCAATCCGGTCACGGTTGACGCCCATGTCACTGTGCCCGAGCCGCGAGGCTGAACGCACGTGCACCAGGCCGGCAGCCGGGTCTGCCAGAAACTCCACATCGTCTACAAAGCCCATCAGTTTCGAGGTGAACTCGGCGTACAGATACTGATCCTGTTCGCTGATGATCTGTGCGCCCTGCATGGCGGTGACGGCGGTGCGCACCTGCGCCAGAGACGCATTCAATGGCGCAATGCTGTGACTGTCGCGCGTCTCGGCGCTGGAGACACAGTTTGGCGAGTCCGGGCAAGTGCCCAGTTGTCCGGCGGTCACACCAAGGCTGGCAGGGCGCTCGCCCGCGCAACCGAGCAGCGTCAACAAAGGGATCATCATCAGGCTCCATTTCATCGTGTTCAATCTCTGAGTAAAAAAGGGGGGTTCCAAAGCTACGGTGTGCACCAAGGGGTCAGATCATCGCCATTCCGAGCCACTCGGCGATCATGGCAGGCTTGGTCTCGCCCTCGATCTCCACGGTGGCCTTGTGCTTGAGCAGATAACAGTTCGGACTCTTATCAACGGCACTCATCAGTTCGAAGCGCGCGCGAATGCGTTTGCCCACTTTGACAGGGTTGAGAAAACGTACCTTGTCCAGGCCATAGTTGATGTCCACGTTGCAGCCCTTGATCTTGATGGTGCCTGTCTGCGACGCCAGCATGCTCAGCAGAGACAGGGTCAGAAAACCGTGCGCGATGGTCCCGCCGAATGCGGTCTCCGTCTGCGCCCTCGCACTGTCGACATGAATGAACTGGAAGTCACCCGTGGCCTCGGAAAACTGATTCACGCGCGTTTGGGAAATCTCGAACCACTGCGTGACGCCTACTTCCAGCCCGATGTACGCCTGCGCTTCTGCAAGCGTCACGAAGGTTGGCGACGAGCCGGCATCCTGCTGAAGTTTCAAGAGATTTTCCTTGTCTGACACACTGAATCCTGTTGTGGCTGTGGGGCGAAAAAGAGTGTCAGTATCGACCATCCCTTGCCTGCCAGCAATCAGGCTTTGCAAATACCAGGCTGCATTGCTGTGTGGCGCTCGGCTATACTGGTGGCCTTTTCCTCCCTGCCCGGACAATCGAAAGCCCATGCAGCAGAACGCGCAAGATGCATACGATATCGTCGTGGTTGGTGGTGGCCTGGTCGGAGCCAGTCTGGTGCTGGCGCTCGCGGAGCGCGGTCTTCGCATCGCCGTGCTCGACACCCAGCCGCTGAGCAGGCAGCACTGGCAGCGTGAGGAGCCGCAGGCCGGGCTTGATCATTTCGACCCGCGCGTCAGTGCCATTACTCCCGCCTCACAACGCTTCCTCGACAGCCTGGGTGTCTGGGATGCCGTGCTGGAGCGCCGCGCCTCACCTTATACTGACATGCATGTCTGGGAAGCCGACGGCACAGGTTCGATCCATTTCGCTGCCGGGGATATCCACTGTGAGGCGCTCGGACACATCGTCGAGAATGCCGTGTTGCTGGCAGCCCTGCATGAGCGGCTGCACGGGGTGTCAGGCGTGGAACTGCTGGCGCCCGTCAGCCTTGAATCCCTCGAACGTCTGCCGGTCCCCGGCCCACTGGACGCCGATCAGTCTCGTACAGTGCTCACACTTGCCGATGGCCGCAGTCTGCGCGCGCGCGTACTGGTCGCCGCCGATGGCGCCAATTCCCGCGTGCGGGAACTCGCCGGCTTCAAATTGAGCGAATGGGACTACGAGCACCACGCAATCGTCACGACAGTGCGTACCGGCCTGCCCCACCAGCGCACGGCCGCCCAACGTTTCATGGACGACGGCGTGCTGGCGTTCCTGCCCCTGCAGACGGCCCCAGGGGTGGATGATCAACACTATTGCTCAATCGTCTGGTCGGTTCTGCCTGAGCGGGCAGCCAAGCTCATGCTGCTGAGCGATGTGGAGTTTGCCGGCGCGCTGGAAGTGGCGATTGAAAGCAGGTTCGGGCAGATCGAACACGTGGACCCACGCTTCAGTGTGCCATTGCGACAACGCCACGCACGACACTATGTGCAGGAGGGCATCGCCCTGATCGGCGATGCCGCCCACACCATCCACCCGCTGGCTGGTCAGGGGGTAAATCTTGGATTTCAGGATGCCAGCGCCCTCGCCAGTCAGTTGCTGCAGGCACTTGCTCGCCAGGATGAACCCGGCAGTCTGCAGGTTTTGCGCCGCTATCAGCGCCAGCGCATCGGCCACAATCTGGGGATGATGTGGGTGATGGAAGGCTTCAAACGGCTTTACGCAGATCAGGCCCTGCCCCTGCGCTGGCTGCGCAACGCGGGCATGACCGGCCTCGATCGCACCGTATTGCTCAAGAGCCGCATCATGCGTTCGGCCATGGGCATGGACTGACGCAGCGCTCAAGTTATTCCTGCGCAGGTCGATGACTGAAGGACGCATTCAGACACTGGAGATTCCTCATGATTGGCAAAGAGCCCGTATGGCCATTCGACATGGACCTCAGCACGCTGGATACCTGCAGCATCACCAACATCCTCAGTGACATCGAGAGTCACATGCCGCGCATGGAATCGGCAGGTGGCATGAACGAACTGCTGCGTGTGAAGAGGCTCTTCGAGAAAGAACTGATGAGTGCCCGACGCCTGCACTAGTCCCCGGTTTTCAGAATCAAATGGGGTCAATGCCGCTCACTTGCAGGTGTACTCCCATGGGGGCATGGTTTATCCTGTGTCCCGTTCGAAATTCCCGAAAAACAATTAAATTGAAGGATAGAAAAACATGAAAATGATTCTCTCGCTCGTGGCAGCAACTGCCCTCCTCGTTGGCGCCAATGTTCAGGCGATCGACGTGGCCGCAGTCAATCAGGCACTCGCTTCTGCAGACCGCAGCGATGCCGACAAGGCACTCGACGCGGCGCGCAAGCCTGCTGAAGTGCTGGACTTTCTGGGCCTGGAGCCCGGCATGACCGTACTGGACGTAATGTCCAGTGGTGGTTGGTACACCGAAGTGCTTTCACGCGCTGTTGGCGCCAGTGGCAAGGTGTACATGCAGAACTCTGAAGCGGCTCTGGCGCGTGGAACGACTCAGGCTACGGTAGATACACGTGTGAACGGCCGCCTGACCAATGTGGAACTGCTGACCAAGGATGTGACTGCTGACCTTGGCCTGCCCGCGAACTCCATCGATTTTGCCATTACCAACCTGAACTTCCACGACGTCTACAACCGTGATCCGGCTGCAGCACAGGCATTTCTGGTCAACATCAAGAATGCACTGAAGCCAGGCGCAGTGCTTGGTCTGATCGACCACGAAGGCGATGTGGGTGCTGACAACGCAACTCTGCACCGAATTCCAGTTGAAGTGGCGCGCGCTGCTGCCATCGAAGCGGGTTTCGAAATTGCCGAAGAGAGCGATTTGCTGAACGTGCCGAGTGACAATCACACACAGGCCCCGTTTGCTGCTGAGCTGGAAAGAAATACTGACCGTTTCACTCTGAAGCTGGTCAAGCCGGAGTAATCCGACTGTCATGCACAACGGCTCGGGAAATCGCGATTTTCCGGGCCGTTTTTCATCACGCAAGCCTGACGATCAGCGCCCCTCGAGTGTCTCCTTGAAAGAAAGCGCGTCCCTGTCCTTCATTGCCCGTTTCTTCGCTGTCTTCAAGTACAGCCGCGTGGCCATGTCGATCGTCTGGGGCACCAGTGCCGCGCTGACGATCACGATGGCTGTTGCAACCCTGATGGCCGGCGTGCTGCCTGCGGCGATTGCGTACGTCGGCCAGCTCATTGTCGATGCCGTGGTGGCTGCCATTCAGGCGCCCCCCGAAACCCGGGAAGCCGCCACCGACCTCACCATTTTCTATGTGCTGTGCGAGGCCGGTCTGGTGGTGTTCATCACCGGCGTGCAGCGCCTCAACATGGTCTGCCAGTCCATCCTGCGCGTGCTGCTGGGCAACAAGATCAATGTGATGATCCTCGAGAAGTCCCTGACTCTGGAGTTGCGGCACTTCGAGGATTCCGAGTATTACGACAAGCTGGTGCGCGCGCGCCGCGAGGCCTCGAGCCGCCCGCTGAGTCTGGTGATCCGCACCTTTGACCTGGCGCGCGAGAGCATCTCGCTGGTCAGTTTCGGTTTCCTGCTGTTCCAGTTCTCGCCCTGGGCAGTGCTGCTTCTTGGTTTTGCCGGGCTGCCCGCCTTCATGGCCGAGGCAAAATTCTCCGGCGAAGCTTTCCGCAACCAGCGCACCCGGTCTGCCGAGCGGCGCATGCAGATATACCTGGAAATGGTGCTGACCCGCGAGGACGGCGTGAAGGAAGTCAAACTCCTCAAGATCGGCCGACTGTTTCTGCAGCGCTACATCGACATCTTTCACAACATCTACAAGGAAGACCGTGATCTCGTGCTGCGGCGCGGCTTCTGGGGCTATGTACTGGGGCTGATTGCCAGTGCTGCCTTCTATCTGGCCTACGGCTGGGTGGTGTTTGCCGCCATCGCCACCACCATCACCATCGGCCAGATGACCATGTACATCGCCGTCTTCCGCCAGGGTCAGGGCGCGGTGACCAACAGCCTGACGGCGATCAATGGCATGTACGAGGACAATCTGTATCTGTCCAACCTGGTGGAGTATCTGGACCACAAAGTGCCGGAAGCCAGTGGCGACAAGACGACGGGCCCCGATCCGACCGACGGCATTCGCTTCGAAAACGTCAGCTTCTTCTACCCCGAGAGCAAATCGGCAGCGTTGAACAACCTCTCCCTGCACATCAAGGCCGGGGAAAGCCTCGCCATCGTGGGCGAAAACGGCTCGGGCAAGACCACGCTGATCAAACTGCTGACCCGCCTGTATTCCCCCACCAGCGGCCGCATTCTGCTGGAAGGACTGGACCTGCAGGAATGGGACATTGAAGCGCTGCGCCACAAGATCGGGGTGATCTTTCAGGACTTCTCGCGCTACCAGTTGAAGGTGGGCGACAACATCGGCATCGGCGATGTGGAAAACATGGAGAACCGCCCCCAGATAGAAACAGCCGCGCAGGATGGCCTGGCAGCCGACTTCATCAAGCATATGCCTGACACCTACGACACTCAGCTGGGCACGTGGTTCAAGGGCGGCAAGGAGCTCTCCGGAGGGCAATGGCAGAAGATAGCCCTGGCCAGGGCGTTCATGCGCAGCCATGCCGATGTGCTGATTCTCGATGAACCGACGGCCGCGATCGATGCCAAGGCGGAAGCGGACATCTTCGCCCATTTCCGCGAGCTGACGGCAAAACGTATCTCGATCATCATCTCGCACCGCTTTTCCACGGTGCGGATTGCTGACCACATCATCGTGCTGGACAAGGGTGCTATTGAAGAAGAAGGCTCCCATGAGCAGTTGCTTGAACGGAATGGGCACTATGCCCGGTTATTCCGTCTGCAGGCCCAGGGTTACATGTAGAGCTGCTCTTTCTGGAAGCCTGCAATTTGTGGGAGCGGGCTTGCCCGCGATCCAAAATATTCCGCATCACCGACCTACTGGAGACTCTCCCCATGCTCGACTCAAAGAACCTGCTTGAAAAATTCCTCGGACCCAACGCGGCCGACTTCATGCGCGAGACCGGTAGCTCTGCCAAACAACAGCTCGATGGCATGGGGATGGGCGGGTTCGGCGGCGGTGCCGTGGTTGGCGGCCTGCTGGGGCTGATGCTCGGCGGCAAGAAGATGAAGAAGATGGCGGGCTACGGTGGTGCCGCTGCTGCAGGGGCACTTGCGTTCAAGGCCTATCAGAACTGGCAGCAGGGCAAGGCAGCGGCAAGCGCACCAGTAGCCGGACCCGCTGACTTCGCGAATGTGGACCCGCGGTTTCTGCCCGAAACAGCCTCTGCCGCGGATGGTCAGCCATTCCAGCTGGCACTGATCAGAGCAATGATCGGCGCTGCCAAAGCCGATGGCCATATCGATGCACAGGAACAGAAGTCACTGTTCGAGCAAGTTGAAAAGATGGGGCTGGATGCCGAGAGCAAGGCCTTTGTATTCGACGCCCTCACACAGCCGGTGGACATTGCTGCCATTGCCGCTTCGGCGCGGGGTATAGAACAGGCTACCGAGCTGTATCTGGTGTCCCGCGTCGCCATCGATGTGGATCATCCGGCAGAACGAGCCTATCTGCAGGCGCTGGGTCACCGGCTGAATCTGCCGGCAGAACTGATCGCACACCTTGATCATCAGGTGCAGCCGGTCGCGTGATTGTGGGAGCGGGTGTGTGGGAGCGGGCTTGCCCGCGAACAGTTCGCTTGCAAGCAAGCTCCTACACCAACAAGCTCCCACATATGCCAGCTTTCCAGGCAGCAAGCTTCTGCTGCCTACTGGTAAGTCTCCAGCGCGGGGCACGCGCAGAAAAGATTGCGGTCTCCGTAGACGTTGTCGATGCGGTTCACGGACGGCCAGAACTTGCTGTCCTTCAGCCCCGGCACCGGCCAGGCCGCTTCGTGCTTGCTGTAGCCGCGCTGCCAGTTGGCATCCATGATGTCGGCCAGCGTGTGGGGCGCGTGCTTGAGCGGGTTGTCCAGTGCATCAAGCTCGCCCGACTCCACCCTCGCAATTTCCTTGCGAATGCTGATCATGGCCTGAATGAAGCGATCCAGTTCCTGCTTCGGCTCACTCTCTGTCGGCTCGATCATAAGCGTGCCTGCCACCGGGAAGGACATGGTAGGTGCATGGAATCCGTAATCCATCAAACGCTTGGCGACATCCTCTTCCGAAATGCCCGACGCGGCCTTGAGCGGACGCAGGTCGATGATGCACTCGTGGGCCACCATGCCATTGCGGCCGGTATAAAGCACGGGGAAATGAGGCTCCAGCTTGCGGGCAATGTAGTTGGCGCTGAGGATTGCCACCTGCGTGGCTTTCAACAGACCTTCGGCCCCCATCATGGCGATGTAAGTCCAGGAAATCGGCAGAATGCCGGCACTGCCCCAGGGCGCTGCCGACACGGCGGAGTTGCCCGGATTGGGTCCGTCCAGCGCCACCACGGCGTGGTTGGCCAGGAAAGGGGCCAGGTGCTTCTTCACGCCGATCGGGCCCATGCCCGGTCCGCCACCGCCATGGGGAATGCAGAAGGTCTTGTGCAGATTCACGTGGGAAACATCTGCGCCAATGTCGCCCGGCCGAGCCACTCCCACCTGTGCATTGAGGTTGGCACCGTCCATGTAAACTTGGCCACCATGCGCATGAATGATCTCGCAAATCTCCTTCACGCATTCTTCGTACACCCCGTGTGTGGACGGATAGGTGATCATCAGCGCGGCCAGCGTGTCCTTGTATTGCGTGGCCTTGGCGCGCAGGTCTGCAATGTCGATATTGCCGCGATCGTCGCAGGCTACCACCACCACTTTCATGCTGATCATCTGTGCACTGGCGGGGTTGGTGCCGTGGGCCGAGCTCGGGATCAGGCAGACATTGCGCTGGCCCTCGCCCTTGCTGTTCAGATAATTGCGAATGGCCAGCAGCCCGGCGTATTCGCCTTGCGCACCGGAGTTGGGCTGCATGCTGACGGCATCGAAACCCAGAATCTCGATGAGCATCTCTTCCAGTTCGCCGATCATCTGGCGGTAGCCGGGTGTCTGCTCCACTGGCACGAACGGGTGCGGCTTGCTGAAATCCGGCCAGGTGACGGGAATCATTTCGGCGGTGGCGTTCAGCTTCATGGTGCAGGAGCCCAGCGGAATCATGGCGTGGGTCAGTGAGATGTCCTTGTTCTCCAGGCGCTTCAGATAGCGCAGCATTTCGGTTTCGCTGTGGCAGCGATTGAAGAACGGATGGGTCAGGAATTGCGACTGGCGCTGCAAAGTGCCGGGTATCCCGACAACGGTTGCAGAGCCAGCGCAGATCTGCTGGTCCAGAGTCGCGACACTCAGCCCGACCGACTTGTCTCCCAGCAGCACCTGCCACAGCAGCTCGATGTCATGCGTCGTGGTGCACTCATCCAGACTGATGCCGATACTGGTGGCTTGATCCATGCGCAGGTTGATGCGAGCCTGCCTGGCGCGGGCAAGAATGGCCGAACGGCTGGCGGTGTCCGTCGCGATGGTCAGGGTGTCAAAGAAACGCGAATTGCTGCACTTCAGCCCTCTGTCATCAAGACCATTCGCCAGAATGGCCGTGAGGCGGTGGATGCGTTGGGCGATGGTGCGCAGACCTTCCGGACCATGGTACATCGCATACAGGGCGGCTATGTTGGCCAGAAGCACCTGCGCGGTGCAGATGTTGCTGTTGGCCTTCTCGCGGCGGATGTGTTGCTCACGGGTCTGCAGTGACATGCGGAAGGCCTGTTTGCCGCGGGCGTCGATGGACACGCCGATGATGCGGCCCGGCACAGCGCGTTTGAACTCGTCTTTCGTAGCGAAGTAGGCCGCATGTGGCCCGCCATAGCCCATGGGCACGCCGAAACGCTGTGTACTTCCAAGCACCACGTCGGCCCCCATCTCGCCAGGGGACTTCAACACGACGAGGCTCATGATGTCTGCGGCTACAACGGCAATAGCACCACTGTTTTGCAGGGCGGCAATTGCGGCAGTCAGGTCCCGTACTTCGCCATTGGCACTGGGGTACTGGAATATCGCGCCGAAGACATTGTGCTGGGCCAGTTCGGCGATATCCGCAATGATCAGTTCAAAACCGAAACACTCAGCGCGGGTTTTCAGGACGTCGATGGTCTGCGGGAAACAAGCGTTGTCGACGAAAAAGGCATTGGCATCACTGCGGCTCACACGCTTTGCCAGCGCCATCGCTTCTGCCGCTGCGGTTGCTTCGTCCAGCAATGAGGCATTGGCCAGATCCATGCCGCTGAGATCCAGAATCATCTGCTGGAAGGCCAGGAGACTTTCCAGACGTCCCTGGGACATTTCGGGCTGATAGGGCGTGTACGCGGTGTACCAGCCCGGGTTTTCCAGCACATTGCGCAGAATCACGTTCGGCGTGAGCGTGTCGTAGTAACCGAGGCCAATGAAAGAGCGGGCAGGCTCATCCTGGCTCACCATTGCCTTCAGACGCGCAAGTACTGCTGTTTCCGTAGCGGGTTTGCCAAGCGCCAGGGGCCGCTTGAGTGCGATGGAATCGGGTACCGTCTTTTCGATCAGCTCTGTCAGCGAGCCAAGCTGCAGCTCGGCCAGCATCGCGTGGATGTCACCTTCGTTCGGACCGATGTGTCGGCCGATGAATTCGTCGGTGTGCTGCAGGCTCGCGAGCGAGCGCGGGGATGGTGCGTTTGTCAGCATGTAAGCCTCGGTCAATAGACGGGGCCGAGCGCAGTAAGCTGCACTCCGGGCCCGCGGGAGCAAGAAAGAAAACGGTTCATATCGGCGCGCCGTGGAAGGCGCCCGGAATCGAAACTGGAGTTTCGAAAGTGTTATTGGTCAGTACGACAGGCGCTTGCGCCCGGACGCCTTATTCGCAGATTTTTGCGTAACCATCGGCGTCGAGCAGAGCATCCAGTTCAGCGGCATTGCCAGGCTGAATGCGACAGAACCAGCCTTCGCCATAAGGAGACGTGTTGACGATTTCCGGGCTGTCGATGAGAGTCTTGTTGACCGCAATGATCCTGCCTGAGACAGGCGCATAAATGTCGGATGCCGCCTTCACGGATTCGACGACACTGATCTCCTGCTTTGCAGAGACGCTGGCGCCATCGTCGGGAAGCTCGATGAACACGATGTCACCCAGCAGTTCCTGTGCGTGATCTGTAATGCCAATGGTGCAGGTGCCATCTGCTTCTACGCGCACCCACTCGTGGGTGGCGGCATACTTCAAATTGTCCGGAAAGCTGCTCACTGACCAATCCTCATGCTGAAAATAAAATTTATTCAAAAACCTTTTTGCCAAACCGTACGAAATTCGGTTTCACAAGGCGAACGGGTGTCAGCTTTCCTCGCAGATCGACACGGCAATCGGTGCTGTCTGCCGGGATTCTAGCCAAGGCGATGGAATGCTTCAATGTCGGGGAAAACGTGCCACTGGTGATGATGCCTTCGCGTTCTTCGCCATTGACGAGGCAGACCACGCGCAGGCCTTCGCGCAGTACGCCGCGCTCTTCCATGACCAGGCCGGTCAGGATTGGCAGCCGCCCTGCAAGTTGTTCGTGCTTGTGCTGTTCGACCGCAGTGCGGCCGATGAACTGACGCGTTGCAGGCTCCCAGGCGATGGTCTGCTCCATGTTGGCAGCAAGTGGCGACACAGAGTCATCCATGTCGTGACCATAAAGATTCATGCCGGCTTCCAGGCGCAGCGTATCGCGTGCACCCAGGCCGATGGGTTTGACGCCCAGTTGCAGCAACTGGTCCCAGAGGGCCGGAGCCTGCGCATTGGGGATCAGCAATTCCAGACCTCGCTCGCCAGTGTACCCCGTGCGAGCAATGAACCAGTCACCGGATTCCAGGCTGCGGAAATTGCCCAGCGCGCGAACGCTGTCCGCCAGCGCCGGGGTCAGCACCTGACATACCTTGTCAATGGATTCCGGGCCATGCACGGCCAGGATGGCAAGCTCGGGGCGCTCGGTGACGCTGACTTTCCAGTCCCGAACCCGTTCATTCATCCAGCGCAGATCCTTTTCACGGGTTCCGCAATTGACCACCAGCCGATAGCCAAAGACGCGGCGATAGACAATCAGATCGTCCACAACGCCACCCGTGTCGTTGAGCATGGCGCTGTAGAGTGCACGGCCTGCCACATCGAGTTTCTCGACATCATTGGCCAGCAGATATTGCAGCCACGCTTTGGCATCCGGGCCATCGACATCCACGATTGTCATATGGCTGACGTCGAAGACGCCCGCATGCTGACGCACTGCGTGATGTTCTTCGATCAGCGACTGATATTGAATGGGCATGTCCCAGCCCCCGAAATCAACGATTCGGGCACCGGCGTCCAGGTGCTTCTGGTACAGAGGGGTCTTCAATCCCACAATGAGGGTTTCCTGGCTTGGCAATGGGGCGGGGGCTGCGTGAGAAGGAGCTGCCTGCGCCGAAAACAAAGCGGCCATTCTACTCGCTGGAAGGAGGGTTTAACAGGACAGAATGGCCTCCAGACCCGCTGAAAGACGTGCCATTTCGGTGCAGGAATTATTGCAGTTCGGCCAGGAAACGGTCGGCGCGCGGCAGGTAGTTGCGGTCGCTGTCCAGCGAAAAGATCACCGAGCTGGAACGTCCGATGATCTGATCCCGGGGAATGAAACTGTAGATGCGGCTGTCGGCGCTGTTGTCGCGGTTGTCGCCCAGCACGAAGAACTGGTCTTCCGGCACCGTCTCCGGCCCGAAGCTGCGCGAGAGGCGGCTTGTGAAGGTGTCAGACAACATCGCCTCATGGGTGTGGTCAAACAGATGTTCGCGAATGATCAGGGAATCGATGTCGCTTGACACCACTTCATAGTCGGCAGGCTGACCATTGATGACCAGTGTGTTGTTGCGCATGTAGATGGTGTCGCCAGGAAGGCCGACGATACGCTTCACCAGGCGCTTTTCTGCCGCTTCGGAGTCGATGATCACGATGTCGCCGCGTTCGGGGTCGGTATGCGATGCGAGGAAAATGTCTGTAAAGGGCACGCGCACATCGTAGGCCAGTTTGTTGACCCAGACTTTGTCACCATCCAGCAGAGTGGGTTGCATGGAGCGCCCGGAAATGGAGTTCAGATCAGCAATGGCGCTTTTGAAGAACACGATGCTGAGAAGCAGGAACAGAAATTTTCTGTTCTCTTGCCAGAATGCTGACAGGTACTTCTTCATGGGATTTCCTTGCTCCGTTCCATTGCCGAATCGCCTCTGCTCGACTCAGGTGGCCGACAATAGGCGATTGCCGCGCTGCAAGTCAATCAACCCTCTGTGGTGTCTGGCCTGGTTGAGAAACTCAAGCCAATGGATGCTGGTGCCTTCCGGACGATTCTTATACGCTTGTCGTTGAGCACTGCCTCCCCAACCTCCTGCAAGCACGAGCGCGTCTGCCATGCCACTGAGCCAATTTCATGCCGTTGCCCGCGACTGGTTCCTGCAGCGTTTCGGGGCGCCTACCCAGGCACAGGCGCAGGCATGGCCGGCTATCAAGTCCGGACGCCACACGCTGATATCGGCGCCGACGGGCAGTGGCAAGACCTTGGCGGCGTTCTACGCCGCGATTGATGATCTTCTGCAACAGGCTCAGGAGGGACCGCTGCCACGCGCTACCCGCATCCTTTACATTTCCCCTCTCAAGGCGCTCAGCAACGACATTCACCGCAATCTGGAAGTGCCCCTGCAGGGGCTGGCGGATCTGCTGCGCGAGCGCGGCGCTGCGGCTGCCGACATCAGTGTTGCCGTGCGCACGGGTGACACTACCCCCACCGAACGCCAGCGCATGTTGCGCGCGCCGCCCCACATCCTTGTGACCACCCCGGAATCCCTCTACCTGCTGCTGACCAGTGAGGGCGGGCGGCAGATGCTGCGGACAGTGGGTACCGTCATCGTCGACGAGATCCACGCACTCCTCGGAGACAAGCGCGGGTCTCACCTTGCGCTTTCCCTGGAGCGACTGGAAAGCATCGTGCACCGCCCATTGCAGCGCATCGGGCTCTCGGCCACCCAGAGGCCTTTGTCCCTGGTGGCGGATTTCCTGACCGGCAATCGCCCCGACCAGCCCTGTGTCGTGGTCGACTCGGGCCATCGTCGCGCCATCGATGTGACGCTGGAAGTGCCGGGGTCGCCCTTGTCGGCGCTCATGAGCAACGAGGTCTGGGACGAACTCTACCAGAGGCTTGTGCAGCTGATCGAGACGCACGAGACCACGCTGGTGTTCGTGAACACGCGGCGGCTCTCCGAGCGGCTGGCACTGGCACTGACCGAACGTCTGGGCGAAGGACTGGTCAGTTCGCACCACGGCAGCATGAGCAAGGAACATCGCCATCTGGCCGAGCAGAAACTGAAGGACGGGCATCTCAAGGTGCTGGTGGCGACAGCCTCCATGGAGCTGGGCATCGATGTGGGCTCCGTGGATCTGGTGGTGCAGTTTTCCTCGCCCAAGAGCATCGCGAAATTCCTGCAGCGTGTGGGTCGCAGTGGCCACTCGGTGCGGGGCACGCCCAAGGGCATTCTGTTCCCCCTGACGCGGGATGATCTGGCGGAGTGTACGGCGCTGCTCAACAGCCTGCGCGAAGGCGATCTCGACCGCATCCTGATGCCGGACAAGCCTGTGGACATTCTCGCGCAGCAGATTGTGGCGGAAGTCGCCTCGTCCCAGGGAGAGGACGGCGGCGAAGGCAGCTGGAGTCTGGACGCCCTGTACGCGCTGTTCGTGCGGGCGCATCCCTATCGCGACCTTTCCCGTGAGGCGTTCAACGGCATCGTGCAGATGCTGGCCGATGGCTATTCCACGCGCCTCGGGCGCAAGGGCGCGTATCTGCATCTGGACGTCATCAACAACCGGGTCAGTGCCCGCCGCAATGCCCGCCTGACTGCGCTGACCAACGGTGGCGCCATTCCGGACATGTTTGACTATCAGGTAGTACTGGACCCGGACGACACCGTAGTGGGCACGCTCAATGAAGACTTTGCACTGGAAACGCTGCCCGGCGACATTTTCACGCTGGGCAGCCACAGCTGGCAGCTGCTGCGGGTGGACGGGCTGAAAGTACGGGTGCGCGATGCCCAGGGCGCACGGCCCACCATTCCTTTCTGGTTTGGCGAAGGACCAGGGCGTACCCGGGAACTCTCGCTGTCGGTGTGTGCTCTGCGGGAAACCATCGATGCTTTCCTGCAGGACGATTCTGCCGCCAATGCGGTGCAGTGGCTGAAGGAAGCGCTGCGTCTGCCGGCCTCCGCCGCACAGCAGCTTGTGGATTATCTGCAGGCTGGGCGCAATGCGCTGGAAGTCATGCCTACGCAGAAGACCCTGGTGATGGAGCGCTTCTTTGACGAATTAGGCGACATGCACGTCGTCATTCACTCGCCCTTCGGCAGTCGCCTCAACCGCGCCTGGGGGCTGGCGCTGCGCAAGCGTTTCTGCCGCACCTTCAACTTCGAGCTGCAGGCTGCTGCCAACGAAGACAGCATCGTGATTTCCCTGGGCTCGGTGCACAGTTTTCCATTGCAGGAGGTGTACGCCTATCTGCAGAGCGGGAGCGTGGAGGACGTGCTGGTGCAGGCGCTGCTCGATGCCCCCATGTTCGAAGTGCGCTGGCGCTGGAATGCCACCCGTTCACTGGCCATTCAGCGCAATCGCAATGGCAAGCGCGTGCCGCCGCAGTTTCAGCGGATGGATGCCGAGGACCTGGTGGCCCACGTGTTCCCCGATCAGATCGCCTGTTTCGAGAACATCCAGGGCAAGCGCGAGGTGCCCGAGCACCCGCTGGTGCAGCAAACCATCCACGACTGCCTGACCGAAGCCATGGACATCGAAGGGCTCAAGCAACTGGTGAGCGACATCGAGAGCGGCGCGCTGACATTGATCGCCCGCGACCTGCGCGAACCCTCGCCCTTTGCACAGGAGATCATCAACGCCCGCCCCTATGCCTTTCTGGACGATGCGCCCTTTGAAGAGCGGCGTACCAATGCAATCCGCAACCGCAGCTGGCTAGACCCGGCCGAGGTGCAGTCCTACAGCGTGCTGGACGAAGCGGCGATTGCCCAGGTGCGCGAAGAAGCCTGGCCACTGGTGCGCTCGGTCGACGAGATGCACGACGCGCTGTATTCCCTCGCGTATGTGACGGCAGCCGAGGCGCAATTGCACGGCTATGCGACTCACCTGCGCACCCTCGTCAGTGCCGGGCGTTGCTGTCTGCTGGACACCGGAGCCGCGCAGTTCTGGGTGGCGGCCGAGCGCCTGCCCTTGTTGCGAACGCTCTATCCCAAGGTTGTCTGTGAGCCATCGCTCGCGCTGCCGCCCAGTCTGCTCCGGGAAACATGGGAGGACGATGCCGCCCTGCGCGAAGTGCTGCGCCGCCGTCTGGAAGGACTGGGTCCTGTCACCTCGGACCGGTTGGTTGCAGAGCTCGGTCTGCGACCGGTGCTGGTGGAGGTCGCCCTGCTCGGGCTGGAAACGGAAGGCTTTGCGTTCCGGGGGCAGTTCTCGACGCTGCTGCAGGGATCAACACAGTGGTGTGAACGGCGTCTGCTGCAGCGCATTCACCGCTACACCATCGATTCCCACCGGCAGAGCATCAAACCCGTGTCGCTGCAATCCTATATGCGCTTCCTGTTCGACTTGCATGAAGTGCGCGTGCAGCGGCTGCCTGCGCGACCCGTGCTGGTGCCAACCTCTTCCGATGGTCAGGGGCTGCTGCAGCGCACGCTCGCGCGGCTGGATGGCCTGAGCGCACCGGCCACACTGTGGGAAGCGGATGTCTTCCCATCGCGGATCAGCGGCTATGACCCTTCCTGGCTGGATGTGATGTGCATCAGTGGGCGGCTGGTCTGGGGGCGGCTTGTGCGGCCCGGGCTGAAGGGCGGCGCGCTGGCAGACGCCTCCCGCAAGCCAGGGCCGGTCAAGGGCACACCCATCACGTTGTTGCAGCGCCAGAATCAGGATATCTGGGACGCTCTCGCTCGGGCTGCAGACCCGGTCAGTGCGGCGGACGAAGCGCCACTGAGTTCCCTCGCCGCGCGTATCGAAACGGATATCCGCCAGCATGGCGCCAGCTTCTTCGAGCAGATCTCGCGGCGCACGCAGCTGCTGCGCAGCCAGCTGGAGCAGGGCCTGGCCGAACTGGTCAGCGCCGGCCGCATTACCAGCGACAGCTTCACAGGTCTGCGAGCCCTTCTCACGCCCGATGCCCGCAAGCCGGGAGGGCATGCCAATGGCCGTCGTCGCGCCACGTTCGGTGTGGAAGATGCCGGGCGCTGGTCGCTGCTGCGAGATGACCACCCGGTGCCGGCAGTCGCGACCGAAGAGTGTCCGCTGAATGACGAGCAGCTTGAGCGCCTGATCATGATCTACCTGGCGCGCTGGGGGGTGCTGTTCAAGCGCGCACTGGAACGAGAAAGCGCGGCGCCGTCCTGGCGTTTGCTCCTGCGCAAACTGCGCACCCTGGAGTTGCAGGGGGTGGTGCGCGGCGGACGGTTCATCGCCGGCATCAGCGGTGAGCAGTTTGCGCTCCCGGACACTGTCACTGCCCTGCGCCAGTTCGGCAAGAATCAGGATGCTGCCCAGCGCAGCACCGAATATGTCAGTCTGGCGGCTGCCGATCCGGTGAACCTGCTGGCCATCGTTCTGCCAGAGACCCGTTTGCCGCGCCTCGCCCGCAACCGCATTCTGTATCGCGACGGCCTGCCGCTGGCCGTGCTGGAAAACAACAAGGTCAGGTTTCTGCGCGAGGTGGAGCCTGACGTACAATGGCAATTGCAACAGGTCTTGCAGCAACGGGAGTTTCCCTCACGGCTGCGGGCTTACATCGGTACGTGAACCAGGCACTCGCTGCCAGACAAGGATATCCATGACGCTACTCTTTGCAGTCGAAATCCCTACCGTTCCCATCCTGGGGCGTCCGGAGCAGTTTCCCGTCAATCGCATCTACTGTGTGGGGCGCAACTACGCGGCGCATGCGCGGGAGATGGGCGCGAATCCGGAGCGCGAATCGCCCTTTTTCTTCAGCAAACCTGCCAACGCCATCGCTCAGAATGGCGCCGTGCTGCCATACCCGCAGCGCACCCGGGATTTGCACCACGAGGTCGAGCTGGTAGTGGCGCTGGCGGGTGATGCCCTGGCAGCCAAGGGCGAGTGTCTGTCCCTGGCGGAAGCGCAGGCCGCCGTGTTCGGCTATGGTGTGGGAATTGATTTCACGCGCCGAGACCTGCAGGCAGAAGCCAAAGACAAGGCAAGGCCATGGGACACGGCCAAGGGCTTTGACGACTCCGCCCCCATGACAGCACTCACTCCGGTAGCAAAGGTGGGAGACTTGTCCGCCGCGCACATCACGCTGCATGTCAATGGCGAGCTGCGGCAGGAGGGCCACATCAGTGACCTGATCTGGAATATTCCAGAGCTGATAGCGGAATTGTCCACGTATTACCGGCTGCGTCCGGGCGACCTGATCTTCACCGGAACTCCGGCGGGTGTCGCTGCCGTGGTGGCCGGCGATGTGCTGGAAGGTCGAGTGGACGGGCTTGAGACACTGAAGATCAGCATCGGGACAGCACTCAGAAGCTGAAGAAGCTGCTGATGGACAGATAGAGAATGGCGGCGCTCAGGCCCGTGTAGAAAAGAAAACGCCCCGGCTGGCTGCGGAAGCTGGCGAACAGGGTCGGGGCGGCGCCCTGCCGGCACTGTTCCTCATATTCTTCGCGCATGAGGCGTGTACGCTCTTGCTGATAGTCGGTCAGCAAAGCCAGCGCACGCGCGTGCTGCGTGTCGTCACGCAGCCACAGCGCCGGCATCGAGATGCCCCAGTTGCCCGGGGTTGTCTCGTAGAAATCGATGCCATTTTCCTCCAGCAATGCGCGTACATCGTCCGCTTCGTCATCGGGCACGTGACGCAATCTGAACAACAATGTGGCCATGCTGGCTTCCTTGGAGGAGGGTCGGGGGGCATGCTACCTTCTCCTTCGCGATACTGTAAATCACACGGGAACTGACTTCATGCTCGAAAATTCGATAACTGTCACCGCGCGCAAGCGCCTCGCGCGTCCTCTGGGTGCCGGCCTGCTCGCGCTGTTCTGCCTTGCGCCTTGGCATTGGGTGCTGGCACAGAGCGCTGTGTGGGTCGCTACGTCGGGTGCTGAAAAGGTCTACCTGGGCGGCACCGTGCATCTGCTGCGTCCTTCCGACTACCCGCTGCCCGAACCTTTCGAGAAGGCTTATCAGGATTCAAGCGCGGTGTATTTCGAAACCGATATTGCCGGCATGAGCGACTTTGCCGTGCAGGCCCGCATGATGCAGGAGTTGCTGTACAGCGATGGCCGTACACTGCAGACGGTGCTGGATGCGCCCACGTATGCGGCGCTTGCGGCCCATGTCTCCTCAACAGGGCTGCCCATGCAGATGATGGAGCGGTTCAAGCCAGGCATGCTCGTCAGCACGCTGCAGGTCATCGAGTTCCAGAAAATGGGGTTTACGCCGCAGGGTGTCGATGCCTACTTCAACTCCCGTGCGCTGGGCGATGGCAAGCAGGTGGGGGAGCTGGAGTCGATCGACGATCAGATCGGTTTCATCGCCAACATGGGGGAAGGCAACG
This sequence comes from Klebsiella pneumoniae, assembly GCA_945877175.1. GTDB lineage: Bacteria > Pseudomonadota > Gammaproteobacteria > Pseudomonadales > Pseudohongiellaceae > UBA5078. Next base: position 41,395 of record CAMCRC010000002.1, on the reverse strand, counting down.
AGAGTGAGTTTGTGCGTTCGTCGCTGGACGACATGCAGGAAATCGAGACCGCGATGGAGCAGATGATTGCAGCCTGGCGCAGTGGTGACAATGCGACGCTGGAAGCCTTGTTCGTTGCCGACATGAAAGAGGAATACCCGACACTTTATGAGGCGCTGCTGGTGCGCCGCAATACTGCATGGATCGCAATCATCGAGACTTTGTTCGAGAATCAGGGGAATGAGTTCGTCCTGGTGGGCGCGGCACATCTGGTAGGGGAAGATGGTCTGCTGAGTCTTCTGGAGCAGAAAGGCTTCGAGATTTCGCGAGTTGAATGACCGGGGTCCGGTTCACTCCCCGGCGTGCTGACACAGCAAGTCGAAAAAGGCGCGGGCAGCCCGGCTCATCTGTCGCTGCCGGTGGTAAATGCAGTCGAGGTTGCGTGTGAGCGCTATGGCACCTTCGGTGGCGTCAGCGTGTACACAAAGCACGGCCAGTGCCTTGTCTTCCAGCATTGAGCGAGGCAGAACTCCCCAGGCATAGCCTGCAGAAATCAGTGCCTTGATGGTTTCCAGATAATTGGTCGACAGCTTGATCTTGATCCGAAGTCCGTTGCGTGCGAACAGATCTTCCACCAGTTGTGTGGTATAGAACCGTCGTTCGGGCAGGAGCGCAGGGTACTGAGCCATGTCTGCCAGGCTGACGGCTCCGCCCTGGCTCAGGGGATGCTGCGGCGCGGCGACGAAATGCAGCGTGTCCTTCCACAACGTATGTGAACAGATAGTGTCGTTCTGTTCCTGCACTTCCGTGATGATTCCCAGATCGCAATGCCCTTTCAGCACCTCTGCGTAAGCCTCTTCGGAATCCATGAAACGGATGTCCAGCTCCACCCGCGGAAACCGTTCCGAGTACTCGCGCAGAATATGAGGCAGGCGGTGTAGTCCGATGTGGTGACTGGTAATGAGTTTCAGCTGACCTTTGGTCTCGCCATCGAGATCGGCAAGGGCCTGGCGTGCGCTGTCCATGCGTGACAGGATTGCTTCTGCGTGGGGCAGCAGGGTGCGGCCTGCCTCCGTGAGAGAAACCTGCCTGCCGATGCGATCGAACAGCAAGGTGCCCAGCTGTTGTTCCAGCATGTGAATGCGTTTGCTGATGGCAGGCTGTGTAACGTGCAGTCTCTCGGCGGCAGCAGAAAAGGATCTGCCATCGGCGACTGCCACGAATGCTCTCAGATTCTGTGTGTCCATGCCGGACCGAAAGTTGAGGGAGAAATCCGACTGTGAATCAGGCGTTGCTCTTGTGACTCAGAACGATCTGACGCGGGCCCGTCGTGGTGGTTTGACCGCTGATTCCAGAGGGGATCAGTTTGACTTTTCCCCCGGATTTGAGGAACGCTTCGACGTGTTCTGACAGATTTATACGATTGTCTGCTGCGGGGTCCTTCTTGGGTTTGGTAGCCATGGCAATACCTGGTCTCGTCGTGTAAAAGGTCGAGTATTATACACAGAATGCCGGTGCATCGTAACGACGGGTCTGAATGTCAGGCGTTGCGGCGACGTTTGCGGGAGAAAAGCTCTCCAGCAGTGTCTGCGGGGAGGTCTCCCAGTAACTCATCGAGCGATACCTTGTAGACCACTTTGACCTTGGCCAGCAGCTCGATCTCGAGATGGCAGCCATAGTCGCGCGTGGTTTCAATGTCTTCCAGCTGCTTGCGCGAGACGCCCAGAAGGGCTGAACCTTCGGTCATCGAATGCCCGGCGAGCAGGCGCAGGCGACGGATCTGCTCTTTGATGCGAATTGTCAGTGGTGAGAACTTGTATTGTTGGTCTGGCATGCTTTGCTATCTTTATCCTGTGGCTCTGCAGGAGTTTTGCTGATCAATATCAGCGATTTTCCCGCCATCTTTAGGAGCAATCCCGGCATTAGTCGGCTAAATCAGTCTGCACTATCCGGCGATTGCACATGGATGCAAACAATAATGCTTGTACAAAATTTAGTCAAACAACGAAGGCCTGCGAGGAAGTGGCGCGGGGAGAGTGCTGTCTTGTCGCTTGGGAAGTTTGCTAGAATCGCACCCATTCTTTGCCGCAACCAGTGCAGGTAGACCATGGCCCGAAAACCGAAAGAACCGACACAAAAAGTCCCGGAAGTCTTGACCATTGGCGCTGACTGCGTCGTGGCGTTTCATTACAAGCTTTGCGAGATTCTGCCGGATGGCAGCAAGTCAGGGTGGCTTGAACAATCCGAAGGGCGTGAGCCACTGCTGTACCTGCACGGACATGCCAATGTGATTTCGGGACTGGAACAGGCAATGGCCGGCAAGAAAGCGGGGGACTCCCTTGAGATCACGCTGGCGCCTGAGGAGGCCTATGGACCACGTCGGTCAAACTCCATTATCCGCGTGCCAATCAAGCATCTGCACCTGCCGGCGGAACAGAAGCCTCTGATGCCTGGCGTCATTGTAGGGGTGCAGACTGATCAAGGCGTTCGCAGCGCACTGATCGTCAAGGCGGGACGCTTCAATGTCGATATTGATACCAATCACCCTTTTGCTGGCCGGACGCTCCACTACTCGCTCGACATCGTCGAGGTGCGCAAGGCAACGCCGTTGGAAATCACGCACCGTCACGCACATGGCGCCGGCGGGCACCATCACTGAAGTCAGTGCGCCTCAGGCCTGAGGCGCCGTCAGCTGTGTAATCAGTTTGCGATTGGTGACGACTTCGTAGAAGCGCTCGTCCGAGACCTGGCCCTCCACCGGGGCCTCGTCCTTCCAAAGCCTCACGCGTCCTTCCCGAATCACCAGATCATGTGACTTGCCGTTCACGTCAGGAAATTTTCCGACGTGCAGCGCCACGCTTTCACCGTTGATGCGCACGCTGACGCGCTTGAGCACGATTTCCTGCTGCAGCTTTTCGAAGCCAGGGTTATCCAGAAGAATGCCGTTCACGTTGTAGCGAATGGTGTTCTGGCCCTTTTCCCCTCTGCCCGGCTCGCCGTCGGCCAGCGCGAACACTTCCACATTGAATACACCGGGCTGGATGAGGCGCCGCAGCTTCCAGGTGCAGGAAGACAGACGATCTGCCTTGCCGATGGCGCCCGAAATCATGATGGGTTTCTCGTCATCATAGAGAAACAGCGGCGCTGCCGGGGCATAGCAAAGCCCGATACCCAGTTCCAGCTTGGGAAGGCCCATCTGCTCGGAATGCAGATTGTTGGCGTGCACTACATTGAGCATGGCTCTGGCCAGGCCGCAGGCCCTGGCAACTGCGAACCATTGCTGCGGGCTCTTTTCATGCTCGAGGAGGCTCAGGATGACGGCGTCACCTTCGATGAACACCTTGCTGGCTCCGTAAACAGGCAGCAGCGCATTGATCGGGCTGAAGAAGCGCAGACTGAAGTACGAAGCCGGATTCAGAGCCTTGGCCTGCAATTCTTCCGTGACAGTCGTGGAGCCACGCACACCCGCCTTGATGATGGCGTGATGCACGATACGGTCCTGATCGTCCTGCTGTTCGCTGGAGGTCAGCAGCGAATAGAGCGAGTTGGCCTCGCGTGACAGCTTCAGCTCTTCTTCGCTGCGCAGAATGTGCAGTCGGTTGAAGGCCCGGTGAGCCAGGCGGTAATACTTGAGGTGGCGGCGGAAACGACAGATATCCTGCAGAATGCCGAGCGTACTTTCCAGTGCCCGCGGGCCTGCCTCCTGCTTGATCTGCCTGATAGCCTCGCCAAACAGCTTCATCTGCGCCGGAGTGAAGGTATAGCCATTGAGTGCTCTGGCCTGCAGCTTCTTTGCATCGATCTGGCCGCACAGGTACTGACACAGAAAGCGCCCTTCGATCTGTTCCGCCAGGGCGGGAGACCATAGGCTTTTGACGTGTCGCGAGGCGATCAGCATGGTGAACAGGCGCTTTTTGCGCCATTGCCGCGTGACACTGGCCAGAACCTTGCGCCTATTGCTGACAGGCTTGCGGGCCTCCCACCAGGCCCCCCAGCCGGCGTTGCGACGGGTATCCAGCAATGCTTCGGCCTGGCGGCCAATGTCGAAGAGTGCCGTCAGATTCTCTGGCGTTTCCAGCCAGGAGAAGTCTTCCGTCAATTCGCTTTTCATGTCACTGGCCAGGCCCATGAATTTCTGCGTCTGAAACAGACCGCCCATTTCGTCATAAAGCTCGGGAGTGCCGCTGCCGGGTGCCGCCATCAGCGGTGCAATGCTCAGCTCTGGAATGTGCAGTCCCAACAGAGTCTCCACTCCATCATTCAGAGAATTGAATCCGGCATCCTCGCCATCGCCCCCCCACAGACGGTATTGGTCGATCAGGAAGGTATTTGCCCCTGGCTCACTTGAGCACAGCATCGGGTTGAGCCGAAGATCCAGCACATTGTGTGCGTCCATTGGCATGTACTGCGTGCGCACTTCCGCGAGCTGCCGTGACTCGACCCGTTCCAGCTGGGCGAAGAGCTGGCTGTTCACATTGAAAAGGATGGCGTCGTAATTCTTTTGCAGCCAGAACAGACGCTGGTTGGTCAGCAGAGCGTTGGCGGACGAACGCTCCTGAGATTCAGAGGTGCGCGCCTTCAGAGCGTCAATCATCTCATCGAGCTGGGCGCGTGTGGTCACCAGGATGAACTTCAGCAGGGCAAATTCCAGCAGCTGGATACTGTCGCGGCTCAAGTCTGTCTTCACGCGGTGCAGCAATCCCGTCATCACGTCCAGATAGCTTGCGCGCAGCGCGTTGAATGGGGCGCTGAAATCCACCGGCTGGGCGCTCTGCGTGGTGGCCTGCTGGGTCAGCGCCGTTGCCAGGCGCCTGACATCGGCAGCAAAGCGGGGGCTTATGCGCACATCCACGTGGTAGTTGCTGATCCCCTTGCGCAGGTCGCCCAGGTTGATGCTCAGCGGCGGAAGGAGTGACAGCGTGTCGATATTGGTAAGCGTCATAAGTCTCTTGCTGGCTGGTCGAATGGACAGAAGCGCTGCATCAGCTCGCGTGCCGAACCGATCTTTCCAAATTTGCGCGGGGAAGTCCAGCCAGCACACCGTCGCTGCCTGCGTGTAGGCAAGCTTCCGGAGCCTGTGCTATCGTCGGGCCGCACCGATCGCGGCACGCAGACATGTTTCCAACAAAGACGAAAAGGGGAGAGCACAGCATGCATCCGGAGAATCCAGATCGACGAAAGCTTCTTAAGGGAGCACTCAATACAGGTGTCGTGACCCTGGGGGCCATGAGTTTTCCTCACTGGATGATGCCTGCCCTTGCCCAGGGCGAGCTGGATGTGCCCTTCACCGATGTGCCCGACACCTTCAATCCGCAGCCCGTTCGACCGGGCGCCACGCATTTTCTCGATACGCGCCGCATCAATTCCTTCTACACCGACAATGATGACTTCTACCTCGTGCAGCACTACGGTCAGCCGGAAGTGGACAATGCAAGCTACCAGCTGAACGTGACAGGACTGGTGGATCGCCCGCTGAGTTTTTCCCTCGAGCAGCTGCGCAGTCGTCCCGTCATCGAAAAGGACGTCGGCTTTGAGTGCGGCGGCAACGGCAATCGCCTCTTTCACGGTCTGATCGGCAATGCCACCTGGCGCGGTGTCAGCCTGCGCGACATCCTCACGGAAGCAGGCATTCAGCCAGAAGGCAAGGAAGTGGTGTTTTTCGGCGCTGATATCGGCGAAGAAGAGATTCGAGGCCGCAAGGTGCCCAAGGCCTTTGCGCGCAGCATGTCGGTGGAAGACGCCATGAACGAGAACAACCTGCTGGCCTTCGAGATGAATGGTGAAGCGCTGCCGCATTTCCACGGCAAGCCCGTCCGCCTGCTGGCGCCCGGCTGGTATGGCGTGGCCAACGTGAAATGGCTGACGCAGATCCACGTGCAGGATACGCGCTATATGGGGCGCTTCATGGGCCGTGACTACGTCACCCTGAAGCGGGAAGTCGTGGGCGGCACGGAGCGCTGGGTGGAAAATTCAGTGGCGAAAATGAATCTGAAGTCAGCCATCGTCCGCGTCACGCGCAATGGCAATGCCCATACTGTCCGTGGTTTCGTGCTAAATGACGGCACTCCGCTGCGCAGCGTGGAAGTCAGCATCGACAACGGACCCTGGCAACAGGCGACCCTCGACCCGGAAGCCTCGCAGTTCTCGTGGAAGCTGTTCAGCTTCGACTGGCAGGGCGCGCAGCCCGGCGAACACACACTGGTGTCACGTGTCACTGACAGCAATGGTCGCGTGCAGGGCACGGCGGAAGAGCTGCCAGAGCGCGTGAGTTACTGGGAAGAGTTCGGCCAGTTTCCACGGCGCGTGATGATTGGGGGCTGAGCCATGTCCACCTATCTGGTACTCACAGTCATTGGTGATGACAAGCCTGGTCTCGTCGAGATGCTGGCTGATACCATCGCCAGGCATTCCGGCAACTGGCTGGAAAGCAATATGTCCCACCTGGCAGGCAAGTTTGCCGGCATTCTGCGCGTCAGTGTGGCAGATGCGCATGCTGACGCGTTGATTCAGGACCTGCAGAAATTGTCCTCGGCGCTGAAACTGGTCGTGGAAAAGGTGCGACTGAGCGAAGCGCCAGCCCGGCAGCGCTCACTGCGTCTGACCCTGGTGGGCAATGACCGGCCAGGCATCATCAAGGAAATTTCCCGCGCTCTAGCCCTGCAGCATGTGAATGTGGAGGAGCTGGCCACGCAATGCACCACCGCGCCCATGTCGGGAGAATCGCTGTTCAATGCGCAGGCTGAACTGAAGGTGCCGGCCGATCTGGATGTGCACGCCCTGCAGCGCCAGCTGGAGCAGCTGGCGGATGATCTGATTGTGGAGATCTCGCTGGTGTCACTGCAGTGACCTGCAGCAAGGGGTCGGGACTCACCCGCGCAGGGTGATGATCTCCCAGCCCCTGGCTTCGGCTATGCCGCGCAGGGTGTCATCGGGGTCCACAGCAACTGCGCGCGTGGCGCGCTCCAGCAACGGCAAGTCATTGAATGAATCGCTGTAGAACACACTGTCCTCCATGCCAAGCGGCGCCTTGCCAGACGCACTTTGAGCGTTGTATGCCTCCAGCCAATGTGTCAGTCGCTGCACCTTCCCCGCCTGAAAACTCGGTATGCCCACAATCCGTCCAGTGAACTCGTCGTCAACGAGCTCCAGGTCTGTGGCGATCAGGGCATCCACTTCCAAACGAGCGGCAATCGGTTCGGTAATGAAGCGGTTCGTTGCTGTAATGATCAGGCAATAATCACCACGCAGGCGATGGGTTTCCAGCAGCGCTTCGGCAGCGGGCAGCATCATCGGTTCGATGAAATCGCGCATGTAGTCGCGGTGCAGTGCGTCACGCTGCGCACGGGACATGCCTTGCAGCGCGCTGACCACGAATTCGGTATAGGCCACCATGTCCAGGCCGCCATTCTTGTACTGCTGGTAGAAGTAGTCATTGCGCGCCTTGTGCTGCACGGCGTCGACGAGCCCTTTGCTGATGAGAAAGTCCCCGAAGGAGTGATCGCTGTCGCCACGCAGCAGCGTGTTGTCGAGGTCGAAAATGGCAAGAGTCATGGGGCTGATGTCCGGCGGATGCGTGAATGAGCGCGCATTATACCCTGCGCCGTGTGCGGCCGTGCCAGCCCCGTCGGCCGATTCCTGTCATCCCGTTGAACAATCCTTCGCAGTTGTGAAACAATGCCGATGATGCTTTTCAACGACAGGAACCGGGTGCGCGATGATAGATTCTCAAGGGTTCAGACCAAATGTCGGCATCATCATCTGCAACACGCGCGGCCAGCTGTTGTGGGCCAAGCGCATTGGCCAGGAGGCCTGGCAGTTCCCCCAGGGCGGCATCCGTCATGGGGAGCGACTACAGCAGGCCATGTTTCGCGAATTGAAGGAAGAAGTCGGGCTGGAGTCTGCCGACGTGCAGATACTGTCCTCCACCAAAGGATGGTTGTATTACCATCTTCCCAGGAACCTGATTCGCCAGAATACCAATCCCACGTGCATTGGCCAGAAGCAGAAGTGGTATCTGCTCGGACTGCGTTCCGAAGATCAGAAGATCAATCTGGCATCCAACAACAGTCCCGAGTTCGATGACTGGCAATGGGTAAGCTTCTGGTACCCTCTCAGTCAGGTCATCGACTTCAAGCGTGAAGTCTACCGCCAGGCGCTCAAGGAGCTGGTGAAGCCCCTGAATCAATTCGTACGCACCTGACGGAACCCTGAACATGCTTGAACGATTGCGTGAAATAGTCCAAGAGGTAAACACTGCGAAGGATCTGCAGTCTGCCCTCAATGTCATCGTTTCCCGAGTGCGGGATGCCATGAACACACAGGTGTGCTCCGTCTACCTGCTGGATTCCGAGATCAACAGCCACGTGCTCATGGCGACTGAAGGGCTCAAGAAGTCGGCGGTTGGCCATGTCAGTCTGCAGCTGGGGGAAGGCCTGGTCGGCCTGGTCGCCAGAAATGCCGAGCCGGTCAATCTGGAAGACGCGCAATCCCACCCCAGTTATCACTACTTGTCTGAAACCGGCGAAGAGCAGTTCAGCTCCTTCCTGGGTGTGCCCATCATCCACCATCGCAAAGTGCTGGGGGTGCTCGTAGTGCAGCACCGTGAAAAGCGTAGCTTCGATGAAGGCGAAGAGGCCTTCCTGATCACCTTGTCAGCCCAGCTGGCAGGCGTGATTGCCGCGGCCGAAGCCACGGGCGCTATTCAAGGCATGAGTCCCTCCGGTCAGCGCAAGTCTGACACCAGTTTCAGCGGCGTCGCCGGCTCCACGGGCGTGGCGATCGGCCATGCCGTGGTTGTGTTTCCGCCAGCTGACCTGGACCTTATCCCCAATCGCGCCTGTACCGATGTCGAAAAGGAAGTGGAATTCTTCAACGGCGCGCTGCAGGCCGTGCGCGATGACATGAGCCGGCTGGCCACGTCTCTTGAGAATCGACTGCGCCCGGAAGAGCGCGAGCTGTTCGCGGTCTACCTGCGCATGCTGGATGACGACGCGCTTGGCAAGGAAGTGCAGGATCGCATCCGTCTCGGCAACTGGGCACAAGGGGCGCTGGCCGATGTGGCGAAGGATCATGTCCGTTCGTTCGAGCTGATGAAGGACCCGTATCTGCGCGAGCGTGCCGCCGACATCAAGGATCTGTGCAGCCGCGTGCTGTTCTATCTGCAGGATCAAGACGTCGTGAAGGCAGAGTACCCCCACGATACCATTCTGGTGGGTGAGGAACTGACGGCGGCAATGCTGGCCGAAGTGCCCAAGGAAAAGCTGAGGGGTCTGATCTCCGTGAAAGGCTCGGGCAACTCGCATGTCGCCATTCTGGCCCGCACCATGGGCATCCCCACGGCGATGGGCGTGGTGGATCTGCCCTATCGCCAGCTGGATGGACGCGAACTGATCGTCGATGGCTATAACGGCCAGGTCTACAGCAATCCTTCGGATCAGCTGCGCAACCGCTACCGGGAAGTCATCAAGGAAGAGGAGCAGCTGGTCAAAGGGCTGGAAGGCCTGATCCATCTGCCCTGCGAGACGCCCGACCATCATCGTGTGAATCTGTGGGTGAACACAGGTCTGATGTCGGACGTGGTGCGTTCCCTTGATCACGGCGCCGAAGGTATCGGCCTGTTCCGCACCGAAGTGCCCTTCCTCCTGGCGGAACGCTTCCCGAGTGAGCAGGAGCAGGCGGATATCTATCGTGAACAACTGCAGGCCTTTGCACCGAAACTGGTGACCATGCGCACCCTCGACATCGGCGGCGACAAGGCGTTGCCTTACTTCCCCATCGAGGAAGAGAACCCTTTCCTGGGCTGGCGCGGCATCCGCGTCACCCTCGACCACCCCGAGATCTTCATCGCGCAGGTGCGGGCCATGATTCGCGCCAGTGAGGGACTCGACAATCTGCAGATCATGCTGCCGATGATCTCCAATGTGCAGGAAGTCACTGGGTCAATCCAGATCATCAAGCGGGCCTGGCGCGAGTTGCGCGAAGAAGGACACGACGTGCGCATGCCGCCCATTGGTGTGATGATCGAGTTGCCGGCGGCCGTGTATCAGACGCGCGCATTGTGTCGGCTGGTGGATTTCATCTCCGTGGGCAGCAATGATCTGACGCAGTATCTGCTGGCCGTTGACCGCAACAATCCCCGCGTGGCCAGCCTGTATTCCTCATTCCACCCTGCCGTGCTGCAGGCGTTGCAGCACGTCGTGACGGAAGCTCATCGCGAGAACCGACCCGTGAGCATCTGCGGGGAGATGGCCGGGGACCCCGGTGCAGCCATTCTGCTGATAGCCATGGGCTTCGACATTCTTTCCATGAATGCGACCACGCTGCTGAAGGTGAAGGCTGTCATCCGCAGCGTGCCCCTGAGTGTTGCGAAAGAACTCCTGGCACAGGTCATGGAACTGGACGATGCCCAGTCGGTGCGAAACTGCGTGGACATGGCGCTGTACAACGCAGGCGTTGACCGTTTGCTGCGAACTTCACGCAACAACTGATGCGATCCCTCGATCAATTGCCCGTGCCGCGGGACTGACGCCTTGTTTATTTTTGATTCATGGCAATATTCCTACATGAATAGTCAATTAAATCAGGATAATGCGTCAAAGGATGGCTTCAGGAGATGAAGCGACATAGGGACATATCGAGTACTGACGACTTCACGGAAGACGTCGTCAGCCTCACATCCTTCCATCCTCCCCCGCCTTGACAAGCCCTCTGAGCATAAGGGAGCATCACCACTCCTCAGGTTCATCCCGTTCAAGAAGCCCTGCATGCTGACTTATCCCCAGTTTGATCCCGTCGCCTTTTCGCTTGGCCCTCTGTCAGTTCACTGGTACGGCATCATGTACATCGTCGCCTTTGGTGGCGCCTGGTGGCTGGCGAAAATTCGGGCGTCACGCGCGCCCGGACAATGGTCGGATGAGCAGATTGCCGACCTGATCTTCTACGGGGCGCTTGGTGCTGTGCTGGGCGGACGCGTAGGCTCGGCGTTCTTCTACAATTTCGACCGCCTGCTGGAAGACCCGTTGTGGCTGCTGCGGGTGTGGGAAGGAGGAATGTCCTTCCATGGCGGTTTTCTAGGGGTGATGGTCGCGCTGTACTGGTATGCCGGCAAACTGGGCAAGCACTATTTCGAGGTGCTGGACTTCATTGCACCGCTCGCGCCCTTCGGGCTGGGGGCTGGCAGACTGGGCAACTTCATCGGCGGCGAACTGTGGGGTCGCCCCACCGACGTGCCCTGGGGCATGGTGTTTCCCCATGTGGATGCCGCCCCGCGCCATGCTTCGCAGCTCTATCAGTTCGCGCTTGAAGGCATTCTGTTGTTCGGTCTGCTGTGGTGGTTTTCCTCGACGCCACGTCCGCGTTATGCGGTGTCGGGCTTCTTCGGCGTCGGCTACGGTCTGCAACGTTTCTTCGTGGAGTTCTATCGCGAGCCCGACTCCTGGCTGGGCTTCGTCGCGCTGGACTGGATGACGATGGGGCAGGTACTCTCCCTGCCCATGATCATTGCAGGGCTTTGGCTGCTGAAGCTGGCCTATGCCCCCGGCCCGACTGGACGCGTATCCCCATGAAGCAATACCTCGATCTGCTGCAGAGAATCCTGGATGAAGGGACCCCCAAGGGCGACCGCACCGGCACCGGCACGCTGTCCGTGTTTGGCCACCAGATGCGTTTCGACCTTTCCAAAGGTTTCCCGGTGCTGACCACCAAGAAACTGCACCTGCGCTCCATCATCCATGAGCTGCTGTGGTTTCTGACCGGGGACACCAACATTCGTTATCTCAAGGAAAACGGCGTCTCCATCTGGGACGAGTGGGCCGATGAGAACGGCGACCTGGGGCCCGTGTACGGTTTCCAGTGGCGCTCCTGGCCAGGCCCGGACGGTCAGTCCGTGGACCAGATCAGCAAGCTCATTGAGCAGATTCGCCGCAACCCGGATTCCCGCCGCCTGATGGTAGTGGCCTACAACCCGGCCTATGTGGATCAGATGGCGCTGCCGCCCTGCCATTCCCTGTTCCAGTTCTACGTGGCCAACGGCAAGCTGTCCTGCCAGTTGTATCAGCGCTCGGCCGACACCTTCCTGGGCGTGCCGTTCAATATCGCCTCCTACGCCTTGCTGACCCACATGGTGGCGCAGCAGTGTGATCTGGAAGTGGGCGACTTCATCTGGACCGGTGGCGACACGCACCTGTACAGCAATCATCTGGAGCAGACGCAACTGCAGCTCGCGCGCTCGCCGCTGCCACTGCCGACCCTGGTGATCAAGCGCCGTCCTGCCGACATCTTCAGCTATGCGTATGATGATTTCGAACTCGTCGGTTATGAATCCCATCCGCACATCAAGGCGCCCGTCGCCATCTGATCCACGTTCACTGCAGGAGGGCGTTGCGTGAAGCTAGCCTTGATCTGGGCCATGGCCCGCAATCGCACCATCGGCCGCAACAACACGCTGCCCTGGCATCTGCCGGAAGACCTCAAGTACTTCAAGCGCGTCACGCTGGGCAAGCCCATCATCATGGGGCGCAAGACCTGGGACTCCATCGGGCGCCCGCTGCCGGGCCGCACCAATATCGTCATCACCCGGGACGCTGGTTTTCAAGCTGAAGGTGCGCGCGTCGTGCAGACGCTGGAGCAGGCACTGGCGCTGGCGGAAAAGATCTGTCTGATCGACGGCGCGGAGGAGGCAGTGGTGATCGGCGGTGCGCAGATTTACGCGTTGGCACTGCCGCTCGCGGACCGCCTTTATCTGACCCAGGTGCACGCCGATGTCGAGGGCGACGCGCATTTCCCGCCACTGGATCTGGCGCAGTGGCATGAGTTGGGACGTGAGGATTTTGCGGCACACGGGCCGAATCCCTACGACTACAGTTTCTTGATTCTTGAAAGAGAGATCTGAAATCACGCTGCCAGAGACGGACATATCAGCGCCTGGCAGTTGTGTCATCGGCCTGATCGACCCCAAGACGCCCACCAATGTCGGTGCCATCCTGCGTGCTGCCGGATGCTATCAGGCGCAAGCCGTGCGCTACACCGGCGAGCGTTTCGACCACGCTGTGCGCTTTCACACGGACACCAAGGGTTTCAACGCGAAAATTCCGCTGCTGCAGGTGGACAACATGCTGTCTGCGCTGCCGGAGGGCATGCAGATCGTGTGCGTGGAGCTGGCAGAAGGGGCGATGTCTCTTCCGGAATTCGAGCACCCGCTGCACGCCCTGTATGTCTTCGGGCCGGAGGATGGCTCGATCCCTCAGGCGATCATTCATGCGGCAGACAGTGTGGTCTATATTCCGACCATCGGCTGCATGAATCTGGCGGCGACGGTCAACGTGGTGCTCTATGACCGGCTCGCAAAATCAGCGGCAAGCCACGACGGCGACGCGCGTATCCGCAGCAGCCGTGACGTCAACAACCGCCTGAAGACCATGTCACGGGAAGACAACGCTTAGCCTTGAACGAAAGGCGTGGCATTGCTTCAAAGAAGTGAGTTGGAGGAGTCTTCAGTGTGCAGCGCCACACTTTCTCACAAACGCAGTGCGGTGGGGAAAGTCGTCAACGTGCGATGTTGGAAAGGCGCCGGGCCGGGGTAGCGAGCGGTCTGCGCAGGACCGTCTGCCGCCTGGACGGCGGCAGCCGAGCCCCCATGGATGGGTTCACGGCGTGTCCTGAGCAGACCGCTCGCTACCCCGGCCCGGCCCCGACCAATCATTCACGTCGGGGCGGACCCACCACACTGATCAATCCAGCGGAATGAACGCCAGCGCATTGTTCTGGTTCATCGGAATGACCAACTGGTTCTGGATCGAGTCATAGCACATGGACGCCGCTGACGGGATGCCCACCGCGATGACTTCCGCTTCCTGACCGGGACGAATGCGGGAGACACTGCCGAAGCGCACGCTGCTCACGTACTTCGTGCCATCCGCCATGATTACCACGCCGTCGTTGCCGCCTTCCGCTGCGCGCTCGGTCAACACGACTTCGCCCGCAGGGTTGTACGTCACCACGGCATTGTCTGCAATATTCACCATGACGATGTTGCCGTCATTGTCGATGGCCAGGCCATTGGGCGATGCCACTGGCGCGCCTTCCGCAAATACGGAGGTCTCGCCGCTCGCAGTGACCTTGTAGATGCGCTGGGTGCCGCCGGTATTCGAGGCGTAAACGGTGCCGTCTGCTGCAACGGCCACGCCGTTCAGGCCAGTGGCTTCCGGCACGGCTACGGCACCCATCGGGGCTCCGGTGGCCAGGTCGAACATGCGCACGGTGTCGATGTCCACGGTGTAGAGCACGCCATTGAGGATCGCGCTGCCCAGAGGCTGGTTCAGTGTCAGGCCGTCACGTGTGGCGCCGATCCACTTGGAGGTGTGCACGCTGCCGTCCGGATTGATCAGGGATGCATAACCATCGTTTTCCTGCAGGTTCTGCGGGATGCCGTTGTTCATGGCGATGATAAGATTGCGGTCGGGGTCAAAGGTGCAGCTCTCGGCGGTGCGGAAGCTGCCGAATACTTTCACGTTGCTGGACATTGGCGTTGCCACGCCGGCCTCATTGACAGTGCCCAGCGGGCCGCCTGCAGCGAAGGGGCCGGGTGTGGCAGCAGGAGCCTGGGCCTGTGCAGCGCTGGCCGCGAGACTCACCAGTGCGGTCAACAATAATTTCTTCATGAAGCGATCTCCTTGGTTGCGTAGTCAACCGTGTTTAGTGAAGTGGGTCAGGGACAATCGTACGCCGCTTGTATGACGGCTGTGATGACTGGAGACCCGGAAAACCGGGACTCTAGTTCAATGCCTTCTTCAGCGCCTTGGAATTGCGCTGATAGTTGTACATCTTCTGCTTCTTCTCGGGCAGTTCGGTCACGGCGATGGGCTGGAAGCCATTCTCCATGAACCAGTGGGTGGTTTGCGTCGTCAGCACGATGACATGGGTCAGGCCGATCTTGCGAGCCTGCACTTCCAGAGCCTTGAGCAGGTGCTCGCCACGGCCGTTGGCCTGGTAATCCTTGTGGATGGCGATGCACGCAATCTCGCCGCAGCTGGTGTCCAGCGGGTAAAGCGCGGCACAGGCGATGATCATGCCTTCGCGTTCTATAACGAAAAAGAAATCGATCTCGGACTCCAGCAGCTCGCGGGAGCGGTGCACGAGCACACCCGCCTCTTCCAGAGGACTGATGAGTTCCAGAATGCCGCCCACATCGGCGATGCTGGCGCGACGCAGATTTTCAAAGTTGCCCTTGGACACCAGAGTGCCGCTGCCCTCGCGGGTGAACAGCTCCTCGATCAGCGCACCATTGCGTTCAAAACTGATCAGATGGCTGCGCCGGACGTGGTGGCGGCAGGCTTTCACGGCGGCGGCCAGTGCCTGTGCCACGCCATTGGCCTTGTTTTCCTGATGCAGTTCGACGTTCGCCAGCACGTCCTGAGCCGATGCCGGATTGAGCGCGCTGACAATGCTGCCCTCGCTGTCCATGATGCCGGATTGCGGGATGAACAGAATGAGTTTCTCGGCATTCAGTGCGATGGCAGTTTCCGTCGCTACTTCTTCAGGCGACAGGTTGAACACTTCGCCCGTGGTAGAGCAGCCAAGATTGGACACCAGCACAATATTGTTATGGTTCAGGTGCTGCATGATGGCCTTTGCATTGATCTTGCGCACCACGCCAGTCAGTGCATGGTCGATGCCGTCCAGCACCCCCAGCGGACGCGCCGTGATGAAGTTGCCGCGTGCCAGCTTGATGTCGGCGCCGTGCATGGGGGAGTTGGCCAGGCCCATGGAAAACAGCGCTTCAATGTCGATGCTCAGGGCTCCGACAATCTGCTTGATGATCTGCAGGCTGATGGCATCGGTGATGCGCAGGCCCTTGTGATAGGTGGACTCGATGCCTCCCGCCTCGAGCGCTGCATTGATCTGCGGACGCGCCCCGTGGACCAGTACCAGCTTTACGCCAAGGCTCTGCAGCAGGGTGATGTCGTGCACGATGTTGTTGAAATTCTCGTGCGCAATGGCCTCGCCAGGCAGCAGCACGACGAACACCTTCTTGCGGTGCGCGTTGATGTAGCTGGACGAGTGTCGGAACCAGTCGATGTACTGAGGAAGATTTTTCATGGCGGCAATATAGTCTATTTCTGTTACAGGCAGTAGTGGCGGATCAGGCCGCGCAGCGTGTCGATGCACGGCTGCAGACGGTCCAGCGCCAGGTACTCATCGGGCTGGTGGGCCTGGTCTATGTCGCCCGGGCCCAGGATGATAGTGTCCATGCCCAGGCGTTGCAGCAGTGGCGCCTCGGTGCCGAAGGCCACACTCGCCGCGCTGTTGCCGGTCAGGCGCTCGGCCGTCTTCACCAGTTCATTGGCCGGATCGGTATAGAACGCGGGCAGCCCGGCAAACAAGGGTTTGATGGTGGCCTTCACGTCATGGCGTTCGGCAATCGGCAGCACACGCTGCAGAATTTCTTCGCGCATGGCGGCGATCTCCATGCCGGGCAGCAGGCGGAGGTCGAATTCCAGCCGGCACTGGCCGCAGATGCGATTGGGATTGTCGCCCCCATGGATGCAGCCCAGATTCAGCGTCGGGCGCGGAATGCTGAACAGCGGGCTGTGATAGCGCTGCTGCAGTGACTGCCGGAACAGGATCAGCTCGCTGATAACCTCATGCATGGCATCCAGAGCATTGCGGCCCAGGTCGGCATTGGACGAGTGACCGCTGCGGCCCAGCAGGTCGATGGACTCCATCATGATGCCCTTGTGGGCGTAGATCGGGCGCATGCCAGTGGGCTCGCCGATCACCGCACAACGGGCTTTTGGCCGGCCCAGTTCGGCCAGCGTGCGAGCGCCCTGCATGGACGTCTCTTCGTCGGCGGTGGCCAGCACGATCAGGGGCTGGCGAAAGACGACGCCCTCGAAATCCTTCAGAGCCTCCATGATCAGCGGGAAGAAACTCTTCATGTCCGTGCTGCCCAGCCCGTAGAGCCGCCCGTCCTTCTCGGTCAGACGAAACGGGTTCACGGACCACAAGGCCTCGTCCAGCGGCACGGTGTCGGTGTGTCCTGCCAGCACCAGCCCGCCAGGTCCTTCGCCGCGCGTAGCCAGCAGATTGCGCTTGGCATTGCCCGCCGTCAGCGCGGAGGTGCCGGGACTCGCAATCTGCTCTGTGCGAAAGCCCATATCTTCGAAGCACTGCGCCAGGTAGTCGATGACCGGCACGTTGCTGGTGTCGAGTGCAGGATTGGCCGAGCTGACACTCGGGCGGCTGATGAGGGCGTCAAGATGGGTGAACAGGTCCGGAAACTGCGGCATGTCACGTTGCTCCGTTGCTGACTGCAAGGTCGCACTTCGCGGCCATCACGAAGTCATTCAGGGGCAGGCCATTGGCTTTATGGGGCCACCAGGACTCGGTCACAGAAACTCTTCCAGAACACTGTTCAAGAACTGCTGACCCTTGTCGGTCGGGCGCATCACGCCATCGACCACACTCAGCAATTGCCTGAGCTGCAGCGATGATACCTGCTTTCGCAGGGGCTCGAAACCCAGCCCCGTGGCGGCCTCGAACTGCAGGGCGGTGAACCCTTCTGACAGCCGCAGCACATTGAGCAGGTATTCGATGGCGCGTTCGTCCTGCGGAATGGGCAGCACTTCGGCCATGGCCTCGCCGGGGATTTCCAGGAAGTGCGCCGGCTGCTTCTTCTTGCGGGTGCGCAGAATCTCGCCGGTGTCGGGCCGGGTGATCTTGCCGTGGGCGCCGGCCCCGATCCCGAGATAATCCCCGAAGCGCCAGTAGTTGAGATTGTGGCGCGCCTGGCGCCCTGGCTGGGCGAACGCCGAGATTTCGTAGCGGTGGTAGCCGCGCTGTGCCAGCAGTGCCAGTCCGGCGTCCTGAATGTCGATGAGCGCGTCCTCTTCCGGCAGGGCCGGCGGGCGCTTGAAGAATTCGGTATTGGGCTCGATGGTCAGCTGATACCAGGACAGGTGTTCCGGCGCGAAGGCCATCGCCGTTTCCAGATCCAGCAGGGCGGCCTCCGGCGTCTGGTCCTTCAGTCCGTACATCAGGTCGAGGTTCAGATTGTCGAAGCCTGCGGCGCGCGCGAATTCGATGGCCTTGCGTGCGTCGTCGGCATCATGGATGCGGCCCAGGTGCTGCAGCTGTGCTGCGTCGAAACTCTGGATGCCGATGGACAGCCGATTGATGCCCGCACGGCGATAGTCGGCAAACTTCGCGCGCTCGGCGGTGCCGGGGTTGGCCTCCAAAGTGATCTCGATGTCGGGCGCGAAGGCGACATGGCGTTGCAGCTGTGCGAACAGACGCTCATAGGCGCGCGCCGAGAACAGACTCGGAGTGCCGCCGCCGATGAAGATCGATTGCAGCGGCCGGCCCTGCACGCCGTCGAGGTCGGCCAGAAAATCAGCAAGCAGCGCGTCGACGTAGGCGTCTTCCGGCAGCTCGCCATTCTTCTGGTGGGAATTAAAGTCGCAGTAGGGGCACTTGCGCACGCACCAGGGCACATGCACATACAGACTCAGGGGCGGCTGCTGCAGCAAGGAACCGGGTGTCGCGTTCAACGCAGCGACCCGCGCAGCGTGTCCCAGTGCAGCAGCAGCTGACGCAGGGCCTGGCCCCGATGACTGAGGCTGTTCTTGACGGCCGGTTCCAGCTGCGCCGAGGCACAGCCATGGGTGGGCACGAAAAAGAGCGGGTCGTAGCCGAAGCCGTTCTCACCGGCAGCGGCAAACAGGATGCGGCCTTCCCAGGTGCCGTGACACACGAAGGGCATCGGGTCGGCAGCATGGCGCAGGAACGCGATGCAGCACTGGAAGCGTGCCGTGCGCTGTGCCTCGGGCACCTCACGCAGGGCGTCGAGCAATTTGGCATTGTTATGGGCGTCAGTAGCGCCGGGCCCGGCATAGCGCGCGGAGTAGATTCCGGGCTGACCGAGCAGCGCGTCCACTTCCAGGCCCGAGTCATCCGCCAGCGCAGGCAGCCCCGTAAGCGCCGCCGCGTGCCGCGCCTTCAGAATGGCGTTCTCGACGAAGCTCAGGCCGGTCTCGTCGGCATCACTTACACCGAGCGAACGCTGCGTCACGAAGTCTACGTCGGCACTGCCCAGCATCTGCTGGAATTCCCGCAGCTTGCCGGCATTGCCGGTGGCCAGGACGATCTTGTGCATGGCGACCTCCGTGCCCTCAGCGGCTGAGATGATAAATGGCGGTTTCGCCGAGCAGGTTCGGCCACAGGCGGATCATCCAGCTGCCCTGGTGCTTGTGATCGACCACGGTGCGGGTGATCACATTGATCTGCCGTTCCCGGCACAAGGCATCGAAGTCCCGCACCGTGCAGAAGTGGATGTTGGGCGTGTCATACCACTGATAGGGCATGAAGTTGGACACCGGCATGCGGCCCTTGAAGGTGAGATACCAGCGGCTGCGCCAGTTGCCGAAATTCGGGAAGGTGACGATGACATTGCGGCCGATGCGCAGCATCTCGTCCATGAGCACATCGGGATAGCTCACGGCCTGCAACGTCTGTGTCAGCAGCACGGTGTCGAAACTTTTGTCGCAAAAATTGGTCAGGCTCTTGTTCAAGTCCTGCTGCAGCACGTTGACGCCTTTCTCCAGGCACGCGTGGATCTTGCGCTCGTCAATCTCGAGGCCCGTGTCCGACACGCCTTTGGTGCGTTTGAGATACTCCAGCAGACTGCCGTCGCCACAGCCCAGGTCGAGCACGCGGCTGCCGGGTGCGATCCAGTGTTGAATGATGTCCAGATCGGCGCGCATCAGGCGTTCACCTCGTCACTGACTCGTGCCAGATAGGTCGTCAGCGCCTGCATGTAGCGGGGCACCGGCAGCAGGAAGGCGTCGTGGCCCTGGTCGGCGTCGATCTCCAGATAGCTGACCGGCTTGCGCGCCTTGAGCAGCGCATCGACGATCTCCCGCGTGCGCTCGGGCGGGAAGCGCCAGTCGGAGCTGAAAGACATCAGCAGAAAGCGGCACTGGCTGTTTTCGAATGCCTTGCTGAGGTCGCCGTCGTAATCTACCGTCGGGTCGAAATAGTCCAGCGCCTTGGTCATCAGCAGATAGGTATTGGCGTCGAAACGCTCCGAGAAGCGCTCGCCCTGGTAATGCAGGTAGCTTTCCACCTGGAAGTCGACGTCCAGCCCGAAACTCAGTTTGCCCGTGCGCATGTCGCGCCCGAAGTTGCTCTTGATGGCGTCGCTGGGCAGCTCCTCAGCGTTCTTGCCGAATTTGTCGCGCATCGCGCTGTCGGACAGATAGGTGATGTGCCCGACCATGCGCGCCAGCATGACTCCCTTCTTCGGATAGGTGCCGTGTTCCAGATAGCGGCCATTGTGGAAGTGCGGATCCGCGGTGATGGACTGGCGCGCCACTTCGTTGAAGGCGATGTTCTGAGCCGAGAGTTTGGGCGCCACCGCAATCATGATGGCGTGGCGCAGCCGCTCCGGGTAGCTGATGGACCAGCGCATGACCTGCATGCCGCCCAGACTGCCGCCAATGATCGCGGCCCACTGGCTGATGCCCAGCCGGTCCATCAGGCGCGCCTGACTGTTGACCCAGTCCCGCACCGTGACCACCGGGAAATCGGGACCATACCAGGTGCCCGTTTCGGGGTTCATGGAGGTGGGACCGGTGCTGCCCGCGCAGCCGCCCAGATTGTTCAGGCAGACCACGAAGAACTTGTTGGTGTCGATGGGTTTGCCCGGGCCGATGCAGTTGTCCCACCAGCCCGGCTTGGCGTCTGTTTCGCTGTGGTAGCCGGCGGCGTGATGATCGCCACTCAGGGCGTGGCAGATCAGGATGGCATTGGAGCGCGCGGCATTGAGCATGCCATAGGTCTCCACCATCAGGTCATAGGACGCAATGCTCTTGCCGCTACGCAGCATCAACGGCTCGTCGAAGTGCAGGCGCTGGGGCGTCACGATGCCAACGGAATTTTCAGGAATGGTTCTGGGCATGTCAGTGTCTGGGGCTGTCCTGCTCTCTGGCGTGGTGAAGGGGAAACTGCAGCCCGGGCAGGGCTGGCAGGTCCTGCGGGTGCGTGATCATGGCACGCTTCTGCCGGCTGTGTTCATGTTCAGATTCCCAGCACGACGCGGGCATTCACACCCACCGGGTCGATGAACACCATGCGGATGATCTGCAGCCCCAGGAACACAAAGATCGGCGACAGATCCAGCCCGCCCATGGAGGGCAACAGCCGTCGGAACGGCTCCATCACGGGTTCGGTGATCTGGCGCACCAGCACCAGTGCGGGGTGTCCGCTGTAAGGGGCTATGAAGCTGGCGATGATCGAGATCATCAGCGACCAGAAGTAGATGTTCATGATGAAGGACAACAGGCCCACCACCGACCAGGTAATCACCAGGCCCACTCCGGGTATGGCGAAACCGCTGAACACGATGAGCAGTGCCGTGCAGATGCACTGCGCCACCAGCGCCAGTACCAGGGAAGCGAAGTCCAGGCCGCGGTAGCCGGGAATCAGCCGGCGGAACACACGCACGGCAGGATCAGTCACCCGCACGATCGCCTGGGTAAACGGGTTGTAGAAGTCTGCACGGGCTACCTGCAGCATGAAGCGCAGCAGTACTGCGAGGACGAACAGCCCCCCGAGTGTGTTGACCAGCAGATAGCCGACGTTACCAATTGCACCCATAAAATTCTCTCACCTGTGTTTGTGTGTCAGCCCGCCAGTTCCACGGAGCGCTTCTGCGCGGCGAACAGCGCGTGTTCTACCATGGCGCGGAAGTCTGCGCCTTCGAAGCTGCGAATGGCCGCTTCCGTAGTGCCGCCGGGAGAGGTCACCCGGCGCCGCAATTCATCCGGCGCCACATCGCTGGCAGTGGCCAGTTTCGCCGCGCCCAGCGCCGTCTGCAAAGTCAGTTGACGCGCCAGCTCGGGCGCCAGGCCCATGGCCACGCCGGCCTGCTCCATCGCCTCCATCAGGAGAAAGAAATAAGCAGGGCCGCTGCCAGACAGAGCCGTGACGGCATTGATGGCGTCTTCACTTGCCAGCCAGGCACTGGTGCCCACGGCCGACAGAATGGTCTCGGCCAGCGCAGACTGCGCGGCCGTTGTGTTGGCATTGGCAAACAGGCCGGTAGCGCCCTCCAGGACCAATGCCGGGGTGTTGGGCATGCAGCGCACGATGGCGCACTCGCTGCCCAGCCAGGCTTCCAGGCTGCGCAGGGGAATGCCGGCGGCGATGGAGATGATCAGCGCGCCTTGTTTCAGTGAAGGGCGCAGTGCTTCACACACACCGGCCATGCCCTGGGGCTTGACCGCCAGCAGCACCACGTCAGCCTCTGTGGCGACCTCGGCCATGCTGCCGGTGCGAATGCCGCACTCCGTCTGCAGCTGTTCCAGTTTTGCCACGTCCAGATCACACGCGGCAATCTGCTGTCCCGGCACACCCTTGGCGATGAGGCCGCGAATCAGGCTGTTTGCCATGTTGCCTGCGCCGATGAAGGCGATCCTGCTGTTGTTCACGTGCGTCTCCAGTCGGGCCTGAGGGGATGGCTGATTCAAGTGCGGGCCATTCTAGCCTAAAGGCTGGGGGAGGAGCACCCCGGCAACTCAGCCGATGTGCAAGTGGCTGTGGCAGCCAGGTGCGACCTTGTGTCGCATTGTCTTTACAGCCACCCCTTCTAGAATGAGGCCTCGATTGCTGAAAACCCCTGAACCACGCACGAAAGGAACACACATCATGCTGCAAAGAAAACCACTGGCCCGCGACATTGCTGCAGTACTCGCACTCACGGCGGCTTGTGCCGCACAGGCACAGAACGAGCCAGTCATTGAAGAAGTGGTTGTCTGGGGAGAGCAGACGCAAAGCCGCGCTTCCACGTCGCATCCGACCAGCCTGCTGACACAGCAGGATCTCGTCAGCATCAACGTGGCCTCAACGGAAGATGTGGTGAAGTTCGAGCCCAGTCTGGTAATCCGCCGCCGCTTCATCGGCGACTCCAACGGCACCATGGGCATGCGTGGCTCCAACATGTTCCAGACCTCCCGCTCCATGGTCTTCGCCGATGGTGTGCCGCTCCACTATCTGTTGCAGTCGCGCTGGAACGGCGCGCCCCGCTGGACCATGGTGTCTGCCAGTGAGATCGCCCAGGTGGAAGTGCTTTACGGACCTTTCTCAGCCGAGTTCAGCGGCAATTCCATGGGCGGCGTGGTGCTCATCGAATCCGCGATACCCCAGCAGCGCGAGTTTCATTTCGACAGCTCCTTCTTCACTCAGGATTTCAGCGCCTATGGTTTTGACGATACCGTCAATGGCCACAAGGCCTTTCTGTCCTACGGCGACAAGTTCGGCGACACCAGTGTCTATCTGTCCTACAACCGTCTGGACAGCGAGTCCCAGCCGCAGACTTTCTACTTTGGCTCCAACACCTCAGCCGCAACCGTGGCTGCAGTCAGCGGCGGCATTGTCGGCAATGATGAGCGTTCCGTCTCGCGGCTTTGGTTCGGCGATACCGGCGTACAGGACACACTGACCGACAACTACAAGCTCAAGATCGGCCAGGACTTCGGCGACTGGCAGGCGCTGCTGAACGTGGCCTACGAAGACCGTTTCAATGGCTCGAACAGCCCCAACAGTTACCTGCGCAATGCGGCCGGCAATACTGTCTGGAGCGGCAACGTCGTGCAGAATGGCTGGAAGAACAATGTGCCCGCTGCCCGCATGGGCGTGTCCGAGCAGGAGCGCGACAGCCTCTCCCTCGGGCTGCGTCTGCGGGGTCCGGTGGCCGAAGGCGTCGTTTTCGAAGCCAACCTGAATCAGTTCGAGATTCTGCGTGACGAGAATAGACTCTCCCTCGCCAATCCTGCCGACCCGGTTTATACCGGTGCCGGCGAAGTGACGAGGTTTGGTGACACGGGCTGGAAGAGTGCCGAGGCCAAGCTGTTCTTTGACGAATTGCCACTGGACGGTCTGGGTCTGATCGTTGGAGCGCGGCACGATGCCTTCGAACTGAACATGGATGTGTTCAGCGCCCGCAACCACAACGCCGGTGACTTCAATCGCTTCTCCAGCCGCAGTGGCGGCGAGACCAGCATGGATGCCCTGTTTGCGCAGCTGAACTGGGATATCAACGCCCGCTGGGATGCCGGACTGGGTGTGCGCTGGGAGGCGTTTGACAGCGCCAACGGCTATTTCTCCCGCGATGTGGCCAGCACGCCGCAATTCGATCTGGTATCTGTGCCAAAGACCTCGCGCCGGGAAGTCTCCCCCAAGTTTTCCGTCGGCTATCAGGCCAGTGAAACCTGGCGCTTCGCCTGGGCGCTGGGCAAGGCCTACCGCTTTCCCATCGTGGAAGAACTGTTCAGCCAGTATTCCGCCTACAACGCGGTCAGTGTGGCGAACCCCGAGCTGCAGCCCGAAGATGGTCTGCACCAGAACCTGATGATCGAGCGCCAGATTTCTGGTGGCTACCTGCGCGTGAACGTCTTCCAGGAGAGCATCAAGGATGTGGTGGAATCCCAGTCCGAGACACTGCCGGGAGGCCTGACGGTGCGCACGTTCATCCCGGTGGACGAGATCGAAACGGTTGGCATCGAATTCATCGCCAACGTGGACGATGTGCTCATTCCCAACCTGGACATGCGCTTCAATCTGGTGAACACCGACTCTGAGATCGTGAAGAACCGTCCGGACCCCAGCATCGAAGGCAATGTCTATCCCCGCATGCCGGAGTGGCGCGGCAATCTGCTGCTGACCTACAATTTCAGCAGTCGCTGGAATGCCGGTCTGAACTACCAGTACGCCAGTGACAGTTTCGGTCGCAATGACAACGTTGATCGTGAAGATGGCGTGTACGGTGCACAGGATGGTTTCAGCCGCGTCGGCCTGAAGTCTGATTACAATTTCGCGAGCGGATTGAAGCTGGGGCTGGGTATCGACAACCTCACAGATGAAGTTGCCTATGTGGCCCATCCATGGCCGGGAAGAACACTGTATGCCAATGTCTCTTACGACTTTTAAACGACTGTGTCTGGCTCTGCTGGCTTTCCTGCCAGCCTTGAGCGGCCCGGTGTACGCGCAGAGCTGTGAGGCCCTGCGCGCCGCACAGGGGCAGGATCAGATCAGTGTTCATTGCGGCGGCGCCCCGAGCGCCGTCTTCGATGCCAACGGCCACCTCTGGGTGGCTTTTGTGCATGATGAACATGTGTATGTGTCGCGTTCGGATGACGAAGGGGCCACATACTCCACACCAGTGCGGGTGAACGCCGAACCGGAGGACGCCGAGTTCAACGGCGAGAATCGTCCGAAGATTGTGGTGAGTGAAGACGGCACCGTGATGCTGTCCTGGACCACGAAGACGTCCAACCAGTTCACGGGCGAGATCCGCTTCAGCAGGTCGGTGGATGGCGGGCTGAGCTTTGAATCCCCGCGCACCATCAATGACGATGGTCTGCGCACTGGCCACCGCTTCGACAGCCTGTTCCTGACGCCATCGGGCAAGGTCTATCTGACCTGGATCGACAAGCGCGACATGGAAGCCACGCTGGCCCGCAATGAGGCCTATCCTGGCGCTGCAATCTACTACACGGTCTCCACGGACATGGGTGCCACCTTCATGCCCAATGTGCGGGTGTCCCACAATAGCTGCGAGTGTTGCCGCATCGCCGTGGCGCCCCATGGGCACGACAATGTGGCAATTCTCTGGCGACAGATCTACGACGATCACATTCGTGACCACGCCATTGCCGTGCTCAGCCCGGACGGAGTAGTGAGCGACCTGTCGCGTGCAACGGTGGACGACTGGTACATCGATGCCTGCCCTCACCACGGACCAAGCATGGTGTCGGGCGCGCAGGAAGGTCAGTACCACATGAGCTGGTTCAGTGCCGGCAATCTGCACAGTGGCATTCACTACGCACGCTACGATCTGGCCTCGGACTCTCCCGCAGATCTGATCAAGGTGGATGGCACGCCGGGCGCGGGCCATCCTTCGCTGGCGCTGCACAAGGGCACGCTGTACCTGGTGTGGAAAGGCTTTGATGGGATGGCGACACCCTTGCAGATGATGCAGTCCCGCGACGATGGGCGCAGCTGGTCTGAGCCGCAGACGCTGATGACAACCGATCAGGGCAGTGACCACCCGCTGCTGATCACGTCGCCGCGAGGTGTCTATCTAAGCTGGTCCAGCGAGGAGCACGGTTATGTATTCCAGGAGTTGTCCAATGACTAGAAATTCATGGCGCCATGCGGTGCTCGGCAGCATGTTGAGTCTTGCGCTCGTGCAGAGTGTTCAGGCTGACAATATTCAGGACTTCGGCCCGCAGACCTTTGGTGAACTGAAGTCGCAGTTCGGGGGCAAACCGTTCATCGTCAGCCTCTGGTCTGTGGATTGTGCGCCGTGCCGTGTCGAACTGGACATGCTGGGCAAGCTGAAACAGGCCGATCCCGAGTTCCCGCTGGTGGTGATTTCTACCGACTCCATCGAGAAACGCGAAGAAGCTGCCGACATCCTGCAGGGCTACGCGCTGGATGGCGTACCCACGTGGATGTTCGCGGACACGTTTGTGGAACGCCTGCGCTTCAGTATCGATCCGATGTGGTACGGCGAGCTGCCGCGCAGTTATTTCTTCACGCCGGATCACAGCTTCACGGCTCACAGTGGCATCCTGACGGCAGAGAAACTGGCCGAGCTGTTTCCTTACTGAGGCACACAGGTTCAGAGTTTTCCCTGCCATATTGATCTTCCTGACCGGCTTGGCTATGCTCTCGTTGTTCCCCGCCGGGAATAACGAGGAAACGTCATGCAGAACAGCCAAGGGTGCGCCGTGTCGTGCCCGAACCCCTGGGCCGTTGCCGCCCTGCCCGCCGCTATCCTGCTGGCTCTGAGCCTGTGGACGCCAGCCACGGCACACGCCGCAGACACTGACAGTGAGGCCCGCGAAAGCAGCATCGTCGAGGTGCTGGTCAGTGCCCGCCGCCGCGACGAGAATCTGCAGAACGTGCCGGCGGCCGTGTCCGTGCTCAATGGTGACCTTCTGGACGCTGCGTACACCGTGAACACCCGCCAGCTGGGCGAGCTGGTTCCCTCGCTGTATTACAACTCCGCCAACCCCCGCAACACTGCCTACACCCTTCGCGGGCTGGGGTCCAATTCCCTGTCCATCAGCGCCGCCAATGATGGCATCGAGCCAGGCGTCGGTTTTTATGTGGATCAGGTGTACCACGCGCGTCCCGCCTCGGCGTCCTTCGACTTCACCGACATCGAACGCGTGGAAGTGCTGCGGGGCCCCCAGGGCACCTTGTTCGGCAAGAACACGACGGGCGGGGCGCTGCACGTCATCAGCCGCGAGCCGGTGTTCGAGCCCGAGCTTGCGGGGGAAGTCAGTGTGGGCCAGAACCAGTATCTGCAGGCACGCAGTTCGGTGTCCGGCGCATTGACGCAGCGGGTCGCCGCTCGCCTGTCTGCGCAGATCAGCAAGCGCGACGGCGTGCTGCGCAATGTGCGCACGGGCAATGACCTGAACGCCATCGACAATTACGCGCTGCGCGGCCAGCTCTTGTTCACTGCGACACCGGACGTGTCGCTGCGCCTGACTGCGGATGGGTCCGACCTGAATGCCGCCTGCTGCACGCAGAATTTCCTGCGCGTGGGGAAGAGTCTGCGCAGTGCCGCGCGGCAGTTTCCGGCACTGGCTGCAGGGCTGAATTATGAACCGCCCAGTCGTGATTCCTATGACCGTCTGGTAGACATTGATGTGGAGCCGATGATCGACACGCAGGACGGCGGCGTGTCCCTGATTGCGGACTGGCAGCGTGGCAGGGGCACCATCACCTCGGTCAGCGCCTGGCGCTACTGGCGCTGGGATGTGGGCAATGACCGCGACTACACCGGCATTCCCATTCAACGGGTGCAACGCATTCCCTCGCGGCAGGATCAATACAGTCAGGAGCTGCGCTACGCCTCGGACGCGAGTGCGCGCCTGCGGCATGTGAGCGGCCTGTACTGGTTCAAGCAGGATATCGGCGGCAGCCCCATCAGTATCTACGGGCCAGAGGCCGCCTACTGGCTGCTCAATCAGGCCAGCTTCAGCGTGCCGATTCCGCGCAATCTGCTGGATGGCTACGGCCAGACGGGACGTTAGCAGTTCGACATGCGCAGCGTCGCCGCGTTCGGCGAAATGAATTACGACCTCGCGCCGCAACTGACAGCCACCCTCGGCCTGCGCTACACCCGCGAAGAAAAACGCGGCAGCTATATAACACAGGTTGGGGGCGGACCCAGCCTCGCGGGTTTGCCCGCCGCCACCGTCAATGAACTGACCCGTGCCAGGTTGTCCATCTTCCGGCCGCAGAACTACAGCGCGGAAGACGAAGGCGGCAATCTGTCCGGGCGCGCCAATCTGGCCTGGCAGATCAGCGACGACCTGATGAGCTATGCCAGTGTGGCGTACGGCTACAAGTCCGGAGGTCTGAACATGTCCGGCCTGCCGCTGGATGCCGCCAACAGGCCCGCGCTGGCCACCGCCGTCATCGACGACGAACGCAACACCACGCTGGAGCTGGGCGTGAAACACACCTTGCTGCAGGGGCGCGTCACACTGAACGTCGCGGCGTTTCACACGACGGTGGAGGACTATCAGACCAACATCGTCTCGAGTCTGGAAACGGCGGCCATCCGCTCTTACCCCTCCAATGTGCCCGAGGTGCAGGTGCGCGGCCTGGAGGCTGATGTCGTCGCAGCGTTGTTCGCAGGGGTGACGCTGCGCGCGTCCCTCGCCTATGCCGACGGCGTTCACCAAGACTACCCGGCCGGCCCCTGTCCGCTGGAAGTACAAAGCGCCGCCACCGTGGCCTGCAACCTGAGCGGCACGCGTCTGCCCGGCTTGTCGCGCTGGGTGGGTTCGCTCGGCATCGACTACCGCGTGGCCCTGGGCAACGGCGAACTGGTGTGGCACCTGGACACCCATGCCCGTGGCGGCTACAGCAGCGACACCGCTGGTTCGCGCTATACGCAGATTGCCGGCTATGGCGTCACCAATGCCAGTGTGGGCTATCAGTTCCAGAATGGCTGGCTCTTGGATGTGTTCGCCCGCAACCTGCTGAACAAGGACTACATCACCGCGCTGACCGTCCAGAGCGGTAACTCCGGCCTGATCCTGGGTCAGCCAGGCGATCCGCGTCTGCTGGGCGTGTCGCTGCGCGTGAGGATGTAAGGCATACTGCGCGCCTCACCATTCACTCTTGAGAGAACTGCATGAACGCATCGTTGTTGCTGTGGGGCGTATTGTTCAGCTCTGTGGGTATGGGGTTCTTCGTCTATCGCAAGAAGCAGGACAAGCGGGTGGCACTGTACTGCGGCGTCGCGCTCATGATCATTCCCTACTTCATCGGCAGCGTGTATGTGCTGGTGGGGCTTTGTCTGGCGCTGCTGGCGTTGCCGTATTTCTTCAGGGTTTGAAGGTCGGGACAGGGTTGCCAACATGACAGAGAACGCGGTTCTGGTCCGTGAAGCTCGCCCTCAAGACGAATCGCAAATTCGATCCATTCTCGACGAGACAATTTCCGGAAGTCTGGATGCGGCGGTACACAATATTGTGTCAATCCGGCAGAACGTTCATGAAAACGTCGATCTGTGGTCCACCAGGCATGCTGAAATTCTGCACCTGGTAGCTGAGCAAGCCGGTGAAAGTGATGTTCTTCAACAAAATGAACTGACCTGATCAGAGGGCTTGTGCAAGGACTCAAGCTGCAAACAGCGGTTTGATTTTTGACACTTCTTCATGCAGTTCTTGTGACAGGACCCATAGATCAACAGCTCGTTGGGCATTCAACCAGAATTCCGGCGAATTGTTGAACAGACGACTCAATCGAATCGCCATCTCAGGACTCAGTGCTCTGCGCTCTCTGAGAAGCTCATTGACCGACTGTCTGGAGACTCCCAGCGCGTCTGCCAGGCCGGCAACTGTCAATCCGTAATCAGGCAGGAAATCCTCACGCAGCATCTCCCCGGGGTGGGTAGGCTTGCGCTTCAGATTGCCTGTATTCGCGATAGTCATGATATTTCTCCAGTCAGTGATAGTCACAAAACTCTACGTCAAATGCGTCCCCATCCATGAATCGAAAGCAGACACGCCACTGTTCATTCACCGAAATTGCATATTGTCCCTGTCGATTGCCAGAAAGCTGGTGAAGACGGTTTCCGGGAGGGACTCTCAAATCATCCAGGCATGACGCGAGGTCGACATACTCCAGCTTGCGAACAGCTCGAGCAAGGACGTCTGGAGGCACCTTCCTGGACTTTCCAGACAAGTACAAATCCGCAGTATGTTTATCGGCGAAAGTTTTAATCATGAGCACGAGAGTAACGCGTCACGTGACAAAGTTCAATCTCCGCGACATTGATGATGTTTCAGAGAGCTGCCGCAAGCAAAGGTCCGAGTTACGGATTGATTGCTGCAGTGGCATGATAGCCAAGTGTTGGTAAGCAGTATGCAGCGCTGCGCGCCCTGATTTCTATTGGTCACGCTGTGACTATCCACGAGAATTTCAATGATCGACCTTTCCTACTGGCTCCTGTTTCTGTCAGCCGCCCTGGCCCTGAATCTCTCACCTGGCCCCGACCTGTTATTCGTGCTCTCCCGCACCCTTGGTCACGGCCGCCGCGTGGGCCTGGCTGCTGTGGCAGGCGTGTGTTCTGGCGCCATGGTGCATGTGACCGCAGCGGCGCTGGGGCTTTCCCTGCTGCTGGCCGCCGCTCCCACCCTGTTCGCGCTGCTGACCTATGTCGGGGCTGCGTATCTGGTGTGGCTGGGCGTGTCGATGTGGCGTTCGGCAGGGGCTGCGTTTCTGCCCAAAGCGGCAGCGCAGCAAGGCGTGAGCGCCGGGCAGGCGTTCTGGCAGGGCGTGCTGGTGGATGTGCTGAACCCGAAGGTGGTGGTGTTCTTCATGGCCTTCCTGCCGCAGTTCGTGCGCGAAGGGCATGGCAGCGCTGCGGCGCAGTTGCTGCTGCTGGGCACGCTGGTGGTGCTGGGCGCTTTTGTGGTGGAAACCCTGGCCGTGCTGGGTGCGGATCAACTGGCCGGGTGGCTGCGCGGCAATGCCGCCGTGACGCTCTGGCTGGAACGCATTCTGGGAGGCATCATGGTGCTGCTGGGGCTGACACTGGCGTTTGCCACGCTGTAAGTCAGTCGCCGGGTCACTGCACAATCCACGTTCCAGAAACCTGAAACAGGAGAACAAGCACATGCACGTCGTCGCACTTTACGCAGGGATTCTTGCGCTTCTCTATCTCGTTCTGACTTTTCGCACCATTGTTCTGCGTGGACGCCTGCGCGTGACCCTGGGCGATGGCGGCAGCGAAGCGCTGCAACGGGCTATTCGCGCGCACGCGAACTTCGGAGAATACGTGCCGCTGGCGCTGGTGTTGCAGGTGCTTCTGGCCTCCGCTGGCGCATCGACTACGCTGCTGCATGGCCTTGGTGCAGCGCTGCTGCTCGGACGTCTGCTGCACGCGCTTGGCGTGAGCCGCGTGCCAGAGCCGCTGCCCCTGCGCATGGCGGGCATGGTGCTCACCACGGGAACTCTTGCGGTGAGCGGCGTGCTGCTGGTGATTGCGGGGGTGTGAACTATACTCGTGGCAGCAAGTCGGTCCGCAAAGGGATGCAAAGGATCGAACTGGCTACAAAAGCAAGACTTGAGGCCATGGAGCAGGCTGCAGGATGTCGCGAGCAGATTTTGAATGGGACCAAGACAAAGACCGCGTCAATTTGTTGAAACACGGAGTTTCATTTGCAGAGGCGCAGGGGAAAGGCAATTTATGAGCAAGAAAACGTCCTACTCAAATGAGCCGATGGGAGCGTTGGAGGTGATTGCTGACTTCTTGCCACCTGCTGGCGAATTGCGATTGCGGGAGTCTGTGGCGCAACAAGCCAATTCAGCCAAGGGGAGGCAGACGAAAGAACAGGCGGCTGCTCGTCACCGTGCTCCCCCGAAGGCTAGATGATTGCTGTCAGCGTGCCGAACACCGCGCCGCTGTCAGCCGCACGCCCGGCTCGAAGGGCAGCGGTGTGATGGCCCCCTGACTGGCCAGTTCGTCAAACGCCACCTGCTGCAACGCTCGCGTCTGCTGCGTGGTCATGCCCAGTTCGAAGGCTGAACATTCGTTGTCGCCCAGTGAGCGCGGGTCAAGGCCCGTCAGGCGGCCGAATACCACCAGTGCTTCCAGGTAATAGCCAAAGGTGCTGGCGTGGTACTGGTCGTAGGTCCACAGATCCACTTTGCCGAAGTCGATGCCGTCATACGGATTGGCATCAGCCACCCCCGTCGTCATCGCCCGCGTCCACGCCTCACCGACGGGAATCACGCTGCGCACGTTCGGCGCGGCCGAGGCGGCGTCATAGGCGGCGCGCACATCATTGGCCATGGCCTCGATGGGCTGGCCCGCCCAGGCGCCATCCTCAGGATAGGTTTCGTCAGCGCGTGACCAGGTGGCCATCAAATGAATGTCCACGTCCGGATTGCGATCGACAAGAATTTCCGCCATCTGCTGCGCTGTGGCTACCAGTTTGGCCGGGCTGCCGGGAGCATCGAAGTCCAGGGTGCTCTGGCCGTGCATCACCACGGTGTCCCAGGGGCGCCGGGCGATCAGGCCCAGACGGTTGGCCAGGTGGAAGTCCAGGCCGCTGCCGGGTTCGGTCTCCACGTAGACGTCGTATTCAAGTCCAGCCTGCTGGGTAAATGACTTGAACAATGCCGGTGCCCCGCCGATGCCCAGATTGTTGAGATCGGTCACGGTGTCGGGGCGGTAGAAGCGCACGGCGGAACCCGCCCCGAAGGTGAAACTGTTGCCGATGAACAGCACGCTGCCCTCGGCCAGCGCCTGGCCAGAAACGAGCAGCAGGCCGGCGGCCAATGTGTGAAGTGCGCGCATGGTGAATTCCCCTTTTCTTGTCATTGTCGTCGTCAGCATTGACGCCCGTGCGCTACTCTAGCCGCAGCGCCCGCCACTTGCCAGCGTGGCCGCGAGCATTCTTTGCACCCCAGTTCTGGGGGTAGTGAGCACCACGACGAGGAGATAGCCTGTGTTCCCATCAGACAAAACCGGTCTCGAGAAGACCCAGAGGCTTGCCGTGCACTACGGACTTATCGTGGAAGACCTGCCCGACGCGCGGGACTGGCTGATCGCCGCTATGGGCGAAGCCTTTCCCGGCATTCAGATCGACACCGCTGCCAGCCTGGCCGACGCGCGCTCGCGCCTGAGCAGCCGGCTGCCGCAGGTGGCGCTGATCGACATCGGCCTGCCCGATGGCTCGGGCATCGACCTGATCGACGAGCTCAACCGCCAGCACCCCGATGTGCTGTCGGTGGTGACCAGTGTCTTTGACGATGACACCCATCTGTTTGCCGCGCTGGGCGCCGGTGCGTCGGGCTATCTGCTGAAGGATCAGAGCCGCGAGGACCTGACCGGCATGCTGCAGCGCATCGCCGAGGGCCAGCCGCCGCTCTCGCCCGCCATTGCCCGGCGCCTGCTGGGATTCTTTGGCCCCCGCGAAGACCGCGATGCCACCCGCCTGACGGCTCGCGAGCGCGACGTGCTGGGCCTGATCGCCAAGGGCTACACCACGGCCAAGGTGGCGGAATTCCTGAACATCACGCGCAACACGGCCTCGGGCTATGTGAAGCAGATCTACAGCAAACTGAATATCTCCAGCCGCGCAGAGGCGGCACTGGAGGCGTCGCGGCGGGGGATTGTGTCGCCGGATGTGTCCTGACAGTCACTTTGTTGGAGTGAACCTAGCCTGTGGGAGCGGGCCCTGCTCGCGAACAACCCACTGTACTATCCCGGTGTCGGGCGGGCGCAGGGCCGTTCTGCGGCTGACCTGCGGCCCTCCAGGCTTCCCTCTCTCCGAAAAATGCCCAAGGTCATTTTTCCTCGCTCGGCGCTGGCCTTTTATGCCGCTGAACGGCCCTGCCCCCTCCCGACACCTCGCCCTGTGCCAGCCGACTGGCCTCTGTCTCCTTCAAGCAGCGCTAGGCGAGTCACGCGACGGCAAAACAGGCGCTGTCGCGACGCGTCCTCCGCCTCTTCAAACGTTGTGGTGGAACCAGAACTTTGCCGAAGCGCGCAGACCGAAACTGCCAGGCCTGTCGCGTGGCACAACGCCCGGCCCTGGGGAGTGCCCGACTCGTTCAGCGGCATAAAAGACCCGCACCGAGTGAGCCAGGAGACCGAGGCTCCTGGGGAAGCGAGGGCACACGGGACGTGTGCGGGTCAGCCGCAGAACGAGTCGGGTGCTCCCCAGGGCCGGGCAGGTCCCCGCAATTGCCCTGACTGTTCGCGAGCAGGGCTCGCTCCCACAGGCAAGGCCCGCTCCCACACCGGTCGGTTCCTTCACACCGTGGCCCCCTCCTTGCATGAGGATTGCAGCCACAGCCGCGCCCTGCTTGACTTTGCCTGCCCGTTGCAGACTAATCAGGCCATCTGGCGCCCGCCCAATCACCACAAGAATCTCTGGGAGTCCCATTGTGATCCGTCTTTCCCGCAAGCCGCTTGTCGCTGCCATGCTGTGCCTGAGTGCCTCACCCCTGTTCGCGCAGGACCTGGACTGGACGGCACTGGATGCCGAAACCCTGCAACACTTTCAGGCCATGGTGCGCATCGACACCGCTGATCCACCCGGTCGCGAAGTAGACCTCACGCGCTACATCACCGGCGTTCTGGACGCCGAAGGCATCGCCTACGAGGTGTTTTCCCTCGAGAAAGACCGGCCCAACATCGTGGCCCGCCTGAATGGCAACGGCAGCAAGCGCCCGCTGCTGCTGATGGCGCACCAGGACACGGTGAACGTGGACGCCAGCAAATGGACCTTCCCGCCCCACAGTGCCGAGAGAGACAGCGGCTGGATCTACGGGCGCGGCACGCTGGACGACAAGGACAATCTGGTGGCGTCGCTCATGACGCTGATCCTGCTGCATCGTCAGGGCGTGGCGCTGGACCGCGACGTGATTCTGCTGGCGGAATCCGGCGAAGAGGGTGCCACGCAGATCGGCATTCAGTTCATCGTGAACGAACATTTCCCCGCCATCGACGCCGAGTATTGTCTGGCCGAAGGCGGCAGCGTGGTGCGCCAGAATGGGGCGGCATTCCACACCTCGGTGCAGACGGTCGAGAAATTGCCACGCGGCATTCAGCTGACCAGCAATGGCGTGGCCGGACATGGCTCGGTGCCGCTGCAATCCAATGCCATCGTGGCGCTCTCCCGTGCGGTAGCCACCATTGCCGACTGGCAGCCGCCCATTCGTCTGAGCGACACCACCACGTCCTACTTCTCGCGCCTGGCCGCTATCTCCGAACCGGAAGCCTCTGCCCGCTACAACGCGGTGCTGAGTCCGTATTCCGCCGAAGGCCAGGAGGCCGTGAACTATCTGAAGCAGTACGAGCCCCGCAACGCGGCCGTGCTGTTCAGCACAATCTCGCCGAACATTGTCGACGGTGGCTATCGCTCCAACGTGATTCCGTCGGAAGCCACCGCCACGCTGGACGTGCGCCTGCTGCCCGACGAAGACGCACCGGCCTTCCTGGAAATGGTGCGTGAGGTGATCAATGACCCGGCCGTGAATGTGGACTGGGGGTCGCGCAACCAGCGCCCCGGCGCCTCGACGTCGCTGGACACCGATCTCTATCGCGTCATAGAGTCGGTATTTGGCGAAAGCTACGGCGCTCCCGTGTTGCCCGTATTGAGCACCGGGGCCACCGACATGGCTTATCTGCGCGCCCGTGGCATTCAGTGCTATGGCGTGGGGCCGGGCATTGATGCGGAAGACGGGCCGCTGGGCTTTGGTTCCCACAGCGATCAGGAACGCATCATCGAGGCGGAGCTGTACCGCTTCGTGCAGACTTTCTACAAGGTGGTGGAGGAGATCGCGGGGACGCCGCAGTAATGTCCGGCCAGTACCCCGACCGCATCCGCCAGCTGCCTCTCTTTGACGGCCGTTTCGATGCCTACAAGCTTGAGGCCAAGGGGGCGGATGTCCTGTTTGCCTCCTATGCAGCAGACACGAGCATCCCTGCGCACACCCACGACACCGACAATTATGGCGTCATTACCCGCGGTGAACTCATCCTCACGCAGAACGGCATGACCACGCGCCATGGCGTGGGCGACTGGTACCACGTGGCAGCCCATGTGGAACACGCGGCACGCTTCGACGTGGCCACCGATGAAGTGGAGTTCTGGTTCACGCCATGAGCTGCGCGAGCAGTGCCAAAGGCACGCGCTGAGTCATCTGCCAGGCACCGCTGGTTTGTTGTCGGAAATGAAGATGTTCCAGAATGCCAGGAATACGGCAGCGATCAGAGGCCCGATCACGAATCCGTTGATGCCCAGCAGGGCAATGCCGCCCATGGTGGAGAACAGCACGATATAGTCCGGCAGCTTGGTGTCGCGCCCCACCAGGATGGGGCGCAGCACGTTGTCGGCCAGGCCGATGATGATCGCGCCATAGGCCACGAGGATGGACGCTTCAATAGTGGCCCCAGTGGCGTAGAGATAGAGCGCCACCGGGGCCCATACCAGTGTCGAGCCAACTGCGGGAATCATTGACAGGAACGCCATGACTACTGCCCACAGGATCGGTGCGGGGATGTCCAGCATCCAGAAAATGAACCCCCCCAGCGCGCCCTGCACGATGGCCACCAGCAGATTGCCCTTCACCGTGGCCCGCGTCACTTCCACAAACTTGTGAAACAGCAGCTGCTTGCGGTTCACGCTCAGCGGCACGGCAGCAGTCAGCAGTGCCACCAGGCGGTCACCGTCGCGCAACAGGAAAAACGTCAGATACAGCATCATGGCCAGATGGAGTGTGAAGTTGACGGTATTCCGGCCAATGGCCAGAGCCTGCTGCGCAATGATCTCACTGATACCGGTGGCGGAACTGGCCAGGTAAGCGCGAATGCTCTCGGTATCGACCCCCAGCTGATCCATGAGGCCCGGCAGGAATGGAATGGCAGAAACGATCTGGTCGATGAACTGCGCCGGCTCGACCTCCCGCGATTCGATCAGACTGTAGAAGCTGGCGCCCTGCTGGATGAAGGCTGAAAACAGCGCCAGTACCGGGATGATCACGATGACTGACAGGGTCAGAAGCGTGATCAGGGCTGCCAGCGTGCGGTGGCCCTGGAGTCTGCGCAGCATGCTGGTCTGCATCGGCGCAAACAGCACGGTGACGACGATGGCCCAGAAGATGGCGCTCCAGAACGGTCGCAGCACCAGGGCAAACAGCAGCGTGATGACGCCCAGAAGGATCAGGAAAGTCCGTCGTTCGAGCAGGTCACGCATGGCGGAATCTCCAGAGAGAAAAGGGAACGGCAGGTGCGCTCAGTGCTTGTGCCGCAACATGCGGATGATCTCGACTATTCGAGGTGGCTGTCCAGTGCGCAGCACACCCTGCCGGAAGATTTTCCCCGACAGCCACAGCACCAGCGCGATGGACAGCAGCAGCACGACAGTGGTGCCGATGACATCCAGCAGCGGCGGCTCAGCCGCGGCCCGGTTCATCATGGTGAAGGGCGTGAACAGGGGTATCCAGGACATGATGCGTGCCACCGGGCCGTTGGGGTCCTGGGCGATGAAGGTCATGGTCACCAGCGGCACGATCAGCACCATCATCATCGGCATCATCAGGCTCTGGGCTTCCTTGAGCGTGTTGCACAGGCTGCCGATGGCCAGGAAGATGCCCGCATACAGCGCATACCCGGCCAGGAAATAGAACACGAACCAGGGAATCAGATCGGAGGAGAGCAGAACCTGGAAGAACTGCCCAAGCAGCTCGGTTTGCGCGCCAGGATAGAACGCGATGAACAGGAAGAAAGTGCCCAGCCATGCCGCGATGGTGGTGATGCCGGACAGGCCGATGCCGAACAGCTTGCCCATCATCAACTCGAGGGGCGTGACCGAGGCCAGCAGCACTTCGATGATGCGGTTGGACTTCTCTTCGATGGTGTTGCTCAGCAGGTACTGCACGCTCTGCATCAGCGAGATGAACATCAGGTACACAAAGCCGACGGGCGCCCACTGCCGGAAGGTGTCTGCCACGCTCACGGCCTCTTCGCCTTCGGCCTTGCTCGGGTCGAGCCGGCTCATGGGCAGACGGGTGCGCTGTACTTCACGCACCACCTGCACATCCACATTGCGCGCCGTGAACTCGTTGGCGCGGATGGTGGTATTGATACTGCGCTCAATGGCCGCCGACAGTCGGGTGTCGGTGAGATTGCGCGCCCAGTACTGCATGCCGCTGGCACTGAGTATGGCGCCGGGAGGCGTGACCCCGGGCCGTTGAATGGTGCTGTTCACCTCGGCAGGTATCAGAATCAGCGCGAACAGCGGACTGCGTTCGCCATTGACCTCGACCAGGCGCTCACCGCTGAGCCATGGTCGCAGCTGTTCCACAATCGTGGCCGGGCTTGCCTGCGGGTCGATGCCTTCGGGCAGTGGTGCGGGGACGAACTGTTCGCGGGGTGCTGCAAAGGGCGGCGCGTTCTCGCGCAGATACGGCGTTGCCAGCGTCAGCGCAAATTCCAGTCCGCCGTTCTCCAGCCAGGCATCCAGAGCAGCCACTTCGTCGGTGCCGGCATCATCCAGCATCTGCTCGATCTGTGCGTTGGCGCCGGCAGGCGTCTGCTCCGGGTTCGCTTCGCGGCGGTTCTCCACCACGTAATTCACGAATTCCTGAAAGATGCGCCGCTGCTGTTCCTGGCGGATGCCGGCCTCGACAGCTTCGGCATACAGGCCTGACTGGTCGATCAGCAGGTAGTGCCGGGTGGGCGTGGACTGCGAGAGGAGGGTCTGAAAGAAGAACACGGCCATGAGGATGATGGGGAAGAGCAGGATGCCGGCCCAGAAGCCTTTGGTCTTTACGTTCTCGGCATATTCGCGCACGGCGATCAGCAGGATCATTCTCATCGCAGCACGTGCTCCCGGGCATCGCTGCCCACCAGATGCACGAACACGTCGTGCAGACTGGGCTGGGTGTAGTCGAAACGGGTCAGTGCGATGCCCTGCTCGAAACAGCGCTGCAGCAGCACCTGTGGATTGGTGTGTTCCTCGATCTGGATTACCCACAGTCGTGTGCCTTCAGCGCGGGCGTGTTCTGCGTGGGGGCGTTCAACGGCGCCGATCACCCCGGGGCTGGTCAGCAGTGAGGTGATGTCGCCTGCGCATTCCAGTATGACGCGCCGGGGAATGATGGCGTGCACGTCGTCGAGCGTGCCATCGAAGATCTTGCGTCCTTTGGCGATCAACAGCATGCGATCACACAGACGCTCGGCGTGTTGCATGATGTGGGTGGAAAAAATCACCGTCTGGCCGGCGCTGGCCATGTCGCGGATCAGTTGCTCCAGCACTTCCTGATTCACCGGGTCGAGGCCCGAGAAGGGCTCGTCGAGAATGACCAGCTCGGGCCGGTGGGCCACGGCGGAGAGTACCTGCACCTTCTGGCCCATGCCCTTGGAGAGCGATTCCACCTTGGCGTCGGCGTAATCCTTGAGTCCGTACTGCTCCAGCAGCTCGAAGGCACGCAGACGGGCCGCATTCTTCTCCATGCCCTTGAGCGTGGCAAAGTAGCTGATGATGGCCCACACCTTCATCTTCTTGTAGAGGCCTTTTTCCTCAGGCAGATAGCCGATGCGCTGCCGCACGTTCAGCGCCGAAGTGTGACCAAGGATGCTGATGGTGCCGGTGTCGGGCTTGAGGATATCGAGAATCATCCGGAGGGTGGTGGTCTTGCCGGCCCCGTTGGGACCGAGAAAGCCGTAGATGCTGCCGGCGGGAATGGCAAAACTGATGTCATTGACGGCGGTGAAGCTGCCGTAGCGCTTGCAGACCCTGTTCAGTTCCAGAACGTTTTCCGGCATGAGGCGGTTCCAACTGGTCGAAAGCGGTGATGACTGTGGCTGTACCTGTGATTGTGGCTCCCACAGTCAGAGTCACAATCACAGCAAGCCCGCTCCTACAGCCCACTGTCAGGCAGAGAGGTACTTGTCGATCGCGTCCGCCACCAGGCGGCCTTCGTCAATTGCACGCACCACCAGGGACTGACCACGACGGCAGTCGCCCGCCGCAAACACTTTCGGGTTGCTGGTGACGAAAGACTTGTAGGCAGCCTTGTAGTTGGAACGGGGGTCCAGTTCCAGCGCCAGTGGTTTTGCCACGTAGTCTTCCGGCCCGAGGAAGCCCATGGACAGCAGAATCAGATCGGCCTCCCAGAACTTCAGCGTGCCTGGCACTTCCTGGAACTTGCTGTCCACTTCCACCGTGTTGATGCCTAGCAGCTTGCCATGCGCATCGCGCACGAATTCCTTGCCGGAGATCGAGTAGGTGCGGGGGTCGGCACCAAACACGTGCTGGGCTTCGGTGTGTCCGTAGTCCTCGCGGTAGATCTTCGGCCACAGCGGCCAGGGATTGTCACCGGCCCGGGTGGCTGGTGGACGCGCCATGATCTCGAAGTTGACCAGTGACTTGCAGCCGTGACGCAGGGACGTGGCGATGCAGTCGGTACCGGTGT
This sequence comes from Klebsiella pneumoniae, assembly GCA_945877175.1. Classification (GTDB taxonomy): domain Bacteria; phylum Pseudomonadota; class Gammaproteobacteria; order Pseudomonadales; family Pseudohongiellaceae; genus UBA5078. The sequence goes on along the minus strand of CAMCRC010000002.1, from coordinate 895 downwards.
CGCCGCCGCCGATCACAATCACGTTCTTGCCCTTCGCGCTGATGTAGTTGCCGTCCTGCAGCTCGGAATCCAGCAGGCTGCGCGTGTTGGCAGTCAGGAATTTCATGGCCATGTAGATGTCGTCGCCGGCACGGCCGGGGATGTTCAGGTCACGGGCCTTGGTGGCACCGGTGGCCAGACACAGAGCGTCGACCTGGGCAAGCAGTGTTTCGGAAGCGATGGCATTGGGGCCGCTGCCGCCGATGTCGGCATTGGTGATGAATTCCACGCCTTCCGCGCGGAGCAGGTTGACGCGGCGCTCCACGACATCCTTCTCCAGCTTCATGTTGGGAATGCCATACATCAGCAGGCCGCCGATGCGGTCTTCACGCTCGTACACCGTGACGCTATGGCCAGCCTGGTTCAGCTGGGCGGCGGCTGCGAGTCCGGCAGGGCCGGAGCCGACAACGGCCACTTTTCTGCCGGTGCGGAACGCAGGCGGATTGGGTTGTACCCAACCGTTCTCGAAGCCCTTGTCGATGATGGCATTTTCGATGTTCTTGATGGTCACCGCCGGCTCGTTGATGCCGAGCACACAGGCGCCTTCGCAGGGTGCCGGGCAGACGCGGCCGGTGAATTCCGGGAAATTGTTGGTCTTGTGCAGACGGTCCAGCGCCTCGCGCCAGCGGCCGTGATACACCAGATCATTCCACTCGGGAATCAGGTTGTAGACGGGGCAGCCGTGATCGGACTGACAAAATGGCACGCCGCAGTCCATGCAGCGGGCGCCCTGAGTGCTCAGGTGCTTGTCGTCGTGCGCCGTGTAGATTTCCTTGTAGTCGAGCAGGCGCGCCCCGGGAGCGCGATAGGGTTCAGCACGACGATCGAATTCTTTGAAGCCAGTTGGTTTGCCCAT
>CAMCRC010000001.1 GCA_945877175.1 Klebsiella pneumoniae | reverse complement strand
CCCAGGCCATGCAGGCACAGGCCCAGATTGAAACGTGCCTCGGCATAGTCCGGTTCCAGCGCAACCGCCTGCTGATAGAAGCTCAGTGCCTCGGCAGGGCGGCCCAGATGGGTCAGGCAGATGCCGAGGGTGTTGCAGGCTTCTGCATCGTCCGGGTCCAGTCGATGACAGTGCCGCAGCGCCTGCTCGGCCTCCTCGTGGCGCCCCAGCGCCTGCAGGGCCAGCCCGAGCGCCTGCCAGCTCAGGGGCAGGGAGTTGAAGGCCTGGGTCATGTGCAGGGCGATGGAGAGCATGTCCTGGTAGCGGCCGCTCTCCCAGGCCAGTTGCAGCTGCTCAAGCACGCTGTCCAGCGTCTGCGTGTCGCTCATCGCCCCTTACCACCCGCGTGTTGCAGTACGTGGGCCCATTCGGCGGCAGTCACCGGCATTACCGACAGGCGATTGCCGCGCTGCAGCAGCGGCATCTGTGCCAGTGCTGGCAAGGCGCGCAGGGCATCCAGCGTCAGCAGCTCTGGCAACCGGCGCTCGAAGACCATATCGACGGCCACCCAGCGCGGGGCATCCGCCGGGCTCTTCGGGTCGTGATAGGGCGAGGAGGAGTCGAACTGGGTGGGGTCGGGGTAGGCGGTGCGTGTCACCCGCACCACGCCAGCCACGCCGATGAGCTTGCAGCTGGAGTGATACACCAGCACTGCATCCCCCTCGACCATCGTCTTCAGATAATTGCGGGCCTGGTAATTGCGCACGCCCACCCAGGCGATCGGCGTGGCCGGCGCGCGTTCGAAATCTTCGATGCCGCACTCGGCAGGTTCGGTCTTGGCAAGCCAGAAGGCCATGGCAACTCTCCGGAAATGGGAATCAGGGTGCATGGTTTCAGAGCCCGGCGCCTGCGGCAAGATGTCACACGGCTTCCCCTGCGTTTAATGCTTTAATAGAATGAGATTATTCCTTTTTATTTTAACGGCCTCGCAATGACACTCTACCGCTCCCTCATGGCCTTTGCCCTCTCTCTCCTTGCCGGCACCGCCCAGGCTCAGCCGACGCAGCCCACCATTGAACAGCTGCTGCAGGAACCCTTTCTCGACGACTACTATTCCAATGTGGTGTATGGCTACGAGATCGTCACAGACAGCCAGTCCCACGCCAGCCGCTATGTCGGCAATGCGCTGAACTGCAGCAACTGCCACCTGCAGGCTGGAACACAGAAAGACGCACTGCTCCTGAACGTGGCCGGCATGTACCCCAAGTGGCGCGCCAGGAACGGCAAGCGCAACGGCATCGGTCTGCGGATTCGCGAGTGTTTCCTGTACAGCATGGACGGCATCATGCCGCCGGAAGACGCGCCCGAAGTGCTGGCCGTGTCGGCCTATGTGAGTTACCTGTCCCAGGGGCAGGTCATGGGTTTCGAGCCCGACGGTCGCGGAGTCCCTACGCTGGACGACACAGGTTATGACCCGAACCCGGCCAGCGGCCGGCTGGTCTACGCGGAACAATGTGCCAGCTGCCATGGCGCGCAGGGTGATGGTGTGGGTGACGCCCCGCCCGTGTGGGGAATGGACTCCTACAATCGCGGCGCCGGCATGCACCGCATCCAGGAAGCTGCCGGATTCATCTGGGCCAACATGCCACTGGGCAATGGCAGGTCGCTGACCGACCAGCAGGCGCTGGACGTCGCCGCCTATCTCAACCTGCAGCTGCGGCCGGCGGACCCGCGCGAAAGCAAGTTCCTCAAACTCCTGGAAACCATTCTGCCGTGATCGCCACCCTGCTAAGGCAACTGCTCCGGGAGGCCATGCCTTCCTTCGCCTGGCGGCACAAGGCCTGTCACTGGCGGACCGAGCTGTTTGCCGGACTGGTGGGCGCCGTGCTGGTGATTCCCCAGGGCATCAACTTCGCCTACCTGGCGGGCATGCAGCCCGAGTACGGCCTGTACTGCGCAATCTTCGTGACGCTGTTTGCCAGCGTGCTGGGCACCTCGTCGATGATGAGCGGGCCCAATACGGCTGTGGCCATTCTTATTGGCACGGCCGTGCTGCCACTGGCGGGGCGCGGCAGTCCGGTGTACGTGGATTTCGTGTTTCTGTTGTGCCTGATGGTGGGCATGGTGCAGTTGCTGTTCTGGCTGCTGCGGGCGGGGCGCATCTTCCAGTACATCTCGCCCGCGGCCATTTCGGGGATTTCTGCCGGCGCTGGTTTTCTTATCGTGATGACCTCGCTCGACAGCCTGCTCGGTCTGTCATCCTTTCAGACCACGTTTTTCTACGAGAAGCTGTACGTGATTCTCAGCGATGCCTTCGACCTGGTCAGCCCTTACAGCCTCAGTATTGCCCTCGTCACCATCACGGCGGGTTACCTCGGGCGTGAATACACCTCGCGATATTTCCTGCTGATCGCCGTGGCGGCGGGCTATGTGGCCGGACTGGTGGTGGCCTTGTTCTGGCCGCAGCCGGTCACTGAACTGGAATATCTGGGCCGCATGCCGCTGGAGTGGCTGCCACTGCGCATGCCGACGATCACCGTGGAATATCTGATGATGAGCGTGATGCTGATTCCCTATGCCATCACCATCGCGTTCATCGGGCTGGCGCAGTCGCTGGTGATTGTGCGGGACCTCAAGATGCAGACCGATCAGGACATCAATCTGGACAAGGAAGTGTACGCCCAGGGCCTGGCGAACCTCCTCGCGCCATTCTTTTCCGCCTTCGCGGGGGCCGGCAGTTTCAACCGCACCAAGGCCAATCAGAGTCTGGGGGCCAGAACGCCGCTGTCCACGATTGCTGCCTCGGTTTTTGTTCTGCTGCTCGTCAGCCTGCTCGGGTCCGTGCTGACGTACATGCCGATGGCGGCCTTGGCGGGCACGCTGTTCATCGTGGGCGCCGACATGATCAAGTGGAGCGACATCCGGCACTATGCGCAGATGCGTTCGGAACTGGTGATCTACCTGTCGACGTTTGGAAGCATCCTGTTTTTCGGACTGGCAACCGGCGTGCTGGTGGCCGTGCTGCTGTCCGTCACCGCCTTTCTGCTGCGCATCAGTCAGCTGGAGTTGCGCGAGGAAACCGGGCCAGCCGGCTATATGCTCAGGATCAAGGGCGCGCTGTTCTATGCGTCGCTGGAGCCCTTGTCCGAGGCCTTTCATCGGCACCTTGAGGAAGATCTCACGGTGGATCTGCAGTACACCACGCACATTGATCAGTCGGCCGTGGATTTCTTTTCCCGCGAGGCGCGTCACATGGCTGGCCGTGGACACAGGCTGAAGCTGCTGATCAATGACAGACAACGCCACTTCCTGCAGGCCATGGGAGTAAGCAGCCAGGTCACCTTGCAGTCATTGCAGGAGAATGCACGTCCCGAGTCAGGCTCGATTGCAATCAATCATTCAGCAACAATGACAGGAGAGAAAAAATGAACGACATCGACGAAAGCATGTTGGGCCGCCGCGCCCTGTTGACTGGCATGAGCGTGGCCGCCGTCGCCGGCCTGGCCGCCAGTGCCAGACCCGCCGCTGCGCAGAGCAGTACCACTGCCCGCGCTCCCCACCCGAAAGATGCATGGCTGGCCGAACTGTCCGGCATCCACAAGGTGTTCGTGGATTCCTCTACAATGCAGGGCGGTGCGACGGCCCTGTGGGGAGCAGGCAATATTCTGGAAACCCATGAGACCGAGTACGAGGGTCAGGCGTCGGACTACGCCTTGGTGGTGTGCTTCCGGCACCTCTCCACACCCTATGGCTTCAACGATGCCATGTGGGCCAGGTACGGCAACCTTTTCATGCGCAATGCCGACCCGGTGCCCACTGCCAATCCAATGAACACGGCCGGGCCGAGCAATGGTCAGCACTCTATCGGGGAAATCGTCGAAAAGGGCGCGCAATTCGCCGTGTGCGGTCGCGCCACCCGACGTCAGGCAGGCGGTATTGCCAGCGCCACGAACCAGACTGCCGACGCCGTGTTCGCGGAACTGTCAGCGAATCTGATTCCGAACGCACGCCTGGTGCCCGCCGGTGTGATCGCGGTGACCCGCGCGCAGGAATTCGGCTTCTCGTTTCTTTACGGGGAATAAGCCCGGCGTCAAAGTCCAGGCACAGCCCCTACCGGCACCATCACTTCATTGCGCCTTAGAAACGGCGGCATGAAGGGCGGATTGTAGGCGGCACTCATCAGCTCGCCGGTCACTGTGACGCCTGCTTTCTCCAGAGCCTCCATCAGAACAGTCTCGTGCTTGCGCTGGTTCGCGTCTGTCCAGCGCCCGGAATAGCGGTGCACGGCCAGCAACTGTCCCGGCACTTCGCGGATGTTGACCAGTGGGCTGGCGGGCATGGGCACCGTGTCCAGCGTGTACTCGCCGGGCACCACGAAGGCTATGGACCATCCGGAACCGCTTTGCTTTTGCTGCACCGGCGCCGTCATTGCAATTTTCTCACTCACCTGTGTCTGCTGCACCGGCGCCGTCATGGCAATTTTCGACTGTGATTTGTTGTCGCCGGTAATGTAGTCGAACAAGCGCCTGAAGCCGATATTGGCGGCGTCATTGCGATCCGCGGTCGCCTCGACGATGGTTTCCGCCACCAGATAGGGGGCGTACTGGCGGTACTCGATGTCGTCGACCGTCGCGACGACGCTGTAGGCAGGTTCTTCAATGGCCATGGCGTTTACTGCGTGAAGGAGCGTGAAAAAAAACAGCAGGACTGCGGTGTTCTTGATCGTGTTCATGTTCATTTAATCTTCTTTTCAATTGGCATTCAGTGAACCTGACTATCCTCCTCGCGGTATTTCACTACAAGGAGCCCATCATGCGTTTGTTGACCAGCACTGCACTTTCCACACTTCTGCTCGCCGCTGCCGGCGCAGCCCATGCCCAGCTGGACAGCGGGCACGTTGCCGACAGCGTCATCGATGCCCAGCATCAGGCGCTCGCCGAAAACACCCGGGATCAGGGCTTCGGGCCGCAGTCGCCGCGGGATCTTGAGAATCCTGCAGGTTCCAATCTGCGTTTATTCAATACGGCCCCCGCGCACACTCAGATGAATTTGTGCAACATTCATTTTCACAAGAACGCCGAACATCGCGGTGGTGAGTTCACAACCTATGCGGGCAATGGTGACGGCCACGGCTAGGGGTCAGGATTTCGTTACAACGGTACGTTGACGGCTGCACAGCTCGCGCCCACGGCCGGGGCGATCTGTCCCAGCGAGCATGGTCCGCTGGTGCCGGGTGACACAGTCGAGGTGCACTATGTGTTCTCCGCCGCCCAGGCCAGCCCAGGCGCAACGCTGGGCGCCTGTCTGAACCCAGCCACCGGCAACCCTCAGCTGCGGGTCGAGGGACAGGTGTATGTGCTGGCCAACGATCGCAATGCGCTGGACTTCAACGAACTTGCCGCCCACGGCATGCGAGATGGCTATCACCAGGCCTTGAATATTCCGGGCAATACAGGAGAGCCGATTCAGTACGCAGGTTCCACAACCGGGCCAGCCTACAACGAGCAGGGCTCGCCCTTGCTGGTGAGCTGGAGCGTGCGTCCGAACGTGGCCATTGTCGACATTGAGACGGTGGGTGCATGGTGTGGCGAGAATGTGTTCGAGGAATCAGGGGCTCACGGCGTGCGCAATCTGGTTGAGCACCCCGAGCTGTTGTCACCTATTCAGTGAGGCGCATGCGGTAGCCATTGCCCCGCAAGGTCTGAATCAGCGATTCACCCTGCGGGGCATCGATCTTCTGCCGCAGGCGACTGATGTACACATCCACGATGTTGGTAAGGGGGTCGGACTGACTGTCCCACACGCGGTTGAGGATACGTTCCCGGGACAATACCTTGCCGCGGTTCTCCGCGAAATACAGCAGCAGGTCGAACTCGATGCGGGTCAGCACGAGTTCTTCCCCGCCGCGAAATACCAGACGATTTTCCCGATCAAAACGCAATAGGCCGATTGCCAGCGGGGCTTGCTCCCGCTGGACTTTTTCCTTTTTCCTTTGTCCGTCGTGCCAGTGCTTCAATGCGCGCCAGCAGTTCCTCGAAGTCGAACGGTTTGCACAGATAGTCGTCTGCACCCTGTTTGAGCCCTGCCACGCGCTCACTCACCTCGTCCAGAGCACTGAGCAGCAGAATCATGGCTGCCGGCACCTTGCGCCGCAGGTCTTCCAGCAGCGCAAGGCTGTCCTCGTCTTCGAACAGACGATCCAGAATGATGACATCCGGCGCGTGCTGCCTGGCCAGTACACTGACCTCATGCAGCCGGCTGGTGCAGAAACACTCGTGCCCTTCCGCGCGCAGACCGCGCTCCAGAAAGTTCAGCAGGGCTTTCTCGTCGTCGGCGATCAGAATTTTCACAGCACATTCTCCAGCGGCAGCCACACTGTGAAGACAGACCCCTTGTGCAGGACCGAGTCCACCGTGATTTCGCCGCCATGGGCCTCGATGATGGTACGTGCAATGGCCAGGCCCAGCCCGGCGCCGTCGCCCCGTCGATTCAGGCGCACAAAACGTTCAAAGATCGGCCCGAGATCGGTCGGGGCAATGCCTGTACCCTCGTCCTGCACCGCAATGCAGACGCGGCCGCCCGCCAGCCCGGCACGCAGTGTGATGGTGCTGCCCGCCGGAGAATACTTGATGGCATTGTCGATCAGTATGGCCAGCACCTGTGCCAGGCGCTGCGCATCCGCCCGCACGGACAGAGGCGTCGCGTCATGTGTCAGCACTACATGAAAGCGGTGAGACACAGCGACCCGTGACCAGTGGGTTGCCTTCTGTTTCAGCCACTGGCCCAGCTCGCAGGTTTCGACATCCAGTGTCAGCTGGCTGATCTCGGCCCTTGCCAGCAACAGCAGGTCGTCCACCAGGCGGCTCAGGCCCACAGCCTGGGCCAGGATGGTATCCAGGGTCTGCCGGTAGGTGTCGCTGCCCACGGTGGGGTGACGCAAGGTGACCTGCGCCTCGCCGCGTATGACCGTCAGCGGAGTCCGCAGTTCATGGCTCAGATCAGCCAGAAACTGCCGGCGTTTGGAGTCAATGGAGGTCAGCCGCTGGTTGGCCTCGGTCAGTTCCCGTGTGCGCTGCTCTACTGCAGTCTCCAGCTGCCGCAGGGATTGCTCGGCCTTGGATTCGTGCTGCGAAAGCTGGCTCGCCATGGAGTTGAAGGCCAGTACAATCTGCTGGAACTCCTTGTCCAGCGTCTCAGGCAAACGGTGGGTGTACTTGCCGATGGCGATGGCCTCGGCACCGTAGCGGATGGCATCCAGTGGTTTGTAGAGCTGGTTCAGCAGCCAGGTACAGGCCAGCACTACAAGAGGAATGGACACCAGCCCGAAGGCCACCGTGAACCAGACAATGGCGGTGTTCAGGGTGTCGATGCGGGCGTTGATGCTGGCCACCACGGTGCTCTTTCGGCGCACGGCTGAATCAATGGCCTCGCGAAACTGATTGTCGATGGTCACTTCGAGAAGCCGCTGCACCCTGCCCTGGGAGCTCAGTGGCGCCGAATCCTCGCTGGCCACGATCTCGCGAAACTCGGCAATGATGCTGTCGAGCAGCGTGGACAGATCTTCGGTGTCTTCCACGCTGCCCTGGGTGACCTCCACTCCAAGGGCCTCGCGCTGCTGCAACTCCAGTTCGCGGATGCGGGCAAGTGAGGCCTCGATCTGGTTTTCCTTGTTGCGCACGTCGGCCTGATTGGCGTTGCGGCCAAAGATCAGCTCGTCGGTCAGCTGTTTGAACAGGCGGTAAGACACACTGGACAGCGTCAGGTGCTCACCCAGCAGCGACTGTGCCATGGTGGTCTGCTCGAGGTTCTGCCGGGTGATCTGAGCGGCGATGGCGGTGGCGATGAGGGTCACGATCAGCGCGCCGGCAAACCTCGTGGCGAAGAAATACAGTTTGCGTTTGTACATTGAAGGGTTACCGTTGAACAGGCGTCTGGTCGGCCTACGACCGTGCAAAGGGGATGGTTCTCACACTGGGAATGCAACAAGCCGTCGAGATGCCATACACGCAGCAACAGAGGAGCAGGCACCATGTACTACATCGTTGATACCGACAAGACTTTCGAAGATGCGTCAGCAGCCCTTGAGGCAGAGGTCAAGCAGCTGGGCTTTGGCGTGCTGCATATCCACGACCTGGGCAAGACGCTGCGCAGCAAAGGGGTGGCATTTGCTGAGGAGTGCCGTGTGTTCGAGGTGTGCAATCCGGGCCAGGCCGCCAAAGTGCTGGCGGTCGACATGCAGCTGAACATGGCGCTGCCATGCCGCATTTCGGTCTACACGGAAAAGGGAATCACCAGAATCGGCCTCATCAGGCCGACGCAAATGCTGTCGGCTCTGTCGAGTGATCCCGCGCTCAACGAGATCGCGAAAGAAGTGGAGGCCAAAACCATGCAGATGATCGACAACGCCAGATAGAGGCGTCACATCTTCGGGAATGCCGCCACATTGAAGCTGATGCTGATCCTGTCACGGTCGCTCAGGTTCTCTTCTACCCCGTGCTCGAGCCAGCCCGGAAATACATACATGCGGCCTACTTCGGGGCGCATGCTCACTTCCTCGGTGGTGAATTCGGTGGGCTTCTCGATGGGGTAGGTCATCATGCGCGCAGCCACACGCGGGTCGCGGAAATAGATGCTGCCGCACTCGGGGGCTTTCAGGCTGACATAGTAGACGCCGCTGAAGTGGCAGTTTGCGTGGTAATGCACCTTGTTCGAGGCGCCGGGCGGGCTGATGTTGACCCAGGCCTGGTGCCTGTACTCGAAGTTGGGATTGAACAGCTGGGATTCGCCGATCTTGTCGCACACCTGCAGGATGCGCAGATTGATGTCATTGAACTCGGGAAGGTTCTGCAGGATGCTGGGGCTCTGCCAGCCTTTCACATTGGTGTTGTTGACGCCCTTCGGGTCCTGCTCGCGCAGGCGGTACACGTGTTCCAGGAGTTTTGCGTTGAAGTCGGCGCGGTCATCGAAAAGGGTGGACCAGACCAGGCTGGGGAAAAGCGGTTGCGGTGTAATCTGCAAGATGATTTCCTTGTTTGGGTTGCCTCTGGCGCCAGCCAGATTGGATGGGCCGGAAGATATAGTTGATTCTTCCTCGAGTCCAGTTTCATCATGGTAGGGCCCATGGATTTGCAGCAATACCTGTGGCAACTAGTGTGTAACCGGTCCATCAGGAGAACAAGAACATGCGTATGAAAGGAAGGCTGCCGGAAAGAGTTGTTACGATTTTACTCACCACACTGCTGGCGTCAGTGCAGGTACAGGCCGCAGAAGAGGAACAGATAGTCATCGAAGATCTCACCGTGCCGCAACTGCGTGCCGAGATTGAGAAGATACGGGACGAGTACTACGCGGTCTTCAATCGGGTCAACGAAGACGATGACTTCGACATAGTGTGTCAAAAGTTCACTCCGACAGGTACGAACATTCCGCAAGTGGGCTGTGAGCCCGATTTTGTTACCAAGCGGCGCAGTGAAAGCGCCAATGATTACCGCACCGGCGGCGACGATCTGTTGAGCAATGAAGCCCTGATCAAAGAGCTGCAGCCGGAATTTGAAAGACTGACTGGGATGTTGAACGATTTAGCAACAAGCAATCAGTATTTCCATGAACTTAGTGAAATATTGCAGATGCTGAGAGGGCGCTTGGCCGAATCGACACAATAAAGCCATCTTTGTTCCCTCTTTATTTTCACCATGCCGTTTTCGGTTGCGAAAAATTTATCTTTCCAAATCAATCAGTTTTCCAAGGAACTCCGTTCGTCTCTGCGACGAACGGAATGGAACTTTCCTACGCATGTCACAAACGATTGCAAATTGACTTTCAGTGCGAGAACATCTGTCTGTTTCAAATGCATTGCGCCACTGGCCTTTCCATGCGTCCAGTAATGCTTATTCAACCAAGAATCAGATAACAAAAATGACCCAGGAGTGTTCTATGCGATTCCACGTTCCCCACAAACGCAGTCTGTTGTACACGGCAATTTCTTTCTCATTGCTTCCACTGGCGACTCCCGCCTTCGCTCAGCAAGGCACGCCGGAAGTGGAAGAAGTCGTTGTGACTGGTTCCTATATCCGCCGCTCAGAAGGCTTCCAAGCGGCTTCTCAAGTGACTCAGCTAAGCGCTGATGACCTTACGGATGAAGGCACTATGAACCTCGGAGAGGTCATACAAAACATGTCGTTCGTAGGAGGCCCGTCTTCCTCAACAACGAATACGATTCAAGGCACTTCCTCGCGCAGCCAAAGTATTGACCTCCGTGGTCTGGGTCCCCGTTCTACCCTGACGCTAGTAGATGGCAAGCGTGTCGCTGACGAGAACGTGCAGGTTATGGTCCCAACGATTGCCATCGCGCGCATAGACATCGTAGCTGATGGCGCCGCAGCTCTCTACGGCAACGAAGCAGTGGCTGGTGTAGTCAATTTTGTGCCGTATACGTCCTATGATGGCGGCAAAGTGGAGGTTTACGGCGAGCGTGACTGGGAAGGAGATTACGACGAACAGTCAGTGCAAGGCCTGTGGGGCGGAGATATAGGAGGCGTAGATCTGGTTCTGGCTTCTCAATACAAGACAAATAGCCGGTTAGCATGGGACGAGCGTCCATATCTTGCGCAAGCGGGAACAATGTATTCATCCCTTGCTCCAGGTAATTATTCTGCACCTGTACGCAATGCGGCTGGGCAATACACTGGCGCGTATCAATCGGTAGCTGATCCAAACTGCGCACCGGCCAACCAGCGCCAATTCTATCAAAAGGACGTCGCTAACAACCCGTTTGGAATGCGCGTTGGTAATAACTGCTGGGTTGACTACGGCGACACTCGTAGCTACCGGGAGCCTACTGATACACGATCGGTCTTTGCCAATGCTACCTGGGAGCAGAGCGAGGATCTGACTTTACGAGCACAATTTTTCACTTCAAAGCTGAATCAGACGAGCTACACCTCTACCTCTAACCCAGGTAATTCCCGTATTGGCGAATTGCCATCCATTCGCGGTGAACAGCCAGGCAACCCATTTCTGGCAGTAAATTCTCTCGGGCAACAACTTTACGGGATTGATGCCAATAAAGATGGCATTCCGGATCGGGGCACGGCAGATTTGAATAAGGACGGGCGTTTAGATTTCCTGGTCTCAGGCACGACGCCAAATGGGGTTCTCCTGCGCGAGGACGTGAGGGCTCGTTCACTTCGTCCCATAAATAAGACTCATACACCTTCTGACGGACACACGGCTGACGGTGATAACTTGAGTGGCAGTGCCGATCGAAATACTCGCCTTTCGTTGCAGGCCGACTTCACAGTCCCATTCGTGCAAGGGTGGGAAGGGATGCTGGCTTACACAAAGAGCTCGAAACAATTGCGCTTTATGCAAAACCAAAATTACAGCATTAGCGCCATGAAACAGGGTCTTGACTGTGACGTTCTTCGTGACGCAAAGTCTTGCTACAATCCATTCTTTGTGGTTGATCAAAAATTCAACAACACCAAGGATGTTATGAACGCGATAGCAGGTCGCTCTCGCGAAATGCAGGAAAATTGGCTGGACACGGTGGACTTGGTCTTAAACGGTGAAGTCCCGCTCGGAGGCTTCGAACTGCCTGGCGGACCGATCGGCGCGGCGGTGGGCTACCAGTTCCGTAACGATAAGTACACGAATACTCCTGCCATCGAAGCTCTTCGCGGAGACACTTGGATAGGAAGTAAATTTCCATCGGAAATTACTACAGGTACACGGGAAGTTGATGCCTACTTCGTAGAGCTTGCGATTCCCGTCCTTGAGTCTGTAGAGATCGAAGCAGCTGTGCGAAATGAAACTTTCAGCACGAAGCAGAGTTCTACTGACCCGAAGTTTGGCATTACCTGGGCTACTACTGACTGGCTGACTCTGCGTGCAACCACCGGTGATGCGTTTATTGCACCGTCTCTACAGCAGCTTCTAGACCCTGTGTCTTGTGGTCTGTCGACTGTGTCCGATAGATTTACGCTCTACTCAGCGTTCACAACTTCTTGCTCTAGTGGCAATCCTGCGTTGGAGAACGAATTCTCTACGTCAAAGCAGCTTGGCTTTGATATACAGTTCGAGGCTTTCGATTTATCTGTAACTTGGAACGAGACATCCTTCGAAAATCGGATTGTAGGCATTTCCGGCCAGACAGTTATGCAAAACGATTTTGATGCCTTCAAGGCGTGGTCCGGCTTCACTGGAACTGGTGTAGGTGCAGCCAACCAGCCCTCAAGGGCGCAGTTGGCAGCCTGGCTAGCCAGTGGTAAGAATAATAAGGAAATCATTCGGGACCCTGATGACCTTGGCAACCTGCTTCAGATAACCACGCCAGGAAACGTAAATGCAGAGTCTGTGAAAGTTACTGCATTTGATATCGATAGCAATTACCGTTTTGATCTCGGCGACTTGGGTAGCTTCCGCATCAACCTGCAAGCAACCGTGATGGACTCTTTCGAGTTCCAGGAGAAGGTTGGCAGTCCTAAGAGAGAAGGTGTGGGAATCACAAATCTTCTGACAGCGACGGCGCCAGCGGTACCCGACGTAAAAGCGAACTTGCGTTTGGGATGGACGATGGCTAACCATGCGGTGACAGGCACGGTGCACTACATAAGCGCATTGGATTGGGATGGAACTAACTACATTCCACAGATACTGCAGTTCACCGGCACAAATCCGAATCCGACCCTAATCGGAGGACAGATAAAGGCTTGGACAGACTTCGACTTGGCCTACACATACCGTGGTTTCAGCCTGTACGGTGGCGAGATGGGTGTCAGCGTAGGTGCGCGCAACCTGTTCGACCGTGGAGCTCAACGTACTCCTGACTTCGCCGGTGTAATTGGCGAACTGCAGGATCCGATGGGCCGTAGCATCTATGCGCGTTTGACTTACGACTTCTAAGTTGAAGGAAAGACTTGTCGAGTAGTTGGCGACAGCAACAAGAAAAGGGGTCTCCGCGAGGGGGCCCCTTTTTTTATTTCTTGAGGAAATCAGCCCTTGGCCGGCACTATGGCGTGAAGGCTGCAAACATCAAGCAGACCGCAGCGTTGCACATCAGGGTAGCCACCGCATGAGTCACGATCACCACGATCACGCCCCCGCCAGTTTCGGCACAGCCTTCGCCATCGGCATCGCGCTGAATCTGGCCTTCGTGCTGGTCGAGGCCTTCTTCGGCTGGCGTGCCCAGTCGCTGGGACTGCTCGCCGACGCCGCCCACAACCTGAGCGATGTGGGCGGCCTGTTGCTGGCCTGGGCAGCTTTCGCAGCGGCGCGGCGCAAGCCCGACAGCCGGCATACCTATGGCTGGCGCCGCGGCTCGATTCTGGCCAGTTTCTTCAACGCCGCTTTCCTGCTGGTCGCCATGGGTTCGCTGGCATGGGAGGCGGTGCAGCGCCTGCAGATCCCCGCCCCTATCGATGCGGCCACTGTCATGGTAGTTGCCAGCATTGGCGTGCTGGTCAATGCATTGACTGCCTGGTCGTTCCTGGCGGGCAGCAAGAGTGACATGAATATCCGCGGCGCCTACCTGCACATGGCAGCCGATGCGCTGGTCTCTGCCGGCGTGGTGGTCGCGGGCGGCCTGTATCTTTGGCAGGGCTGGATGTGGATTGACCCGGTGGTCAGCGTGCTGATTGCGCTGGTGGTGGTGTTGGGCACGTGGTCGCTGTTCTCCCGTTCGCTGCACCTGTTGTTCGACGGGGTGCCAGTGGGCATCGACATCGGCGCTGTGCGCCAGAGTCTGCTGCAGACCCCCGGTGTTCGCGAGGTGCACGACCTGCATGTGTGGGCCATGAGCACTGCCGACAATGCGCTCACGGCCCACCTGGTGCTGGAGGCAGACAGCGTGGACCGCGATGCGCTGTTGGACGCGGCGATGACTATGCTGCACGAACAGTTCGAGCTGCGGCATGTGTCGCTGCAGTGCGAGTCGCAAAGTTTTGCGCAGGGGTGTCCCTTGCGGGAGGTTTGCTAGGCCCCCAGCTGTGTCGCCAGTTCCAGGAAGTCATTCGCGAACAGATCAAATTCATCCTCTGCTGGCGGCACTTTGGGGTTGTCTGCGCCACGCTCCAGAGCGCGATGGACATAGCCAGTGCGCAGCCCCGCTTCCGCCGCGCTGCGCAGATCGCTCGGGTGCGTCGCTACCAGCATCACCTGGCCGGGCTCTAGACTGAACAGCTCCGCAGCCTTGAGATAGGCCTCGGGGTCGGGTTTGTAATGGCGCGAAAGTTCCGCTGACAGGATGGTGTCCCACGGCAGCCCCGCATTCTTCGCCATGTTCAGCAGCAGCGAGACATTGCCATTGGAAAGCGGCGCGATGACGTATTCATTGCGCAGGCGCAGCAGGCCCGCTATGGAGTCTGGCCACGGACTAAGCCGGTGCCAGGCCTGATTGAAGTGCTGCAGCTCTTCTTCGGTCATGCCAGTCAGCGAGAACTCCTCGACCAGTTCGTTCAGAACCGTACGGTGCAGATCGTCGAGCTTCGTCCAGGGCAGCTCCCCGCTGCGCACGCGATTCATGGATGGGCCATAGCCTGCACGCCAGCGGTCGGCGAAGGCCGCCCAGTCGATGTCATAGCCCTTGCGCTCTCCCAGCAACTGGCCTTCGCGAATGATCGAACTGCGCCAGTCCACCACTGTGCCGAACACATCGAACACCAGTGCTCGCACCTCGGGCACGGCAGAGGCGCCGGCGGCGAACGTGCGGGCGACGGGAAGCAGGCCGCCGGCCAGCACGGCCGACGTCGCTGCGAGACTGAGGAAACTGCGGCGGGAAATCGCAGAGGGGGTGGGTGTAGCGAGGGGGTAGCGCATGGCCAGCTCCTTGTTTGCGTTGTTGTGGGGGCAGGTGAGCTCTGTTGTCTGGGTGTAGAGTACGCCTGTGCGCCGGATTTCACTACCTGCTACGTTCCGTCGCAACTTGGTGCCAGTACTTTGCGTGGCGCTGAACTGAAGCCAAGGCGCCTCCGTATCCCAATGAGTCACCGCTGCTGTACAGCAGCACCTTTGTGGCTCATTTCGGAGATTTCTCATGCACGCACTGTCCGCACTTCTTGTCCTCTCTCTGGCGCTGGCAGGCAGCGTCCACGCGGCCGATGCGCCAACCGAGCGCCGCAGCGACGCGCGGGGCTGGACGCTGAACCTGGAATCCGGCGGCGTCACCTTCAGCCGCAACAAGGCTCGCATTCCCAATGACACCGGCACGCGCTTCGACCTGCTGGAGCTCACGGGCGATGGCCCTGAGGCCTATGCCAGAGTGTCCGCCACCTACGACTTCAACACCCGCCACGCATTGCGTCTGACACTCGCACCGATCGCGAGCGCCGATACCGGGGTGC
Organism: Klebsiella pneumoniae; assembly: GCA_945877175.1. Taxonomy (GTDB): domain Bacteria; phylum Pseudomonadota; class Gammaproteobacteria; order Pseudomonadales; family Pseudohongiellaceae; genus UBA5078. Next base: position 91,190 of record CAMCRC010000001.1, on the reverse strand, counting down.
TGGACGCGCCGGTGCGGTTCCAGGGCGCCGACTTCGCGAAAGGGTTGCCCACCCGGGGTGAGTACGAGTTCAACACCTACCGCCTGACATACCGCTGGATGGCGCATCGCAGCACGCAATGGGACTGGGGGCTTGGCGCCACGCTGCTGGTGCGCGATGCAAAGACGGCGCTGCAGCAGGGCGCTGTGCAGCGCGCGAAGAACGATGTCGGCGTGGTGCCTTTGCTGCATCTGTACGGCGCATGGCACCTCACTGAGCGCACGTCCCTTGTTGCCGACTTCGAAGGCGCAGTGGCCCCGCAGGGGCGCGCGGTCGACCTGGCACTTTCACTGCAGCACACGCTGCCCTCGGGCTGGCAACTGTTTGCAGGCTACCGCACGCTGGAAGGCGGTGCCGACAATGACAGCGTGTACACCTTCGCGTGGCTGCATTTCGCGGTGGTGGGGGTGGGGTATCGGTTCTAACCGGAGCCGGGAGTTTCTGGTGACCTTGCAAGGGCCGCACGGACATGCTGGATGCTGGTCTGTGCTTCCTGCCCGATGCCTTCCAGCACTTCGTCGTTCTCCCGCTCCACGGCCTGCTCGCCGGAGTCTGCGGAATGACTGCTGCTCATGTCTTTCGTTACATGGGCGAGGCGTGCTTCAAGCTGCGCGAGCCTTGCGCGCAGCCTTGCCTCCACGCTGGTGATGTTCATGGAAACTCCTGTGGGAAAGCGTGGTCAGGCCACCAGCATCCTGTAGAGTTCATCTTTCAAGTGCACCCGGCGCTTCTTGGCGATCTCCTCCGTGTGCGTGGCCACTGCCATTGCGCCGGTTTCCATATTTTCGATACTGGTGGTGAGGGTGTGGTACTCATCAAACAGTTTGCGGAAGTGGGTGTTGCCGGTCTTCAGTTCATGGATACGGTCGCGCAGTTGCGGAAACTCATGAACCAGGTCGTGGTGTTCAATCGTCATTGCTTGTTCCCTTGTGGTGTTGATGTACACCTACAGGCTAATATCAGGGAAGGGAGTTTGTGATGATCTATGTCATGGTTTGGGCGCTGCTTCGGCTTGGCAGACATTTCGCCGTCCTGGAGCGCGCCATGTTGCTTATTCCTGGCAGTTGGTGGCAATGTGCAGCAAATCAGCAAATCAGCAAATCAGCAAATCAGCAAATCAGCAAATCAGCAAATCAGCAATGCAGCCGATGCGGGTGTGTGCCAATGTCGTCAACCGAACAGGAAACCTCCAGAATCATCGAAATGGCGTGGGAAGACCGCACGCCGTTTGAAGCGATTGAGCAGCAATTTGGCTTGAACGAGTCGCAGGTGATTCTGCTGATGCGCAGTGCCCTGAAGCGCAGCAGCTTTGAATTGTGGCGTGCGCGGGTCAGTGGGCGTGCCACCAAGCATTTGAAGCTGCGCAACCCCGAGATCAGTCGTGGCTATTGCCCGACACAGAAAAAGCCGCGTTGAGGCCAAAACTTATGAAAACCCTTTTCAAAACACCACTACTGCTTGCCCTCGCCCTGCTTCTGAACGCTCAGACTGCCACTGCGCAATCTGATGGCGGTGCTGCCGTGGTCTATCAGAACGCCAGTTTCATCACTGGCGACGGGAGTGTATTGACCGATGGCGTCATGGTGGTCAGGGCTGGCGTCATCGCTGCCATTGGCAGCCGCGCATCGACTACCCTCCCGGGGGGCGCCGCGACGGTGGATCTGCAAGGGCGCACGGTGATGCCCGCGCTCATCGATGCCCATGCGCATATCGGCTATGAGGCCTATACCGGCTGGGGCGCCGAGTACTACGGTCAGCAGAACATTGTCGAGAACCTGCAGCGCTATGCCTGGTACGGGTTCGGCGCTGTGTTCTCAGCCGGCAGTGACCCTGTGGAGCTTGCCCGCGAAATCGAGGCAGCGCGACAGTCTGGCGACTACCAGGGAGCCCGCCTGCTGGTGGCCTCGGGGATGGCTCCCCCTGGCCAGGGTCCCAATGCGGCATTTCTCGCGAACGTGCTGGCCGTTGAAGAGCGCACGGGCCAGCGCATTCTGCGCGGTGCCGCCACAGCCGAGCAGGGCCGTGAGGCTGTCAGGGAAATTGCTGCGACGGGCAGTCGTTTCATCAAGATCTGGGTCGATGACCGCGGCGGTGCGCAGGAAAAGATGCCGGCTGAGGTGTACAGCGCCATCGCCGACGAGGCACGCAGCCATGGCATTCGTGTGCTGGTGCATCAGCAAGCTGCAGAGGACATGCCCGGACTGATCGATGCAGGCATCAGTGGCTTTCTGCATGGCCGTATCGGCCCCGAGATGGATGAGGCCATGGCGCGCGCGATGGCAGACAACGAGATTTTCCTCGTCCCCAATCTGGGCCTGGGAGAGCTGCGCTGGGAGCGCCTTGCCGATGATCCATTCCTGGCCGATGTGCTGCCGGAAGCTGTTGTGCAGCGGCTTGGAGAGGCCTTCGATGCGCGCCAGTCAGCCGGCCCCGGGCCGACCTACGAGCAGGACCTGCGCGAGGGATTTGCCCGTCTGCAGGCAGCCGGTGTGGACATCGTGCTGGGGACTGACGCGGGGGCGGTCCGCGACCATTTCTTCGGGTATGCAGGACACCGCGAGCTGGAGATCTTCGTGCGCCTGGGCATGACGCCCCTGCAGGCGATCAGCGCCGCCACCGGCCTCGCCGCCAAGCATCTGGGGCTGGAGGATGCCGGCACATTGACAGCCGGCAAGCGCGCAGACTTCATCGTTCTGGACGCCAGCCCACTGGAGGATATTCGCAACACCCGGCGCATCCACAGCGTCTTTCTCGCCGGTGACGCATTCGATCGCAGCGCGTTCCAGCAGACAGCGCAATAGCGGTTGCGCTGTCAATCCGGCTGCTCTTGCGCGACGTACATGCTCCTTGTATTCACACTCTCCTCGCCTGCCGAGGACTTTCGGAGAACAACAATGAGAACGTCTGCTTTACTTCTGCGATCACTCGTCATCGTTGCATCAGCTGCGCTGGTGTCCTGCGCTTCCAGCGCCGTCACCAATTCCCCTGCCGATGGCGCCTGGGACTTCAAGATGACCAGCCCCTTCGGTGCCATCAGCGCCAATGTCTCCATGCAGGCCGCTGGCAGCCAGCTTTCTGGAAGCTTTGATCTGGGCGATGGGCGAATCTGGCCAATTCAGAATGGCGCAATCGAAGACAATCAGCTCAGCTTCAGCCTGGCGCGAGAGGGCTCGCCCATGGTCTATGAGATGAGCGGTGTTGTGGACGGAGGCAGCATGAGCGGTCTCGCAAAAGCCATGGGCATTGAGGCACCGTGGGAGATGACGAAAAAGCCATGATGTGCCGTGCCAGTTTGGCAGGCATAGTACAAACAGCAGTGAACCCTAGTCACTGATGGACAGCAATGTGACTTCAGCGGCGCTTACGGCTCGAACCACCTTGGCGCCATTGTCTTCTTCGATTTCTATCCAGACCTGGCTCTTGTCAAAGGAGATGCGGTCGGTAATGAGTCTTGCCAGCTTGCGGGCGCCTTCAATGTGAACCTCGGTCAGCACGATCACCGATTCATGTGGCACTGACACCCACGGAACGTTTGAACTCGCACTTTCCTCAGGTCTTCTCAGGAGAGGTTTGCCAAAAGCGCTTCGTGCCACTGAATGCCTGGCTCTGCCACCGGGCGAGGTGGACTGGAAATGCTCGCCTTTGTTCAGTTTGTTCAGCAAATACCTCAACACATAGCGGCAATGCTGCCTGTGCAAACCTTGGGTGAGTCCTGTCTGGCAAAGCTCCAGGCAGCGCTCCTTGTCCAATTCATGAATTCTTCTCAACGTGTTGAGAGTGTCGGCATCAGTAACAGCGCGCTTCTCAAAGAGGTCAGCGATACACAGGGGCAGATTCAGCAAGCCCAGATGCATGCTGACGTACTTGGTCGACTTGCCGATTCGTGCAGCAATATCCACCTGCTTCCAGCCTGCCTCTACAAAGGCGTTGAGCGCTCGACCAATCTCCAGCGAGGTCAGGCTCTCACGCTGTATGTTTTCTATCCCCTTTTTTCGGCTAATCTCTGAACGATAACTCACAGCTCAAGCTAATGAATTAGCTTGGCTAAAAGCATCTTGAATTAAGTGGATTACAGATGAAGACAATAATGAAAACTCTTTTCTTGCTTGTCGCGCTGACATTTGCTGTTCCAGTATTCGCGCAGTCTGACTTTGAGTCTACAAAGGCTCGTGCTGAAGCAGGTGATGCTCAGTCTCAATATGATCTGGGTTTGATGTACGCAAACGGCACAGGCGTTGCTCAAAACTATGAACAAGCCGTTCGCTGGTTTCAATTGGCTGCAGAAAAAGGCTTTGCTAGGGCACAGTATTTACTGGGCGCGATATTCTCTGATGGAGAGGGAGTTGCTATAAACTATCAGGAAGCTTTGAAGTGGCTTAGGCTAGCGGCAGAGCAAGGTGATGCAGATGCAGAATATAGGCTTGGCTTGATGTATGAGAGCGGAAAAGGTGTTGCTCAGAACTATCAAAAAGCAGTGCTATGGTATCGGTCTGCAGAGCAAGATCACGCTGGGGCGAAGCTTAAAATTGCGTTGATGTACGCAAACGGAAGAGGTGGTGAAAGAAACGATCAAGGGTCTCTCAGACTTTATAGCTTGCTGAAAGGTATGCCTGGTGCCCTTGTTTTGAAGTACACGCAGGGTGGTGATGTCGATTATGACATGTCAGAGATTGCGACTTGGCTTCGACTAGCAGCAATGCATGGTGAAACTGATGCTCAATACAATTTGGGCTTCATGTATGAGATGGGGATAGGTCTCGTACAAAACAACTCACAGGCATACGCTTGGTATTCAATTTCCGCAGCACAAGGTGCTACAGATGCAGCAACAGCAAGAGATCGCATAAGAGCGAAACTTTCCCCGCAAGTACTTGAACAAGCGCAAGCCCAAGCAACCCGCTGCTTTGAGTCAAACTTCAAAGACTGCGGCGAGTAACGTGACTAATTTTCTGCTAAATAATTTCTCAGGCATCTTTGTATTGTCTTTTGCAGCATTCCTTCTGAGTGCTGTCTACGCAAGTTTGAAAAAGTTCTCTCTGGAGAAATTTTTACGACTTGCAGCTTTGAATATTTCGCCATTATTTCTTGGGCTGATAGCTACGTTAATAGTCCAATCGTTAGCTAACTGCCCTCAGCTTTTCGGTGAGTGTTACACGGAAGGTTATACGGAATGGCGTCTCTTTCTTTTTAGTTTTGTCGTGGTTTTCTGGTTATTCAATCTTGGTCTTATTTTTTTGAGTTTAGGCTTGTTGGTGAAAAAAGTTTTATCGCTAGTATCGCAGCGGATTAGCAGATTGAAGCTTTCGCCAAAATAGCTTCAAGTCAGCAAATGTGTGTGCGACTTAGCTCTTGTCTATTCCCGTTTCAAATGTCCTTTCAAAAGACATCACCCATCTCGCAAGCAGCTCAGCAAGCAATCAAACGAGCTAATCAAAGAGCATTCAGCAGCTTTCAGACTGTGTAAGCACTTGACCTGCATGGGTATTTTCGGACCAGTTAAAACTTGAGAGTATGGCTCCCTCAACCGAGGTGAGACATGAAGAAGAGTCGATTTACTGAAGAACAGATTGTGAAGATGTTGCGCGAAGCCGATCGCACGACAGTGGCCGCTGTATCAAAAGCTAATGGGGTGAGCGAGCAAAGTCTTTACAACTGGCGCAAGCAGTACGGGGGCATGGCCGTTGATGAGGTACGCAGACTGCGGCAGTTGGAGCAGGAGAATGCGAGGCTCAAGAAGGTATTGGCTGAGCGCGTGCTTGAGATTGAGATCCTGAAGGAAGTCGCTGCAAAAAAGTGGTAAGCGTGCCTGCTCGCCGTCGTCAGGTTGAATTGGCCAGGCAACGCGGTCTGTCCGAACGTCGAGCGTGTACGCTGCTCAATGTCGCCCGTTCAGCGCTGCACTATCGCAGCCGAATGGCACAGAAAGATGCGCCAGCGATCGAGCAAATGCGAGAGTTGTCATCGCAGTACCCGCGCTATGGGTACCGGCGAATACAAATTTTCATGCAGCGCGCTGGCGAGCAGATCAGTGCAGAGCGCGCGTACAGGCTGTGGGCCAAGGCAGGCTTGCAGGTTCCCAGAGAGCGACCGCGTAGACGAGTGGCCAGTACCCGACCCAGAGCATTGGCTCCTACGATGGCAAACCAGGTCTGGGCCTACGACTTTGTCTTTGATGCCTGCGCCAATGGCCAGCAACTCAAGTGTTTGACAGTGGTGGATGAGTACACACGCGAGTGCCTGGCGATCGATGTCGCGGGCTCCATTCGTTCCAATCGCGTGATAGACGTGCTTTCACAATTGATCAGTACGCGAGGTGCCCCGCAGACACTTCGTTCAGACAACGGACCGGAATTTGTCTCGCGCGCCTTGTTGCGTTGGGCGCTGAAGAATGAACTTGGAATGGCACTGATAGATCCGGGCAAGCCGTGGCAGAATGGCACAGCAGAGAGCTTCAACGGCAAGTTCCGAGATGAATGTCTTTCCATGGAGTGGTTCAGAGTACGACAGGAAGCAAAGGTGGTCATCGAGAGTTGGAGAGAGCATTACAATCATGTTCGACCGCACTCCAGCCTGGAGAACATGACGCCAATCGAGTTCAAACAGAAGTGCAATTCAACTATGAAAGCCGGGGCTATAGTCCAGTTTTGAATGGCACGAAGAAATCAGGCAGGTCATCTCCTGGTCTTCACTCAACTACAAGGACGCTCTTTCAGCTAGTGGCAACAGGGGAGTTACGCGCACTTACCCGCATATCCCCGGAATTGATGCGTCCGGCATTGTTGCGTATTCCGAGGATTCGGCTTTTCAGCCTGGAGATCACGTGCTCGTGACTGGTTACGACCTGGGCATGAATACTTCTGGTGGTTTTTCCCAATACATTCGCATTCCTTCCCGCTGGCTTGTTCGTCTGCCCGAAACCTTTTCTCTCAGGCACAGCATGGTGCTTGGCACGGCAGGTCTAACGGCAGCGCTATGCATTGAAAAACTCCTCAAAAATGGCGTGCGTCCGGAGCAGGGGGATGTCCTGGTGACAGGCGCTACCGGAGGCGTAGGTTCCATTGCAGTTGCGCTCCTCAGCCATCTGGGATTCTGCGTGACTGCCTGCACCGGAAAGCCCCAGCAGGCAGGCTACCTGTCTTTACTTGGCGCGCGTGCAATTGTCTCCAGAGCGGAACTCGTGGATTCCGGTACCCGGCCATTGCTCAAGGAGCGCTGGGCCGCCGCTGTGGATGTAGCGGGTGGCGATTTGCTCTGGAGTATCCTGCGCAGCCTGCATTACGGGGGGAGTGTAGCTGTGTGTGGTCTGGTTGGTTCGCCAGCTCTGCAGGCTTCTGTTTTTCCTTTCATTCTGCGCCATGTAAATCTGCTCGGCGTTGATTCGGTGAACATGAATTACGAGCAGCGTTGCAGCCTGTGGCAGAAGCTTGCCAGTGAATGGCGGATTCCGCAGCTTGATTCAATATCAAAGACTATTAATTTCAATCAGTTGGATTATGAATTGAAGCTTATGCTGGAGGGAGGTGCGGTAGGCCGGCGTGTATTGGACGTCAATGCTTGAAAAGAATTGACGTCAATTTGCACTTAACCGCGGCGACGGAACAAGGGTAGTGGCTTGTCAACACTGGCCTGATATCCATCCTTGAAGTCTTCAAAGCGCAATGTGGCGACGTCAAGATTCTGGTCAGGGCGCATGGCGAATGCATTGAAACCGCAGCGGGACATGTAGAACAGCTGATCACACAAGACATCGCCTATTGCGCGCAATTCGCCTTTGTAACCCAGGTTCTCGCGGAGTTCACGGGCAGAAGTATAGGCGCGGCCATCCGAGAATATCGGAAACTCGAGTGCTATTACCGCAAGCGAAGGTAAATCCTCGGCGATCGATTGTGGCAACTCATGACTTTGCAGCCATACGCCAGTGCGTCCCTTGCGCATGGAGACTGCTTCGCGCTGTAACAGCCACACCTGCAACGGAACAATGACGTCCTGGCCATCCAGACCCTCAAGGAAGTTCGGCTCAATTGCATCTCTTACGAGAAGCCACTGATCCTCTACGACTGCGCGATCCTTAATCAGCCTTGCCATAGACATCCTCCTTGAACGGGGTCATGCCGATGCGTCGGTAGGTGTCCACGAAACGCTCATCAGCGAGTTTGTAGCGCTCGAAAACCCCAATCAGCTTGTCCATGACCTCTGGAACATCCTCCTGGGCGAAAGAAGGCCCGATGATATCGCCCAGTGCCGTTGTGTTTTCAGCGCTTCCGCCCAGTGATATCTGGTAAAACTCGGCGCCTTTCTTGTCCACGCCCAGAATTCCGATATTGCCCACGTGATGGTGACCGCAGGCATTCATGCAGCCAGAGATATTGACGCTGAGTTTGCCGATCTGCCGTAGACGCTCTGCATCATCAAAGCGCCGCTGGATTGCCTCGGCTATCGGAATTGATTTGGCATTGGCAAGCGAGCAGAAGTCGCCGCCGGGGCAGCAAATGATGTCTGTCAGCAGGCCAAGATTGGGAGCATGCAAGTCTTGCGACTTCAATGCGCGCCAAAGGGAGTGGAGCGTATCTTTTTCGACGTCCGCCAGAATCAGATTCTGCTCGTGGCTGACACGCAGTTCTCCGAAACTGAAGCGCTCGGCCAGATCGGCTACGAAATTCATTTGTTCGCTCGTCAGATCACCAGGGGCGACGCCGGTTTTCTTGAGGCAAATAGTGACTATTCCATAGCCGGGCTTCTTGTGGGCACTGACGTTTTGCTCGTACCAGCTTGAAAACAGCACATCGGTATTCAAGGCCTTTTCCAGCGCGGGACTTTGTGGTTCAAAGTGCTTGTATGCTGGGTCGTGGAAAAAGCGTTTGCAGCGTTGAAACTCCGTATCCGTCAATGTCAGTGGGCCGTCCTTCAGCTTGCGCCATTCCTTTTCTACTTTCTCACGGAAGTTCTCGACGCCTGTCTCTTTGACGAGAATCTTGATGCGTGCCTTGTACTTGTTGTCACGTCTTCCTTCCCGGTTGTACACACGCAGGATGGCGTCAAGGTAACTCAGCAAGTGTTGCTTGGGCAGAAACGCACGAATTTCCTTGCCGATGACAGGGGTCCGTCCAAGTCCGCCCCCGGCCAGTACACGGAATCCTGTTTCACCTTCATCGTTGCGAACGATGAACAGGCCGATGTCGTGCACTTGCGTTGCAGCCTGATCGTCTTGGGTGCCACACACTGCAATCTTGAACTTGCGCGGCAGATAGGCAAATTCCGGATGGAAAGTGGACCACTGGCGGATGATTTCGCAGTAAGGACGGCTGTCCTCGATTTCGTTGGCAGCACTACCCGCGAACTGGTCCGTTGTTGTGTTGCGGATGCAGTTGCCGCTGGTCTGGATTGCATGCATCTCAACTTCGGCCAGATGCGCAAGAATATCGGGGACGTCAGCAATGGCAGGCCAATTGAACTGAATATTCTGCCGTGTTGTGAAGTGCCCATAGCCTTTGTCAAAATGATCGGCAATATAGGCCAGCTTGCGCAGTTGCTTGCTGGACAACATGCCATAGGGAATGGCGATTCGCAGCATCGGTGCAAGGCGCTGAACATACAAGCCGTTCTGCAGTCGCAGGGGCAGGAACTCTGCGGGTGCCAGTTCGCCGCTCAGGAATCGCGCTGTCTGGTCGCGAAACTGGGCAATGCGGTCGGCCAGCATCTGGTGGTCGTATTCGTCGTATTGATACATGATTCAGGTGTGTTGTGCTTCCCAGGTTCTTTGGAATTACGTTCCGGCCCGAAAAATTGCGGCCAGCAATTGTAATGAATGACCGGAGCAAGTACCAGTTCATGCCGTCACTTGAACTGGCAATCCGACGTCAAAAAATCCCAACTTGCGCGATTTTTCGCTTGCTTAAGAAAGTTGAGACATTAGAATGCCGCAGTGATTCTATTATCAGTACTCAACTCTCAGGAATATCCGACCATGAGCCATCACGACGTTAGCGAATCCCCCGAAATTGATCAGCAGGAAATGGATGCCAACAGCAGCGCCGATGCACTGGCCATGTTCTCACTGGTACTTATCATTGTGACAATGGCTGTGTTTTACGCCAGCCGTTGACATTCTCATTGCTGCCTAGCCCTAGCCCTAGCCTGCGTCGCCGAGTCAGGGTTTTTGGCTGCGCACGCGGCATCATGGCAATACCAGATTGACGACCGTTGCCACTGTAATGACGAACAGTATGGTGAAGACAAGGGCTGCGATTACAAAACCCTTGATACTTCCGCTAGCAAAATCCCGCTCTTTGTTTTTCTTGCTCTGCACGCCGAAACTCGCTTGCATGACACTCAGCATCATCCTCCAGAACGGCACCTTCACCGCTTCTCTTGCTTGTTCCTGATCATCTGATTCTTGCATTGTAAGTCCTGTGTTGCCTTGAAGCGCCGTTGCCGGCAGATGTCAAACCAGATTCGGGCTCAGAAGTCGCGAAACTTCTTCAATACTCAGACCCTTGCGTTCGGCAAGTGACTGCACCTGATCATCATTGATCTTGCCAACCGAGAAATAGCGTGACTCGGGATTCGCAAAGTAGAAGCCGCTTACGCTGGCCGCTGGCATCATTGCAAAACTTTCCGTCAATGCCATGTCGATACGGCCATCAATGCCAAGCAATTCGAAAAGGGCTACTTTGTCTGAGTGTTCCGGGCACGCTGGATAGCCCGGTGCCGGCCTGATTCCTTGATACTTTTCCTCTATGAGCTCCTCTGCACTTAGTGATTCATTCGAGGCATACGGCCAGAATTCGCGACGCACGCGCTGATGCAGTCGTTCCGCGAAGGCTTCTGCAAGACGATCAGCCAATGCCTTTACCATCAGCGCATTGTAATCATTGTTTTCGCGCTCAAACTGCTTTGCTAGCTCGTCAGCGCCGATGCCAGTAGTCACTGCAAATCCGCCAACGTAGTCGGTGATTGCACTCTCCTCTGGTGCAACAAAATCAGCAAGCGAGAGATTGGGTATCCCCGGCGCCTTGCCCGCCTGTTGGCGCAGGAACGTGAAGCGCGCGAGCTCGCTTTGGCGCGTTTCATCCGCATACAGCACAACGTCATTGTGATTGCGCTGTGCGGCAGGCCAGAACCCTGCGACTGCCTGGGCCTTGAGCAATTTGCCGTCGATGATCTGCTTCAACATGGCCTGTGCATCCTTGAACAGATCGCGGGCGGCTTCTCCCACCACCGCGTCCTGCAAAATTGCTGGATACTTTCCGGCAAGACTCCAGGTAATGAAAAAAGGAGTCCAGTCGATGTAGGGCACCAGTTCTTCCAGTGGGTAGTCGTCAAAAACCCGTGTACCGAGGAATGACGGCGCAACGGGCCTGTAGCGGGTCCAATCGGGCTTCAATGCGTTGGCAGTAGCATTTTCAAAACTGATGAGACTTTTGCGCTGATCTCGATTGGCATTGCGCTCCCTTACGGCATCGTATTCCGCACGTATTTGTCGTTTGAACTCGAACTGGCCCTCTTCACTTAGCAGGCTGCTGACGACCGTCACGCTTCGTGAGGCATCAGGCACATATACTGTGGCGTTGTTCAGGTAGTTCTGCTCGATCTTCACCGCTGTATGGGCTTTGGATGTTGTAGCGCCACCGATGATCAACGGAATCGTGAATCCAAGTCGCTGCATCTCCTTGGCAACATGCACCATTTCATCGAGAGAGGGCGTTATAAGCCCACTTAAGCCGATGATGTCGACTTTCTCGTCAATGGCTGTCTGTAGAATTCTCTCGCAGGACACCATGACACCCAGGTCGATGATGTCGTAATTGTTGCAGCCGAGGACTACTCCGACGATGTTCTTGCCAATGTCGTGTACGTCACCCTTGACTGTCGCCAGCAGGATCTTGCCCTTGGCTTTGACCACCTGACCCTTCTTGCTCTCTTCGATGTAGGGCAGCAGATAAGCGACGGCCTGCTTCATGACACGGGCACTCTTGACTACTTGCGGCAGAAACATCTTGCCGCTGCCAAACAGGTCCCCAACGACATTCATGCCATCCATGAGCGGACCTTCGATGACTTGAATGGGCTCCGCCAGCTGTTGCCGTGCTTCCTCTGTGTCCTGTTCGATGTAACGAGTGATGCCTTTCACCAGTGCATGGGCGATCCGGGCACTCACACTCTGGTCACGCCATTGCACGTCTTCATGACTCTCCAGACTGGATTCGCCACTGTATCTGCCTGCGATTTCCATCAGCCTGTCAGTGCCATCAGGGCGACGGTTAAGGACGATATCTTCTACTCGCTCCTTCAACTCGGCGGGAATCTCGTCATATACCGCCAGCTGGCCCGCGTTGACAATGCCCATGCTAAGCCCGGCCTTGATCGCGTGGTAAAGGAAAACGGAATGAATTGCCTCGCGAACGGGCTCATTGCCCCGGAACGAGAAGGAGACATTGCTGACACCTCCGGAAATCAGGGCGTGCGGCAGTTCGCGCTTGATGTATTCGCAGCTCTGAATGAAGTCCACTGCATAGTTGTTGTGCTCTTCGATGCCGGTGGCGACGGCGAAGATGTTCGGGTCGAAGATGATGTCCTGCGGCGCAAAACCGACGGTGTTTACCAGAAGATCATAGCTGCGCTTGCAGATGGCACACTTGCGTGCAAACGTATCGGCCTGTCCGGTTTCGTCAAAGGCCATCACCACGACAGCGGCACCGTACTGCATGCACAGCCTGGCCTTGGCAATGAAGTCCTCTTCGCCTTCCTTGAGACTGATGGAGTTGACGATCCCCTTGCCTTGAATGCATTTGAGACCAGTCTCCAGAATCTCCCACTTCGAGGAGTCGATCATGATCGGCACACGGCTTATGTCAGGTTCGGATGCGATCAGACGCAGGAATCGTGACATGGCGGCATTGGAATCCAGCATGCCTTCATCCATGTTGATGTCGATGATCTGCGCACCGGCCTCCACTTGCTGCAGCGCCACCTCGAGTGCCGTATTGAAATCGCCTTCGCGAATCAGCCGGGCGAAGCGCTTCGAGCCAGTGATGTTGGTGCGTTCCCCGACATTCACGAACAATGAGCTGGCATTGATAGTGAAGGCCTCCAGTCCGCTCAGACGACAAGCTGGCGCAATTGCTGGAATGGCCCTCGGCTTATAGCGCGCGACTGCATCGGCGACAGCACGAATATGCACAGGCGTACTCCCGCAGCAACCGCCTACGATATTGAGGAAACCGCTGCTCGCAAATTCCTCGATGATATCTGCCATCTCTTTGGCACTCTGGTCATACTCACCAAACGCATTGGGCAAGCCCGCATTCGGATGGGCTGACACATGTGTTCCTGCCAGGCGCGAGATCTCTTCAATGTGGGGACGTAGCTGCGCTGCTCCCAGTGCGCAGTTGAAGCCAATCGAAATGGGTTTCGCATGGGCCACAGAATTCCAGAAAGCTTCGACCGTTTGACCGGAAAGCGTGCGTCCGCTGGCGTCGGTTATCGTGCCGGAGATCATGATGGGCAACTTGCGATTGCTGCGCTGGAAATACTCCAGAATGGCAAAGATAGCGGCCTTGGCATTCAGGGTATCGAAAATGGTTTCAACCAGCAGAATATCTGCGCCACCCTTGTCCAGGGCTTCAGCGCTCACAAGGTAGTTTTCAACCAGCTCCTCGAAAGTCACATTGCGAAATGCGGGGTCATTCACATCAGGCGAGATTGACGCTGTGCGGCTGGTCGGGCCGATGACGCCTGCAACAAAACGCGGTTTGTCTGGTGTCTGCTGTTCCACTTCATCACATATGCTTCTGGCGAGGCGGGCAGCTTCGTAATTCAGCTCATAAGCAAGTGCCTGCAAGTGGTAATCCGCTTGTGATACCGCCGTGGAATTGAAGGTATTGGTTTCAATGATGTCGGCGCCGGCAAGCAGATATTCGCGATGGATCTGGCCAATCACATCCGGGCGCGTCAATGTCAGCAAGTCATTGTTGCCGGCAAGAAACTGCTCGCAATCCGCGAAGCGCTCTCCGCGAAAGTCTGCTTCGGTCAGTTTGTGGGCCTGAATCATGGTGCCCATAGCGCCATCCAGTACCAGAATCCGACGTTGCAAGGCGTTAAGAAGGCGCTGTTCGGGAAGAACGTTTGGCATCATGAGCTCTCATGTTTCGATCGAAATGAAGTCAGGCGATCGGGCAGTTGCAGAAGAAAAGGCGCGCAGTTTATCAGAAGTCATCCAGTGCAGCATGTTGCGGTCGGAGCATTCTAGCGCGCAGGCACACGCAATACCCAAGCAAATTAGTCGGCTATTTATATTGCGGCCAACTTAGCGTAAACTCGCGCCCAATTTGAATGGATCAAGCAGGATACCCCATGATCAACATCACTGAATCTGCACAGGAATACTTGTCCGAACTGCTGCGCAAACAGGATTGTGAAGGAATTGCAGTTCGCGTCTTCATCCTCGATGCGGGCACTCCAAAGGCAGAGACCTGCATTTCATTCTGCCGTCCAGGTGAAAACCAGGAGTCTGACGAGTTGCGGACCTACAGTGAATTCAACACCTACATCGAGCAGCGCAGCATTCCCTATCTGAAAGACGCCGTTGTGGACTACTCCAAAGATGCAATGGGCGGGCAGTTAACCATCAAAGCGCCTAATTCCCGGCTTCCGCAAATTCAAGATGACAGCCCTATTGAAGACCGCGTCAATTACGTCCTTTACAACGAAATCAACCCCTCGCTTGCCGCGCATGGTGGCGTGGTGACTTTGGAAGAGATCTTTGAAGGCACTGTCGCGGTGCTCAAGTTCGGCGGCGGGTGCCAGGGCTGCGGCATGGTGGATCTGACGTTGAAGGAAGGTGTTGAAAAGACGCTCTTGGAGCAGGTTCCCAAGCTTACAGAAGTGCGCGATATCACGGACCACACCAAGCGGGACAACGCCTACTTCAAGTGAGCATCGGTTCAGCCCGGATAGCGCGAGAGCAGCCCTTGGTACAACAGCTCGGGATACTCGGCGCTTTCCGTGTCCAGACAGTCCATGAGCTCCACCAGATGTTCGTTGTCTTCACGCCCTTGCCATAATTTCTGATAGAAGCCTTCCTTGTATCCATGCTCCTGTCGGAACATGTTGAGGACATTCTTGCTGACATATTGTTTGTAAAGTGAGTTCCAGCTCAGATCGCAATCGAGCATGATAGAGCGGAACAGGAGCAGTTCCAGGCGCCGCGCTGTCGAAATTCCAATAAGAAGCTCAAGTTTTCCCAGAAGACTCATGGACTCGAGCACATAGTCTTGCTTGTCGAAATTCACTTTGTAAGTTGATGTTCCCTGCTCATTCGCTGCGCTTAAGAATTCTACTGCAAGTTGGTGATTGCCTTCAGTTCTCAACAAAATGTCTGAGAGTATGAAGTGCCAGATGTCGATTATCTCCATCTGCAACTGTGGCAAGTCCCGGTCCTGCTTCTTCCACCATTTCCATCCATGATGTTCTATGGCCTCCGCGGCTTCGACTACAACCGCTCTGAGATAAGGAAATTTCTTCTCGAGCCATTGTGAATCTACTTTGTCGTTCATGCGGGATTGTAGGGTCAACATGACGCGTGCGTGTGTTTCGTGAAGAGTGCTCATTGTGATCCTAATGATTTCCTGATTGGTTCAGCAAAGCTTGCAGTGCGTCACCATGCAGTTCGCGTGCATGCCGGTGCTTCAGTGGCTCGCCCCAGCTCTCTGCAAGCAGTTTCCAGTCTGTCGCCCCAAGAAGCGCCAGTTGTTTGTATCCGAGTTTCGCGTAATCAACAGGAATATCGTCAAGCTTCAATATGTCCAGTGACTTGAGCTTTACAGAAGAGGGTGGCACGTGGCCTTCCCATTTTCCGTGCAGCAAGTCTGCCCAAACTGCTATTCGATACAACAAATCGAGGTTTCGCTCCCAAGGTTCTCCCGAGCTGCGAAGAGCGCGGATTCTGCCGCGCAGGAGCGTAGCAGCCTGACGGAAGGCGCCCATCAGCGGAAACGCCCGGGCACAGTTCATCAAGGCTCGGGCATAGTCGTTTCTCTCTGCATGAAATTTGCTTCGAGCCTGCCAATCAGGCAGCGCTGGACTGTCTCCGTTGTCGCAGGCCAGTATTTCGATCAAGTAGCCTTTCCCTGCCTGCCTGACAGTCTGAGCTTTGTGGAGCGCCGTATCGGCCGAATCCACTATTGCAAGGATGCGTTTCCTGTCGTTCAAGTCGAGCGGAGGCAATGGAATTGCCCGATCTACAGAGTCCACCTTCTGGCGATGCTGCATTTTATGCAGCAACACAATGGTCGATAGCAGAAGAACTCCCGCGGCAAGCATGCTAAGAAGCACCAGCATTCAATACTCACTCCTGCTATTTCGTGGTACTCGTTCGCGCTGTTCATGCTTTGAAAACGTCTATCGCATGATAACAATCTTCTGACTTCATGGTCGATCGCAATCAAGATTGTCAGATTAAATGCCGAAAAGGAGGCACTTCATTGGATACCAGGTCCTGCAGCGACAAGAAGATAGAATCCTGAATTTAGTGCTTGACGAGCAAGCTGTGGCTTTCTAGAATGCGCCGCCTCATGTGAGAAGAAGCAGCAGGCAGTTTGACTCTAGTCCCCTTCGTCTAGAGGCCTAGGACACCGGGTTTTCATCCCGGCAACGGGGGTTCGAAACCCCCAGGGGACGCCACACAATGAAAAGCCTGACCATTGGTCAGGCTTTTTTTTTGTCTTTGTCTTCCATAGTGCCCTAAGAGTCAATTTGCTATGCTTGCCGCCTCTTTGCGGTGCCCTTCATCGGTTTCGCGGAACTCTAAACATGACCAGCGCCATTTCCATCAGCAATCTGCAAAAGACCTATGCCAACGGTCATCACGCGCTTCGCGGCGTGGACCTGGATGTTCAGCAGAACGACTTCTTTGCATTACTCGGACCCAATGGGGCAGGGAAATCCACAATTATTGGCATCATTTCGACTCTCGTGCGTCCCAGTGCAGGTATTGTTTCCGTTTATGGTCGTGATGTTGCGACTCACGTCTATGAGACGAAGCTTGATTTTGGCGTAGTACCGCAGGAAGTGAACTTCAATCCCTTTGAAAAAGTGGCCGACATCGTAATGACCCAGGCTGGGTACTACGGATTGCCGCGTGCGCTGGCTCGTGAGCGCACTGAAAAATATTTGCGCAAACTGGGTTTGTGGGACAAGCGCGACACGCGTTCGCGGACGCTTTCCGGCGGAATGAAAAGACGCCTCATGATTGCCAGAGCCTTGGTTCATGAGCCTCGCCTGTTGATTCTTGATGAGCCGACTGCGGGAGTTGATATCGAACTGCGTCGCTCAATGTGGGATTTTCTGCAAGAGATAAACAACAATGGTACCACCATCATCCTGACCACCCATTACCTTGAGGAGGCAGAGCAGCTTTGCCGCAACATCGCCATCATTGATCAGGGGCGCATCATCGAAAACTGCAATATGAAGTCTTTGCTGAATATGCTGGACTCGCAGACACTCGTCTGTGATTTGAGAAATGAACTGTCTGAAGCTGCTTTCGCCGCACCTGCGCTGGCGCGATTTCGCTATATTGATGCTCACACAATGGAAGTCGATCTTGGCCGAGACCAAGACGTCAATGAGATATTTGCAATTCTGAATGCAGCGAATATTCAAGTGAAAGGCATGCGCAGCAAGTCGAATCGTCTTGAGCAATTGTTTCTGTCCCGATTGAAGAGCAGCTCCACCTGAATCTACAGAGAGCATGAGTATGCTGAACAATCACAAGTACATTGCGTTCGAGACAATTCTCGTCAAGGAGATTCGTCGTTTCACCCGGATCTGGGTGCAGACGCTGGTACCTCCCGCCATAACCATCGGGCTTTACTTCCTGATATTCGGCAATTTGATCGGCAACCGCATTGGCGGAATGAATGGCTTTGCTTACATGGATTTCATCGTGCCTGGTTTGATCATGATGGCCGTCATTCAAAATTCCTATGCCAATGTCGTTTCTTCTTTTTTCAGCCAGAAGTTTCAGCGCAGTATCGAAGAATTGCTCGTTTCTCCTGTGCCCAACTACATAATACTCGCGGGCTTCGTGGCCGGAGGCGTTGCGCGCGGCATTGCAGTTGGAGTCATTGTTGTGCTGATGTCGTTTGCATTTACAAACCTCTCCATTCATAGCTGGGGCGTCACCATTTTCGTCGTGCTCATGACAGCGATTGTATTTTCGCTGGCGGGTTTCCTGAACGCTCTGTTCGCGAATAGTTTTGATGACATTTCCATCATCCCGACATTTGTTCTCACGCCATTGATTTACCTTGGGGGAGTTTTTTATTCCATTGATCTCCTGCCTGAGGCAGGTCGCATACTTTCCAGTTTCAATCCTGTTTTCTATATGGTGAACACGTTTCGGTATGGAATACTCGGCACGTCCGATGCCAATATCTACTTGTCTCTCGGGATGCTGAGCCTTTTGGTGGTGGTGCTTTTTATAGCTTGCCTGGTGCTGTTGCGCAAAGGCACAGGATTGCGTCACTGATGACAAATTTGAATCCGCTGGGCAATCCAACCGAGTATCCTGCTTCCTACAACGCATCATTGCTCTACGCGATTCCTCGGAGTCAGAATCGACAACGGCTTGGACTTGTTGATGGCAATCTGCCGTTTCGTGGTTACGACATGTGGCGCGCCTACGAAATTTCCTGGCTGGACATGAATGGCAAGCCAGTAGTGGCAGTGGGTGAAATCCTTGTTCCGGCAGCTTCGCCGAACATGGTGGAATCCAAGTCTTTCAAGCTCTATTTGAATTCCTTGAATCAGGAAAGATATGAAAACATGCAGCGAGTTCAGGAGCTGATTTCGAAAGATGTGTCGCTCCTTGCTGGCACAACAGCGCTGGTTCAGCTGTACTCTCTGCGCGCATTCGATGAACTGCAATGCACGGCACCTGTCGGAAAAAGTCTTGATGAGCTCGATATTGTTGTCGATGCGTATTCGCCCGACGCCTCAATGCTCCAGACTCTTCATGAAGGCATAGTGGAAGAAACTTTGTATTCCAATCTGTTCCGATCGAATTGTCCGGTGACGTCTCAGCCTGATTGGGGAACAGTGGCCATCAGTTACCGAGGTGCTGCTCTGGACCATGCTGGCCTGCTGAAGTATCTGGTTTCTTTCCGCAGTCACAATGGTTTTCATGAGGACTGCGCGGAACTGATCTATCTGGACATCATGGAGCGTGCCGCACCTGAACAATTGAGTGTAACCATCAATTTTTTGCGCAGAGGCGGGCTCGAGATAAACCCTGTCCGGACATCTTCGCTTGCGCGTTTTGAGTTTCCTGCAGGCCGTCTGCTGCGCCAGTAGCACAAGCTTGTAATTGCATAGTTGCTGATATACAGTGTCGCGCCTTTGAATCAAGACATGAATCAAAGGTTTCCAAGAAACGGTGAGGTGTCCGAGTGGCTGAAGGAGCACGCCTGGAAAGTGTGTATACGTTAATAGCGTATCGAGGGTTCGAATCCCTCTCTCACCGCCAAATTGCTTGAAATTGCGTGATGATATTCCGCAATCTGCTTTGACTGCTCAGGTCCACTTCTCTTTTTCTGCATGCATTCGTCCTGTATTATCCCGAACACAATAACTAAAGATTTCGGGGTCTACCGGTGCGGCTTACATCCCTTCTCAGCGTACACTTGGCGCTAATTGCCTTTGCATGTTCGTGCAGTCTGCACGCAAATGACTGGCGTTCTTACGGCGCCGACTCTGCGTCTACCAAGTATGTGCCTTTCGACCAGATCACCCCGTCCAACATTGGTCAACTGCAGAGTGCCTGGACCTGGCTGTCTCCAGACAATGACACGGTCCTTGAAAATCAGCGCCTCCAGAACTTTCGGGCAACGCCTGGCGCGTTCAAAGTCACACCAATCGCCATCAACGGCATCCTTTACAGCAGCACCTCCTTCGGCAGGGTCGTTGCAATCGACGGCACAAATGGCGAAGAACTCTGGAAGTTCGACACGCGCTCCTGGGAAGCTGGGCGTCCGGCAAATCTTGGCTACAACCATCGCGGAGTCTCTTACTGGACTGACGGAGTGAATGTCCGAATCTTCATGCCATCCAATGATTCCTGGCTGTGGTCGCTTGATGCTGCTACCGGGCTGCCTGATCCGTCCTTCGGAGATCAGGGACGAATTGATCTGACACTGGGGCTTGGTCGGGATGTTGATCGCAGTGCCTACACCCAGATTTCAGCTCCAATGATCGTTGGCGATATCGTGGTAGTGGGTTCTTCCATCAATGATGTGCCGCGTCAAAAGGAAGCGCCTCCAGGACATGTTCGCGGATTTGATGCCCAAACGGGTGAACAAGTCTGGATATTTCACACCATCCCGCAGAACGGCGAGTTCGGGGTTGAAACCTGGGAAGAAGATTCCTGGCAGTACACTGGCAACACCAATGTCTGGACCTTGATGAGCGCAGATGAAGAGCTGGGCTACCTCTATTTGCCAGTAGGTACGCCAACCAATGACTGGTACGGCGGACATCGCAAGGGCGACAACCTTTTTGCCGAAAGTTTGATATGTGTCGACGCCAGAACTGGCAAGCGTGTCTGGCACTATCAATTTGTTCATCATGGGGTGTGGGACTACGACTTGCCTGCCGCGCCAAATCTTGTCGATATCGTAGTGGATGGTCGCCCTGTCAAGGCGGTTGCGCAGACTACCAAGCAAGGCTTTGTCTTTGTATTTGATCGCCTGACAGGTGAGCCGATCTGGCCGATTGAAGAAAGGCAAGTGCCGAAAAGCGCTGTTCCCGGCGAGGTATTGTCGGCCACACAACCCTTTCCAACACGACCGGCGCCCTTTGAGCCTCAGGGAATCTCTCTGGATACGCTGATTGATTTCACGCCCGAATTGCGCAACGAAGCGCTGCAGATGATTGAAGCGTTTGACTATGGCCCTTTGTACACGCCACCTTCATTGCGCGGCACAATCAATTTTCCGGGCTGGTTCGGAGGAGGGGGCTGGCAAGGAGCTGCCGCAGATCCCGAGACAGGAATTCTCTATGTTCCTTCAGGCAGCGCCCCAATGGTCGTTCAACTTGTTGCACCTGAGGCTGCAGATTCCAACTTTCGCTACTTGAGGGGTGGTAATACTGCGGCACCCAGTCCTTCTGGCCTGCCACTGACAAAGCCACCCTATGGACGTATCACTGCAATCGATCTCAATACTGGCGAACATCTCTGGATGGTGCCACACGGCGAAGGCATTCGAGAGCGCATCATCGCTGCCGGCGCCCTGGACCCGGGGCCTGTCGGATCACCCGCTCGTACCGGCCCGTTGCTGACTAGAACATTGTTGATCATTGGACAGGAAGACAATGGACGTTATGTATTGCGCGCTTTTGACAAGCAGAACGGCGCAGTACTGCATGAGATCGATTTGCCACTTCCGCCAGGAGGCACGCCCATGTCCTACCAGGTAGATGGCAGACAATACATCGCAATAGCCGTTGGTGCAGGGCAGGACTCTCGAATCATGAGCTTCGCACTGCCTTGAACGACGGGGATTCCAGCTTGATTAACAAGGGCGCTTTCACCATAATGCGGCGCTGTGACGGCACTGACAGGTGTATTCACGTTCGATGGTGTCTCTTGCCGGTCCCCTCGCAATGATAAGCTGTGAACCCCGCCAGGCCCGGAAGGGAGCAACGGTAATAGCTGACTCATGTGCCGTGGTGTGGCTGGCAGGAGATACCTCCAATTATCGACACCTAGCTTGTCCACGCCTCTTGTTGCCTGCCGTTGCCCGTCGGTAGCATTGATTACTTCACGCCAGTACGGCCAACCGGACGACGATGACTTATCAGGTATTAGCGCGCAAGTGGCGTCCAAAGACCTTCCAGGACATGGCCGGTCAGGAGCACGTGCTCCAGACACTGGTTCACGCGCTCGACAACAAGCGCCTGCATCATGCCTATCTGTTTACCGGCACTCGTGGCGTCGGCAAGACGACCATCGCTCGAATCTTTGCAAAATGTCTGAACTGTGAAGCCGGCGTCACTTCCACACCGTGTGGAAAGTGTGATGCCTGTATTGAAATTGCAGAAGGTCGTTTTATTGATTTGATCGAGGTGGATGCTGCTTCCAGGACGAAAGTGGAGGATACCCGCGAGCTGCTGGACAACGTTCAGTATGCCCCGTCGCGAGGTCGCTACAAGGTCTATCTGATCGACGAAGTGCATATGTTGTCCATGCACAGCTTCAATGCCTTGCTCAAGACTCTTGAAGAACCACCACCCCATGTTGTGTTCTTGCTTGCCACAACAGACCCGCACAAATTGCCAGTCACCATACTGTCGCGCTGCCTGCAATTCAGTCTCAAGAATTTAAGCCCTCAGAAAATCGTAGAGTATCTGCAATCCGTGTTGATGGCAGAGCAGATCCCTTTTGCTGAAGGTGCACTATGGCAACTTGCCAGAGCCGCGCAAGGCAGCATGCGTGATGCGTTGACCCTGCTGGACCAGAGCATTTCCTTCTGTGGTGGTTCTATCAACGAAGCTGATGTCAGTGCCTTGCTGGGTACTCCAGATCAGGCTTTGCTACAGCAGATCATGAACGCATTGCATCTTGGCGATGCGATCAAGATGCTGGAGGTTGCCGGCTACACTGCAGATCACTCTGGTGATTTCTTTGCATTGCTCGACAATTTGCTGGCCCTGATTCATCGGATTGCAATCGGGCAAATGGTACCCGGTGGAATAGACAATAGCTTGGGTGATCGTGAACAGGTGTTGGAAATCGCACAAAAGCTCACTGCCGAAGAGGTTCAGCTTTACTACCAGATTGCTCTGCACGGTCGTCGTGACATGACGCTGGCCCCTGATCCTCGCATGGCATTCGAGATGATCCTGATGAGAATGGTGGCATTCAAACCAGCTCAATGGGCGGACAATGCGGAGGGAATGGGCGAGAGTCCAGCTTTATCATCCGTTGCCATGCCAGCCATGGCGCTGACTCCAGCCGAAGACGAAAAAAAAAAGACTGAGTTCTCTCCTACCGCACCACTAATTTGCGCGGCACCCACACCCGCCCCCTTGCAAGAAACTGCGCTGCCTGCAGAGTTCTCATTGCTCGAAATCGACAATTGGCACACATTTTTTGAGCGCTTGAATCTGACCGGCATTACCCGCAATCTTTTGGCAAATTGCATCGTCGAGGATATTAAGGAATCTCACCTGGCCATTTTGCTCGATGTCCAGCAAAGTGCTCTTTTGAATGACGAACACCGCCAGCGCATCATCCAATGCTTGAGAGACGTGCTCGGCACTCACTGGCAAATCAGTTTGCGAATCGGTGAATTGACGCAAGAGTCTCCTGCCCGGCGCAAACAGCGAATCATGGACGAGCGCATTGGAAAAGCACTTGCTGACTTCCATGCAGATCCCAACGTGAGGCACCTTGTTGACCGTTTTTCGGCAAGCGTCCTACCAGAAAGTATCAACTTCATCAGCGAGAAAAGAGATGACAGACTTCAATGAAATTCTGAAGCAGGCGCGGCAGATGCAGGAGAAGATGCAGAATGCCCAGAGGGAAGCCGCCAAACTTGTGCTTGTCGGGGAATCCGGTGCAGGACTCGTGCGAGTGCACATGAATGGGCACCATGACGTCCAGAGAGTAGAACTCGACTCAGGTCTTATGAGCGAGGACAAGGATGTTATTGAAGACCTCATTGCTGCAGCTTTCAACGACGCGGTCAAGAAGCTGGCGGAACGCAATCAGGACTCGATGGCGGGTCTTGCCTCCGGGCTCAAGCTTCCTGACGGTTTCAAATTTCCTTTCTGACACTGATTTTCTGAGTAAGTTACATGTTCTCAAGTCCCTTGATAGAAGAATTGGTAGAGGCTTTCCGATGCTTGCCGGGCGTCGGGCCGAAGTCGGCACAACGGATGGCTTTCTATCTGCTGGAAAGAAACCGCCAGGGCGGTCGACAGCTGACTGCCGCATTGGATGAGGCGTTGAGCAAAGTGGGACATTGCAGCTGTTGCCGTACGTTGACAGAAGAGCCTGAGTGCCGAATATGTCGCGACCCGTCGCGCAATGGCAGTCTGCTTTGTATCGTGGAGTCGCCTGCAGATGTGCACGCGATTGAACAAATGGGGAGCTACAAAGGGCAATATTTCGTGCTGATGGGGCATTTGTCGCCCATTGATGGCATTGGTCCGGAACAACTTGGCTTGCCGGACTTGATTGCACGTTTGACCGACAAGCAGATTACTGAAGTAATTCTGGCTTGCAACCCCACTGTAGAAGGTGAGGCAACCGCTTATTACATTGCAGAGCAGATAAAGTCATTGCAGCTGGTCGTCAGTAGAATTGCACATGGTGTGCCTGTTGGCGGGGAGCTCGAGTTTGTTGATGGCAGTACGTTGAACCACGCATTCAAGGGCAGGTTGGTTGTGCGGGCGCCATGATGACACTCTCTCAAGCACTTACTGAATATGTTCTTGTCACAGACAACAATACTCTGGCTGAGCTCTGCGTGCAGTGGCAACACTGCAGCGTCCTCGCACTGGATACTGAGTTCATCCGGATTGATACGTTTCATCCGCGACTTGGGCTGATTCAGGTATGTGACGGTCAGACCAACTACCTTCTGGATCCGCTGGCGATTACACATTGGGCTGCTTTCTCCAATATTCTCGACAACCCCCGTGTCCTGAAGTCCTTGCATTCATGTTCGGAAGATCTGGTGGTATTCAAAGGTTTTTTCGGCAAGGTGCCTTCCCCACTGTTCGATACCCAGCGTGCGGCAGCCTTTCTAGGCTACGGGTACAGCATCAGTTACCAGAATCTTGTGAAGGAAGTCCTTGGTCTCGAAGTCAGCAAGGATCAGACACGCTCGGATTGGCTTCGCAGACCGTTATCGGCAGAGCAACTTGCATACGCCGCGCTGGATGTTGCTTGTATGCCCCGGATTACTGATTTTCTTCAGGAGAAGCTGGCAAGCACAGGTCGCCATGGATGGGCTGTTCATGAGTTTGATCAAATGCTGGTGGGTGCGTCTCTGGAGAGCGGCTCGACTGAATGGAGCCAATACTATCAGTCGCTGGGAATGTCCTGGCGCTTGAATCCCTTGCAACTTGCGACATTACAACGCCTTTGCGCCTGGCGTGAGAAAGTAGCAAGAGAAAAAGACAAACCCCGTAGCTGGATCGCGAAGGACGCCGACTTGATCGCTCTCGCGGAACGACGCCCTGTTTCGGCATCTGAGGTGCAGAAGATTCCCGACTTGTCCAAACAATTGATGCACAAGTTCCTGACCGAAGTACTGCAGATAATTGCCACTCCCCATGTGGGCGAGCCTTTGCCACAATCGGCAGCGGATCAGCCGCTGACGCCTGCCATGCGGGCCCAGCTCAAACGTTGTCAGGAAGAAGTCGCATCCATCGCCCTGGATCTCGGCATTGCACCGGAAGTCCTTGCCCGCAAGAAGCAGTTGCTGCAACTTCTGACTGAATCGGCCGCAGCGGGCAAACTGGTGTGGCCGCTGGACATGCGCCAGTGGCGCCAGCAATTGCTGGAATCTCGCTTTGCATCCATCCTTAAATATGGCGAGTGAGTGCGATGACAGTGACTGAAAATTTCTGGGAAAAGCCTCTCGATTTACTCAACAGAGAAGAGTGGGAGGCTTTGTGTGACGGCTGTGGGCGTTGTTGCCTGAAGAAGTTGATCAACAGTCGCAATGAACAGGTGCACTATACGCGCGTAGTCTGCCGTTATCTGGATCAGGACAAATGCCGCTGTCAGTCCTACGAGCGCCGTCAGATCCTGGTTCCTGACTGTCTCGTACTCGACTTGCATAATCTACCTTTATTGCATTGGATCCCCGATACTTGCGCCTATCGGTTGCGCTATGAAGGCAAAGCACTACCTGACTGGCATCCGCTTGTCAGTGGCGACAGAGAAGCGATGAAACGCCAGCAGATTACGGTGACAAACAAGGTCATATCTGAAGAATACGTGCATGAAAAGGGACTGGAAGAACATATTATTCGTTGGGTGAGCGCGGCATGCTAGACATCTATGATTATGTAGTCGGCTGGGCTGTTTACATTGCCTGTGGCACCCTGTGCTACATGATTTTTTATCGATTTACCGGAATGCTCAGTTTCAAACCTCTGGCAAATACATTGCGAGCCATCCTACTGGCGCTGATGTTCACTCCATGGTATGTAAGCCCCGGCAGTGACCTGCTGGCACCGGCACTTATTGTCATCTTGCTGGACATGGTGACGGTGGGCGGAACCAGCTTCGTAAGGGCGCTGGTGCCACTGAGTATGTCAGTTGCAGCTGCAGTCTTTGTTGCTCTCTTCATGCGGTTGTTCAAGCGCATGCTGAGATACTTTTTTCAGAAGTCTGATGCCAAGCCAGGGTGAGAACCAACCTCAACCAGCAAGCGTAGATACTTCATGAAATGCGAGTGTGATTCACAGTGCAGCCAGATTGATCAAATAATTCAAGAAACAAGGGCAAGACCGACACTTGGAGAGAGCGACGATGTCAGAAGCCAAGACGAGTGAATTGACAGGAGACCTGGATCCGGCTCGGTTCTCACGTGTTCCGGAAATTTACGAACACGCATTTCGAACATATGGAGATCGTCCAGCCTTTACAGCATTGGGACATACGATTTCCTACGAGGACCTCCAACGTTTCAGCGATCAGTTTTGCGAATTTCTGATGGGCCAGTCTGCGCTTTCGGCGGGTGACCGTATCGCCATTCAGTTGCCCAATATCCTGCAATTCCCGATTGCAGCGCTGGGAGCCATGAAAGCGGGTCTTGTGCTCGTAAACACCAACCCGCTTTATACCGCTCGTGAGATGTCTCATCAATTCAAAGACTCTGGCGTAAAGGCCATTGTGATACTCGCCAATTTTTGCGACAAACTGGAGCAGGTTCTTCCTGAAACGGACATTCGTGTGATTGTTGTCACGGAACTGGGTGACATGCTTCCACGGCTGAACAGAATCGCAATTAATTTCGCATTGCGTTACGTCAAAAAGCTGGTACCCAGATATGCTCTGCCATCTGCGATTAGCTGGCGTGGAATTGTTAAGGGACGAGGGGCAGAGAAGCCAGTCGCCAGCAGGGAGTCTGGGACAGATACGGCAATTATTCTTTATACAGGCGGTACTACAGGCGTTGCCAAAGGCGCGATGCTGACTCATGCCAATTTACTGGCCAATATGATGCAGCTGCGGGCTGTGAGCATTTCGGTCATCAAGGATGGCAGCGATTCCATCATCGGGCCTTTGCCGCTCTACCACACGTATGCGTTCATGTTTCACTGCCTGACCATGATTCTGGCGGGCAATCATTCAGTGCTGATTCCCAACCCCCGTGACATTGATGGCTTGATAAAAGTCATGCGCAAGGCGCGCGCCAATGGCTTTGTCGGCATCAATACCTTGTATCTGGCGTTGTGCCGCCACAAGGACATAGGGAAGGTGGACTTCAGCGACATGCGCTTTGCTGGTGCCGGCGGTATGGCTTTGACTGTGAACGTGGCGCGAGAATGGACTCGAATAACCAACTGTGAAGTCTTTGAAGGGTATGGACTCACTGAATGTTCACCGGTAGTCACGGTCAACAGGCCCGGCCAGGTGAGGCTTGGGACCGTTGGCCCAGCTGTGCCTGATACTCAGCTGCAGGTTGTGGATGATGCAGGTGTGGTGGGTGGCGTTGGTGACAAGGGTGAGCTGTGGGTTCGCGGCCCGCAAGTCATGAAAGGCTATTGGCAGAACCCGGAAGCCACAGCCGACGCCATCACTTCAGACGGTTGGTTCAAGACCGGAGACTATGCAACCATCGATTCAGATGGTTACGTGAGCATTGTCGATCGCAAGAAGGACATGATCATAGTCTCCGGATTCAATGTATTTCCCAGTGAGGTGGAAGAGCTGATCAATGCCCACCCGGGTGTTTTCGAATCTGCGGTCATCGGTATACCAAGTGAGCGCAGTGGAGAGGCTGTCAAGCTGTTCATAGTGCCACGTGACCCGGCTCTGGATGCAGAGAACATGAAGGCCTATTGCCGCGAGAATCTCACTGCATACAAGGTTCCCAGAGAAATCGTGTTCGTCAAGGATCTGCCGAAGTCCAATGTTGGCAAAATTTTGCGACGCGAATTGCGGGAGCAGGAACTGGCGCGCTTCAACAGCCACGGCAGTCAGTAACCAGAGAACGACAGTTCACCAGGACGCAGGGAAACCACGCACTTGCAGGACACCTTCCAGACACAGATACAGGCCTGTGCTACGCGCGATCGCCATGCACTGCAGACTTTGCTGCGACAAGTTCAACGTGCGCGTGCCGATTCTGACGAAGGCCAAATTCTGTTGGCCAGACTGAAGGAGCGATTGCAGCATTGCGCCGCTCAGATCGCCGACCGTCGCCAGTTGTTGCCTCGCATCTCCTATCCCGAGAACCTGCCGGTGTCAGAGCGGCGGGAGGATATAGCCGCTGCCATTCGTGATCATCAGGTCGTGGTGATTGCTGGCGATACCGGCTCTGGCAAGACAACACAGCTACCCAAGATCTGTCTTGAACTGGGGCTCGGGATTCGGGGGCTGATCGGACACACCCAGCCGCGTCGACTTGCAGCCCGCGCCGTAGCGACACGCATTGCAGAGGAGCTGGCCGTTCCTTTGGGCGGTGTCGTTGGTTATCAGGTGCGCTTTTCCGACAGCACCAGTGCCGACACGCTCATCAAACTGATGACAGACGGCATTCTGTTAGCGGAGATTCAACAGGATCGCTATCTCAACAAATACGAAGTCCTGATCATTGACGAAGCGCACGAGCGCAGCCTGAATATTGACTTCATTCTCGGTTACCTGTCCCAATTGCTGGTGAAAAGGCCAGACCTCAAAGTCATCATCACGTCCGCAACAATCGATGTGGAGAAATTTTCTGCTCATTTTGACATTGCCCCCATCGTCGCCGTGGCCGGACGGACCTATCCGGTGGATATTCTGTATCGACCTGTGGAAGAGGGCACAGAACAGAGTGAAGAGCCGCTATTGCAGGGCATCATTGATGCATTGCGGGAGATTGAAGCCTTGGAGAAGTCGCAGCGACCAGCGTTGCGGGATGTCCTGGTATTCCTGAGCGGGGAGCGTGAGATTCGTGATGTGGCGATGGCGCTTCGAAAGTCCGATCTGCGTCACACCGAGATTCTGCCCCTCTATGCTCGCTTGACACCAGCCGAGCAACAAAAGATTTTTCTGCCAATGAAGGGGCGCAAAGTTGTGCTCGCAACGAATGTGGCTGAAACATCCATTACAGTGCCAGGTATTGCCTATGTCATCGATACTGGTCTTGCTCGCATCAGTCGCTACAGTGTGCAGAGCAAGGTGCAGCGACTTCCAATTGAGCGAGTGTCACAGGCAAGTGCCAATCAACGCGCAGGGCGCTGCGGGCGAGTAGGGCACGGCACGTGTTTTCGACTTTACGATTCGGATGACTTTACTTCTCGACCACTCTTCACCGAGCCGGAGATTCAGCGCACCAATCTGAGTGCCGTCATTCTGCAAATGCTCGCTCTTGGCCTGGGTGACATTGAAGCGTTCCCGTTTCTGGACAAGCCTGATAGAAGATCAGTGAATGATGGGCTCAAATTACTGCAAGAGCTCGGCGCGCTGGACGAACAACGGCGAATTACTTCAACAGGGCGCCTGCTTGCTGCACTGCCTGTGGACCCTCGCCTGGGCAGAATGTTGATCGAGGCTGAGTCGCGCAATTGCCTGCAGGAAGTACTGATCATAGTCAGTGCCCTCAGTGTTCAGGACCCCCGGGAATTTCCAGCCGACAAGAAGCAGGCTGCCAGGGAAAAGCATGTGTTGTTTGCGCACAAGGAATCCGATTTTCTGTCATGGATTTTGCTGTGGTCCGAGTACGAAAAGCAGCGCCAGGCATTGACCAATTCAGGGCTGAAAGAATTCTGCCGCAAGCATTTTCTATCTCACATGCGCATGCGTGAATGGCGGGAGACGCATCGCCAATTGCATCTGATGAGCCATCAGCTTGGTTTTAGAGAGAATCGTCGTGCCGATACCATCTTCAAGCCCGAGGACATCAATTACGAAGCAGTGCATCGAGCAATAATACGTGGATCACTGAATCAGCTGGGAATGAAAACAGAGGACGCTCTTTACCTCGGAAGCCGCAGTCGCAAGTTCTCAATTTTCCCCACATCAACATTGGCACGCAAGATGCCCAAATGGCTCGTCACAGCCGAGCTCATGGAAACCAGTCGACTGTATGCAACACAGGCTGGCTCCATTCAACCGGAATGGGTGTTGGATGCTGCTGTTGGCTTGCTGCGCCACGAGTACTCGGAGCCCCACTGGGAGAAGAGCAGAGGGCAGGTTATGGCCTTTGACAGGATCAGTCTGTTCGGACTTACCTTGATAGAGCGTAAACGAGTGTCATATTCCAGTATCGATCCTGTAGCCAGTCGCGAAATCTTCATTCGAGAAGGACTTGCAGCGATGCAGCTGGAAACGCGCGCTCCGTTCTATCAGCACAATGCAGCCTTGCTCGAGAGTATTCGCAAGGAGGAGGAAAAACTTCGCCGACCGGAAAGCATTGTGAGCGAGGAAAGAATCTATGACTTCTTTGCGAGCAAGATTCCTCCCGGTATCTGTGACACTCGTGCACTGGAATCGTGGGCGCGACAGCAAAAGCTCAAATCAGGCAGTACAGGCTTGGAGCTTGGGCGAGAAAATCTGATGAGCGCGGAAGTGACAGAAAAATTGCGACTCGATTTCCCAGACGCTTTAGCTGTAAAAAGCAATTTTCTGCGCATTGATTATCTCTTCGAGCCTGGCGAGGATCTCGATGGCGCTACTATCGATGTGCCGCTGGAAGTGCTGCCCATGCTGAAGCAGAGCAATCTCGACTGGGCTGTTCCTGGTACCTTGCAGGAGCGAAGTGTATTCCTGATGAAGAATCTGCCCAAACATTTGCGCAAACTGTTTGTGCCTCTTCCCGACTTCATTGAAGGCTTCCTGGCATGGCAGGAGGCTTTGCCCGTGGCTGCTGAACCTCCAGGCTTGCGCGAACACCTTCGAGACTATGCGCGCCGCTCACGAGGGATCAGGCTGGAGGAGGGTATTCTGGAGACCATCTTGCTTCCTGTGCATCTGCAGCCCTGGGTTCGTGTACTCGATGACGCCGGAAAAGAGATCGCCCGTAGCCAGTCGCTGCCCCAGTTGCACAAGCAATTTGCTCGAACTGCTGTTTTGCAGATACCGCAAGAGTCCGCACATTCCTTGGAACGAGAGCATATAAAAGACTGGACTTTTGGTGAGTTGCCCAAGATCGTCACTGTCAATCCTGCTACCGGTCTTCAGCGTTACCCTGCCTTGGTAGACAAAGGCGATTCTGCTGCATTGCTCCTGCAGGAAGACGGCACAATTGCTGAGCAATTGACTCGGCAGGGCCTGTGTCGTCTCGTGATATTGCGAAGCGCACAACAGAGATCTCTTATTCAGTCTCGACTCAAGTCTGTTTCAGCCAGGCTGACAGTGCTGGCGCTACATACGCCTGAAGAGATTCAAAAAGAGGGGCTGACACTCATATTCCGCCAGGCATTCAACCTGGATGACTGCGCCATTCCCCGCAGCAAGGATGCGTTCGAGGAACTTCTGATGCAGGGAAAGCCCCGTTTGATAGCAGCTACCGAGAAGTTTGAGGCGCTTGTCCGACGCATTGTGGATATGCACTTCGATGTTCAACGAAGGCTTGGCACAGTGATCGGCAAGCATCTGGAATACGTCGTCCAGGACATCAGGCAGCAATTGCTGGGATTGATGTCCGCCGGCTATCTTTCCAGAACGCCGGGCCCCTGGTTGCAGGAGCTGCCTCGGTACCTGCGCGCAATACAGCTGCGCCTGGACAAGCTCTCCGGACAATTGCCGAAGGACAAGGAAAATCAGCATCTGCTCAATTCCCTGGAAGCGCGACGCCGCACAGTACTTGCTCACTGTGACGAGCGAGAATCAGCGCTGGACGATACCCGGTGGCTCATTGAAGAGCTGCGTGTTTCGCTGTTCGCGCAGACTTTGGGAACCAAAGTGCCCATATCGGAAAAGCGCATAGTGAAAAGACTCGAGGAGCTGGAGCGAGCAACCCATTGACGCTTTGGAAAAGTACAGATTCTTGAGCATTTCCTGCACATGGAGTTCCAGATACCCAGACTTTGGCTATCTGCGCCGAATAACGATACGCGAACTGCAAAATGTCGGCGGCAAGTCTTTTTGAGTATTTCCCCATTTCAGGGGGGGACACCTGCACTCGTAATCGGGATAATATGAGCTGCAAGCTAGGAACTACCGTAGTCATGGCGCATAATGCGCGCCGATTTGATTCGTGGACACAATGAAAGTGAATTCAGTAGTCAGTGCCGGTCACTCGGTTATGCTAGGTGCACTGCTCCTGTGCAGCAGCCAGGCTTTTGCCAACGATCCATGGGAATCTGCGAATTTAAACATTTTTGCCTTCAACAAGTTTTTTGATGGCTGGCTGCTGCGTCCCGTCGCAATCGTCTACAACAACGGCGTGCCTACGATTGTTCGTCAAGGCATAGGCAATTTCTTCAGCAATATCGATGACGTCAATGTGCTGGCGAACAATGTCCTTCAGATGAAACTGCAGGATGCCGCGTCCGACTCCGGAAGATTGCTGATCAACACCACGGTCGGAATTGGCGGAGTCATTGACGTGGCATCCTCCGTGGGACTTGCCAAGAACGAAGAGGATTTTGGCCAGACATTTGGGCGATGGGGAATTGGCGCTGGTCCCTATGTGGTTTTGCCGTTGTTCGGCCCGAGTTCCTTGCGCGACTCGTTTGGCATGGTGCTGGACACCCTCTTCAACCCAATCCAGTATCACAATGATGACTCAACAAGACACACTCTGACTGCGCTCAAGGAGCTTGATAATCGCGCCTCTGTACTCTCAATGGAGAATCTAATTTCCGGCGATGAGTATATTTTTCTCCGCGAAGCCTACCTGCAACAACGTGAGTATCTCGTCAATGACGGGGCTTACTACGACGACTTCGAAGAATTTTGAAGAATCGAATCTGCACGGATATCAATTCGTGACCTGACCTCCAGCTTCGTGCGAATGAAGTCGCTGTGCCTGACATGAATCAGATCTGCAACCTTGCGAACCAAATGGTCTTCGTAGCGATCCAGGTGCTGGTCTGCGTACGCCACTTCCCAAAGACTCTCCACCAGTTCTACGCGCTCTGCGTAACTGTAGTCTGCATTTATCAGACTGGTGAATTCGTAAAGAGATGTAGCGCGTCGTGCCTCTCCCTCTGCCAGTGCGATGACCTCCTGCAACTTCTTTTCGTCAAGTTTGAAGGTCCTTCGAAGGACCTGTATCAATGTCTCGATTTCGCGTTCGTCTACCAGCTGATCCGTCTTCAACAGTTCAAACATCAAGGCGGCAGTTGCCAGCGGCAACCGAGCACTTTTTTCTGCAACGCTGGTGTTGCTATCGAGATGCAGATTTTTTTCGAAGAATTTCCTTATATTCGAAATCATGCTGTCTGGTCCTCTCTGTTTGCAATGCTGGAAAAGTCCTCAACTTTCGCGACGGCATCTTCCAGAACGGAAAGACCGGCATTGCGGCGAAAGGCGTTCTCGCTGAGATGTCTTCTGAAGGCTTTTCCTCCTGGTACACCATGGAATAACCCAAGAATATGACGAGTCATGTGCTGCAACGGTGTTCCATCCGACAATTGCCTGGAAACATAGGGA
Source organism: Klebsiella pneumoniae (assembly GCA_945877175.1). GTDB lineage: Bacteria > Pseudomonadota > Gammaproteobacteria > Pseudomonadales > Pseudohongiellaceae > UBA5078. The sequence continues at coordinate 57,325 of CAMCRC010000001.1, read as the reverse complement.
AGGTAATCTCTGACTGTGTCAATTCTGGAATACGTGTTTGGTGGTTCTCCGAAAAGCAATTCATCCACACTATGCAGTGTCCAAGGATTGTGATAAGCCTCCCGCCCCATCATGACGCCATCGACATGCGCAAGAATCTGCATTGCGTCATCTATACTTTTGACTCCGCCATTGAGGATGATTTTCAATTGAGGAAAGCGCTCTTTCATCATGTAAACACGCTCATAGTTCAAAGGAGGAATCTCGCGATTCTCCTTGGGACTCAGCCCATTGAGAATTGCGATCCGCGCATGAATAATCAGCAAATCGCATCCTGCATCGGCAATCGCTGAGACAAAATCTGCAAGAAACGCAGCGGAGTCGTGCTGATCAATGCCAGTGCGGCATTTGACTGTGACGGGCAAATCGACTGCATCCTTCATGGCTCGCACACAATCAGCGACCAGCGTTGCATCAGCCATAAGGCAGGCGCCGAAACGACCCGCTTGCACACGATCACTTGGGCAGCCAACGTTGAGATTTATTTCATCATAGCCATAGTCGCGGGCAATGTGAGCACAACGAACCAGGTCCTCCACCTCACTACCGCCAAGCTGCAGTGCCAGCGGATGTTCAGCAGAGTCATAGGCAAGATGTCGACGGACATCGCCATGCATCAGAGCACCCGTTGTTACCATTTCAGTGTAGAGGCGGGCGTGACGACTTATCAGTCTTAGAAAATAGCGTTCGTGACGGTCAGTCCAATCCAGCATGGGCGCCACGCAGAAGCGATGGCTGTCGGGGGAAAGTGGCATGTTGTAATACTAGAAGGAGAATTCGATGTTGATGATGTTAATGGTTTGCACGCAATTACGATAGCGTATAATCATCTGCAATTACGCATCGACAACGTGCAGATCTGCAAATCAATCACTCTTTACGGACACAACATGCTCAAGGTAAGAACTCGAATTGCCCCTTCGCCCACGGGTGATCCACATGTAGGAACAGCCTATATAGCCCTGTTCAATCGCTGCTTCGCACACCAGCATGCTGGCGAGTTCATTTTACGTATTGAAGACACCGATCAAGTGCGCAGCACTGCGAAGTCAGAGGCCGATATTCTGGCTGCGTTGCGCTGGTTGGGGCTGACCTGGAGCGAAGGCCCCGACGTTGGCGGCCCTTGCGGGCCATACCGGCAAAGTGAACGTAGCGATTTGTATTCCAGAGAAATCAGGACACTTCTGAGCAGCGGACACGCATTCAGATGTTTTTGTACGTCTGAACGCCTTAGTTCATTGCGAGCGCAGCAGATGCAGGACAAGGCTGCCGTAGGCTACGACGGCCACTGCCTGAGCCTGTCTCCGGAACAGGTTGCGGCTTATGTTGCAGCTGGCACGGAGCATGTCATTCGCATGCGAATTCCAGAGGAGGGCGATTGCGTTTTTCAAGACATGCTTCGAGGTGAAATTCGCATCGCCTGGCAACAAATTGACATGCAGGTGCTGATCAAATCCGATGGACTTCCAACCTATCATTTCGCCAATGTGGTTGACGATCATCATATGGAAATAAGCCATGTCATTCGCGGCGAAGAATGGATCAACTCCACCCCGAAGCATTTGCTGCTGTATCAGTATTTTGGATGGGTACCTCCGACCTATTGTCATATGCCTTTGCTGCGCAATCCCGACAAAAGCAAACTAAGCAAACGCAAGAATCCTACCAGCATCAGTTATTACCGCGACATGGGATACTTGCCACGCGCTCTGGTGAACTACCTTGGTCAAATGGGATGGACCATGCCTGATGGGCGAGAAATGTTTTCTATTGAAGAGATGACAGCGGAGTTCGATCTCACGCGGGTTTCGCTTGGAGGTCCGGTTTTCGACGTAGACAAGTTGACGTGGTTGAACGGCAAGTACCTTCGAGAACGTGTCAGCGACAATGAGTTCATGGCCCTTTTTCGTGACTGGGCATTTGAACCGTCAAAAGTGGCACGCATAGTCCCTCTGCTCAAGGATCGTGTGGACAAATTCACAGATGTGGAACCACTGGCAGGGTTTTTCCTCGCAGGATTGCCAGCGATAGACAGTGCGTCTTTCGCACACAAGTCACTGGATACTGAAAGTATCAGACGGATACTGCAATTCACTATCTGGCAGTTCGAAAATATCAGACAGTTCAGTAGAGACGAAATTGAAAATGTGTGCTTGCTGCTTTCAAATCACATGGCATTGAAGATCCGTGATTTCCTGTTTCCACTGTTCGTGGCCATTTCTGGAAAATCGGTGTCCACTTCCGTAGTGGACTCCATCAGCATTCTTGGTCTGGATATCACACGTGCAAGACTGCGGCATGCAATCACGGTGCTTGGTGGCATTTCCAACAAGGAGTCCAAGTTGCTTGAAAAGGAGTTTCAGCAGTTCTCAGGTGCAAGTGACTAATCGTTGACAGGTCCGGGATCGGTGCTTAGAATGCGCGGACATCGAACGATGGGCACCTGGCCGTTGTCGTGAGAAGTCCGCAAATGGGGTCTTAGCTCAGCTGGGAGAGCGCAACGCTGGCAGCGTTGAGGTCATCGGTTCGATCCCGATAGGCTCCACCATTTTTTCCGGCAACACTTCTTCGAATTGATTTCCGCCCAGTTGTATTTCCAATGTCTTGACGATGCATTGCAGCAGTATTGCACTGGATGGATTTAAGGTTTCATCGCGGATAATTTCTCTTGGCGTGCCCTGTATACAATTGACGTGGGCGCCCGATTTTGTATGAATTGCTGATCATCTCATTCCAGTGGGAGATCCATCCCGGCGTCCTGCCCACGGCGAATATTACGGTGAACATTGACGTGGGAATTCCAATTGCCTTGAGGATTATGCCCGAGTAGAAGTCCACATTGGGGTATAGTTTCCGCTCAATGAAATATTCATCTTCAAGCGCTATTTTCTCCAGTCGGCGTGCAATTCTGAAAAGAGGATCGTTATCCACACCCAGGTCCGCAAGCACTTCGTCACATATTTTGCGCATCACCTTGGCACGAGGGTCGAAATTCTTGTAGACGCGATGGCCAAAGCCCATCAACCGGAATGGGTCGTTCTTGTCCTTTGCCCGCTTGATGTACTCCTCGATGCGTGACTCATCCTTGATCTCGTACAACATGTTGAGCACTGCCTCGTTCGCGCCCCCATGTGCCGGCCCCCATAGTGCTGCGATTCCCGCTGAAATGCATGCGAAAGGATTGGCGCCTGTAGAGCCTGCAAGACGAACGGTGGAGGTTGAAGCATTCTGCTCATGATCTGCGTGCAGCAGGAAAATAGTGTCCATGGCCTTGGCTAGAATCGGGCTAACCCTGGGTGCTTCACATGGCGTGCTGAACATCATATGCAGGAAGTTTTCTGCAAAACCGAAATCATTGCGCGGATACATGAAAGGCTGGCCGATAGCATGCTTGTAGCACATGGCGGCGATCGTCGGCATTTTGGCAATCAACCTGTGTGCGGAGATCCTTCGATCTTCCTCTTTCGTGATGTCAAGAGAGTCATGGTAGAAAGCGGACAGCGCACCAACTACGCCTACCATTATTGCCATGGGGTGCGCATTCATCGGAAACCCCTTGAAAAACTGACAAAGTTGCTCATGCACCATGGTGTGATAGCGAATGTCGTTTTCAAAGCGAGCCTTTTCAGCGACGTCAGGCAATTCCCCATTGAGAAGCAGGAAGCAGGTTTCCAGATAGTTTGATTTCTCTGCAAGCTGCTCTATTGGGTAGCCCCTGTGCAATAAAACGCCCTCGTCACCATCAATAAAGGTAATTTTGGACTCGCATGAGGCCGTAGACATGAAGCCAGGGTCATACGTGAAATACCCCTTGGCTGTAAGTCCTCCAACGTCAATGACATTCGGGCCGATATTGCCCTCAAGAACAGGAAGTTCAATGCTGTCTTTGATGCCTTCAATAGACAAAGTGGCAGTTTTCTTGTTCATACCGAACTCCTGGCAATGCTGATTTCCGGGGGATGAAGTCCTGGGCCAATTACTTTTGCTCGAGCGTCATGCAAAAGCTGTTCAAAAAGATGTCAGGTCAATCTGAATTTCCAGCTGCCTGGCATTTTAGCAATGCCAAGTGCTTGAGAGTCAAGACAATTGGCGGCCCCGATACCCAATGACAATAAACTGTCACAATCCCTGCAAATACCCTGGAGTTTATTGTATTCCATATGTCAGAAGACTATACTCCACGCCCATGTTACGCGAGCAGGAATTGCAAGTGTAATCAAACAGATCGGCCCAGTCAGGGTCGGCCAATTTATCTAACCAAGCCCCTCCGGGCCTCATGGAAATGTAAATTCTGTGAACGACAAACGACCCAAGAACCTCGATTTCTCTACCCTTCGATTGCCCCTTCCTGCCATCACATCGATTCTGCATCGCGTTTCTGGCGTATTCATCTTCGCCGGAGTGGCTGTGCTGTTGTGGCTGTTCAGCGAATCCCTGTCTTCTAGCGAGGGCTTCGCGCGAGTTGATTCATGGCTTTCAATGCCAATCACGAAACTCCTGATTTGGGCGATCCTGTCCGGCTTGTTGTATCACCTTATCGCAGGCATCAAGCACCTCGTGATGGATCTGGGTATCGGTGAAACTCTCTCTGGAGCTCAGACCGGAGCCAGATTGGTAGTCGCCCTTTCAATCATTGCAATTGTCATGTCAGGAGTATGGCTGTGGTAACAAATGTCACCAGTTTTGGTCGAAGCGGGCTTTACGACTGGGTCGTACAGCGACTGACGGCCGTATATCTTGCGATGTATTTCGTTGGGTTGCTCGGGTATCTGGCCTTTTCTCCAGAGCTTAGTTTCGAGCAGTGGCGAGACCTTTTCAGCGCAACCTGGATGCGCATTGCGAGTTTGTTCGCCCTGGTTGCCCTGTGTGCTCATGCGTGGGTTGGGTTGTGGACAATTTCCACGGATTATTTGACTTCGGACTTGCTGGGCTCCAAGGCTTCTGTAATTAGATTCGCCTTCCAATCAGCCTGCGTCATCGTGATGTTCATTTACCTCGTCTGGGGTATTCAGATTCTGTGGGGACTTTAAATGTCAGATGTACGAACTCTTTCTTTTGATGCGGTAATCGTAGGTGGTGGCGGGTCAGGCCTGCGCGCTGCATTGCAGCTTTCCCAGTCGGGCTACAAGACAGCTGTTATAAGCAAGGTCTTTCCGACCAGATCGCACACTGTATCTGCGCAGGGCGGAATAACGTGTGCCATAGCGAGCGCAGATCCAGATGACGATTGGCGCTGGCACATGTACGACACTGTCAAGGGCTCCGACTATATTGGTGACCAGGACGCTATCGAGTATATGTGCAGCGAGGGCCCCCAAGCTGTGTTCGAACTGGAGCATATGGGACTGCCGTTCTCCAGGACTGAAAGCGGCCGTATTTATCAGCGCCCGTTCGGCGGGCAATCAAAGGATTTTGGCAAGGGAGGCCAGGCAGCACGTACCTGTGCTGCTGCGGACCGAACGGGTCATGCGCTGCTTCACACTCTTTATCAAGGTAACGTTAAGAACAAAACCGTCTTCCTGAATGAGTGGTTCGCAACAGATCTGGTGCGCAACCAAGACGGAGTCGTCGTAGGCGTAACGGCTATCTGCATTGAGACAGGTGAAACTGTTTACATCAAATCAAAGGCGACTGTTTTTGCTACTGGTGGTGCAGGTCGAATTTACGCCTCTACGACCAATGCCATGATTTGTACTGGTGACGGTATCGGTATGGCATTGCGAGCGGGCTACCCGGTACAGGACATGGAAATGTGGCAGTTCCACCCAACAGGAATCTATGGCGCGGGCTCACTCGTGACTGAAGGCTGCCGTGGGGAAGGTGGGTACCTGATCAACAAGGACGGTGAGCGGTTTATGGAGCGCTACGCTCCCAACGCGAAGGATCTCGCGGGTCGCGATGTTGTCGCCCGCTCGATGATTCTTGAGATCATTGAAGGGCGTGGCTGTGGTCCTCTGGGTGATCACGTCATGCTCAAGCTCGATCACCTTGGCGAGAAGGTTTTGAATGCAAAACTGCCTGGAATTCTCGAGCTGTCTCGTACTTTCGCACATGTGGATCCGGTCAAAGAACCTATTCCTGTAGTTCCTACATGCCATTACATGATGGGTGGCATTCCCACCAACATTCATGGACAGGCGCTATCACAGGAAGCGGATGGCAACGACAAGATTATAGAAGGGCTGTTTGCAGTAGGTGAAGTGGCCTGCGTTTCAGTGCATGGCGCCAATCGTCTTGGTGGCAACTCGCTGCTGGACCTCGTGGTATTTGGCCGCGCGGCAGGCAAGCATATCGAGAGCATGCTACGTCAGGGCATCGAACAGCGCGCCGCTTCCGAGTCAGATATAGAGCAGGCGTTGACCCGCCTGAACCGTTTGAACAATACAACCAAGGGCGAAAGCGTTGCGGAATTGCGCATTGCCATGCAAACGATTATGCAGAACTATTTCGGTGTATTCCGACGCGGCGATTTCATGAGAGAAGGGATTCAAAAGCTCGCGGAATTGCGATTGCGGATCGCCAATATCTCGCTCGCTGACAAGAGCAACGCATTCAATACAGCTCGCATTGAAGCGCTTGAATTGGAGAATTTGTTTGAAGTGGCGGAAGCAACTGCGATTGCTGCTGAAGGAAGAACTGAAAGCAGGGGGGCACACGCGCGAGATGACTTTCAGGAGCGCGATGACGAGAGTTGGCTATGCCATTCACTGTACTTTCCCGGCACAAATACTATTTCAAAACGTGCGGTTAACTTCTCTCCAAAAACGGTCGAGAAATTCGAACCGAAGGTCAGAACCTATTAATTTGCCTCACTTGGCGCTAAGTTCCTGCGAGTGACAGGAAAAGGTAGATCATCGTGCTAGTCAGTCTATATCGCTACAACCCGGAAGTGGATTCGAAGCCCCGCATGCAGGACTACGAGATCGAGTTGCCGGCTGGAAAAGATCTGATGGTTCTGGACGTACTTGAATTGCTCAAGCGTCAGGACCCGTCCATTGCATATCGCAGATCGTGCCGAGAGGGTGTTTGCGGCTCCGATGGTATGAATATCAGTGGCACCAATGGCCTCGCTTGCATTACCCCTGTTTCTGCGGCAGTCAGAGGCGGCAAACTGGTACTGCGTCCGCTGCCAGGATTGCCAGTAGTACGTGATCTTGTTGTGGACATGGGTGTGTTCTACAAACAGTTTGAGAAGGTTCAGCCCTTTCTTATCAATACGACGCCAGCGCCATCCATTGAGCGCCTGCAGTCGCCTGAAGATCGCGAAAAGCTCGATGGCCTCTACGAGTGCATACTGTGCGCCTGTTGCAGCACAAATTGCCCCTCTTTCTGGTGGAACCCGGACAAGTTCATCGGCCCTGCAGGGCTGCTTCAGGCTTACCGATTTCTGGCGGATTCGCGCGACACGGCAACAGATGCCCGACTTGCTGACCTGGAAGATCCCTTCAGCGTGTTCCGCTGCAGAGGTATCATGAATTGCGTGGCTGTTTGCCCAAAGGGACTTAACCCGACAAGAGCCATCGGCCACATTCGATCAATGCTTCTGCAAAGAGCGACATGAGTAGGAACATACTCTAACAATAATCAGCTACTGGATACGGACATTATTGAAGCAGGCAATGATTCTGCTTCCTCAATTACCCAGGAAGAATACAGATGCAAGAAAGCATTATGGAACTCATGTGGAAAACAGGGCACTTGTCAGGCGGCAATGCGTCTTACGTCGAACAGTTGTATGATCAATTCCTGCAGGATCCCAATTCGGTGCCGCAGGAATGGCGCACGAACTTTGAGAGTCTCCCGCAAATATCCGATTCACAGGAATCGGATATTTCACATTTGGAGATCCAGAAATATTTCAAGGAACTTGGCAAGACCAGCCGCTTCAAGCCCTTGCTCTCGGATGACGCCGTCGTCAATTCCGAGCATGAAAACAAGCAGGTTCAGGTTCTCCACCTTATCAGCTCTTATCGGGTGCGGGGACATCAGAAAGCAAAGCTCGATCCATTGAACATGATGCGTCGTGAGCAGGTCCCTGATCTTCAACTTGATTTCCATGGCCTTTCGCCGGTTGATTACTCAACTGTGTTTCAAACCGGGTCTCTGTTCATAAAGAAAGACAAGGCGCCACTGCGTGAAATCATTGAAGTACTAGAGCGCATCTATTGCGGATCGATTGGTTACGAATTCATGCATATTGTTGACCTGGCGGAAAAGCAATGGATTCAGAAGCGTATCGAAACTCATCTTGGCAATCCTGATTTCCCCTCCGAGGTCAAGAAGCATCTGCTTGAACGCTTGAGTGCAGCCGAAGGTCTTGAAAAGCATCTGGACTCCAAATATCCAGGGACAAAGCGCTTTGGACTTGAAGGAGGAGAGAGTCTTATCCCACTAGTCGACGAGCTTATTCAGCGCTCCGGCAGTTACGGTGCAAAAGAAATCGTCATCGGCATGGCTCACCGCGGTCGACTCAATGTGCTGGTCAACACGCTCGGCAAGAATCCGTCCGATTTGTTCAGTGAGTTCGAAGGCCGTGCGACTTACAAGAGTTCCGGGGATGTAAAATATCACCAGGGCTTCTCTTCAAACATCATGACACCAGGCGGCGAAGTCCACCTTGCCATGGCTTTCAACCCCTCGCATCTTGAAATTGTGTCTCCCGTGGTAGAAGGCTCTGTGCGCGCACGGCAGGACCGCAGGCTCGACAAGGTTGGCAGTAAAGTCGTCCCGATCATTATTCACGGCGACGCCGCATTTGCGGGGCAGGGTGTGGTGATGGAAACCTTCCAGATGTCCAAGACCCGCGCCTACTCCACCGGCGGCACAATTCATCTGATCGTGAACAATCAAGTTGGGTTCACCACCAGCAAGCAGGAAGATGCTCGGTCTACAGAATACTGCACAGATGTCGCAAGAATGGTTCAGGCACCGATTTTCCATGTCAACGGAGATGATCCTGAAGCAGTGCTTTTTGTCACGCAACTGGCGCTGGATTTCCGCTACGAGTTCAAGAAGGACGTCGTTATTGATCTGATGTGTTACCGCCGCCGCGGCCACAACGAAACTGACGAACCAGCAAGCACTCAACCACTCATGTATACCCAGATACGTCAACAGAAGACAACGCGTGCCCTGTATGCGGAGCGACTGATAGCAGCGTCTGTCGTGACTGAGGAAGAGGCTGAGTTCCTGAATACCTCCTACCGCAAGGCATTGGATACCGGCGAACATGTTGTGAAGTCTCTGGTCAAAGAGCCATCAGTAGAGTTGTTCGTGGACTGGAATCCCTATCTCGGTCACGAGTGGACGCCTCATTACAATACAACTATCAAACTCGAAACCCTTCAGGCTTTGGGACGCAAACTGGTAAAGATTCCATCCGGCATGACGCTGCACAAGCAAGTGCAGAAGATCATCGACGACCGTGCCCAGATGGCCTCGGGTGAAAAGCCGGTTGACTGGGGTTTCGCCGAGACTCTGGCATACGCCAGCATCCTGACCAGCGGCAACAAAGTTAGAATTACTGGACAGGACGTGGGGCGCGGGACGTTTTCGCATCGTCACGCAGTGCTTCATGATCAGGAAACCGGGGCGGAATATATTCCCCTGCAGGCTCTCGCAGCTGATCAGCGTAGTTTCTCGATCTACGACTCTTTGTTGTCCGAGATGGCTGTACTCGCGTTCGAATATGGTTATGCGACAACAACGCCGAATGCTTTGATTATCTGGGAAGCGCAGTTCGGCGATTTCGCGAATTCAGCACAAGTAGTGATTGATCAATTCATTACCAGTGGTGAGCACAAGTGGCAACGTCTTTGCGGCCTGACAATGCTTTTACCGCACGGATACGAAGGGCAGGGGCCGGAACACTCTTCGGCGCGCCTCGAGCGCTTCCTGCAACTTTGCGCAGAACAAAATATTCAGGTATGCCTGCCAACGACGTCCGCTCAGGTTTTCCATATGTTGCGGCGGCAGGTCCTGTGCCCGTTGCGCAAGCCACTGGTCGTCATGTCACCGAAGAGTCTGCTGCGTCACAAGGAGACCACGTCCACAATGGAGGAGCTGGCGAACGGCACCTTCCAGGTGGTCATTGGTGAAACTGATGAGCTGCCGGCATCTCAGGTCGAACGCATCATTCTTTGCAGTGGCAAGGTGTACTACGACCTGCGGCAGGAACGCCGTACAAGGGGCATCGACAATATCGCAATCATTCGTCTCGAACAGTTGTACCCTTTCCCTTCAGATGACCTGCGCGATGCGATGAAACAGTACAAGAACTTCAAGGAAGTCATGTGGTGTCAGGAAGAACCCATGAATCAGGGGGCATGGTATTCGAGCCAGCATAAAATGCGCCGTGTGGCCCAGGACCTGAAGGCTGATGTGCCTCTTACCTATGCTGGCCGTGAAGCCTCAGCGTCTCCTGCTGCTGGTTATCCGGCATTGCACATGGAGCAGATGCGCCAATATCTCGACCAGGCAATGACGCTGAAAAAGTAAGCCACTTCATTTAGTGATAAAAGGACAAAACAATGACAATCGAAATCAAGGCGCCAACACTCCCTGAATCAGTGCCAGACGGCACAATCGCTACGTGGCATAGAAAAGCAGGAGAGGCGGTCAAGCGTGACGAATTGCTGGTTGATATAGAAACAGACAAAGTTGTGATTGAAGTGGTTTCGCCAGCTGATGGCGTACTCCAGAAAATTTTGAAGAACACTGGTGACACGATTGTCAGCAACGAATTGATTGCACTTGTTGAAGCAGGTGCAACGGCTGCGTCAGCGACAAAGCAAACGACCGATGTCAAAGCGGAATCGATTGCAGCTGGCGCCGACGAACCGATGCTCAGCCCTGCGGCCAAGAAAATTGCCGAAGAGAATGGTATCAACATTGATACGATCAAGGGGTCTGGCAAGAATGGACGAGTGACCAAGGAGGACGTGCTTGAAGCTGTCTCCCTAAAAAGCGTTCCTGCGGTTTCGGCACCTGTTGCATCGGTAGCTCCCGCTCGCAGCATTGACCTGTCTACAGGTCGCGTGGAGGAACGGGTCCCGATGAGCAGATTGCGCGCAAAAGTTGCGGAGCGTTTGCTTCAGGCCAGTCAGTCCACCGCGATGCTGACCACTTTCAATGAAGTGGACATGGCGCCAGTCATGGCGTTGCGCAACAAATACAAGGATCTCTTTGAAAAATCCCATGACGGGGCGCGCCTGGGCTTCATGTCGTTCTTCGTCCGCGCGAGCGTGGAAGCCTTGAAGCGTTACCCCGCTGTAAATGCTTCAATTGATGGCAGTGACATCGTCTACCACGGTTACCAGGATATTGGCGTTGCCGTATCTTCTCCCCGCGGCCTCGTTGTTCCAGTGCTTCGCAACGCCGATCATTTGAGCCTGGCTCAGGTGGAAGCACAGATTCGCGAATTTGGCATGAAGGCTCAGGACGGAAAATTGTCCATCGAAGAAATGAGTGGTGGCACTTTCACTATTTCAAATGGCGGTGTTTTCGGCTCACTGCTTTCAACTCCGATTCTCAATCCACCGCAAACCGCTATTCTTGGTATGCACAAAATTCAGGAACGGCCAATCGCAGTCAATGGTCAGGTCGTGATTCGCCCCATGATGTATCTGGCGCTGTCATATGATCACCGCATGATTGACGGTAAAGAAGCTGTTCAGTTCCTGGTGACCATCAAGGATCTGCTGGAAGATCCAGCCAGAATACTTCTGGAAATCTAATAATTACGCTAAATGGAAAGCGAGTAATTCTATGAGCAATAAATACGATGTCGTTGTGATTGGTGCGGGGCCAGCTGGATATGTAGCAGCAATTCGCTGCGCTCAGCTCGGCTTCAAGACTGCCTGCGTTGAAAAGTGGCACGACGACAAGGGAAACGCTGTTTACGGCGGTACTTGCCTTAACGTTGGCTGCATTCCTTCAAAGGCACTGCTGGACTCGTCACAAAAGTATGTAGAAGCCCAGAAGGACTTCATAACTCACGGCATCTCTGCTGACAACGTCACCATGGATGTTCCAGCCATGATTGCGCGCAAAGCCAAAATCGTTGGTCAGTTGACTCAAGGCGTGAAGTCCCTGTTCAGCGCCAACAAAGTGGAAGGCATTGCTGGAACAGGCAAACTGCTGGCCGGCAAGAAGGTTCTGGTTACCAAACACGATGGCTCCACGGAAGAAATATCTGCAGACAATATCATCTTGGCTGCAGGGTCTGTGCCGATCAATATTCCGCCGACACCTATCGATAATGACACCATCGTAGATTCCACTGGAGCATTGGAGTTCAGCAGTGTTCCAAAGCGACTTGGCGTTATAGGCGCCGGCGTGATTGGTCTGGAGCTGGGAAGTGTGTGGTCTCGCCTGGGCTCTGAAGTCACTGTACTTGAGGCGATGGATGCATTCCTGCCTGCCGTGGATGCGCAGATTGCCAAGGAAGCCCAGAAAATTCTGACCAAGCAGGGGCTAATCATCAAGCTCGGTGCAAAAGTCACGGGTAGCAAGGTCACTGGCAAAGGCAAGTCCAAGTCCGTCACTGTGAGTTATACGGACGCAAACGGTCCACAAGAAGCCACCTTTGACAAGCTGATTGTCGCTGTAGGGCGTCGTCCGCTGACCGAGAATCTGGTCGACGCAGGTTCAGGTGTCGAGCTAGACAAGCGCGGTTTTGTAGTTGTGGATGACAGTTGCGCGACCGCTGTTCCGGGTGTGTATGCAGCGGGCGACATCGTTCGTGGCCCAATGCTTGCACATAAAGGCATGGAAGAAGGCGTGATGGTGGCAGAGCGCATAGCGGGCAAGAAAACTCAGGTCAACTATTCACTTGTCCCCTTTGTCATCTACACCCATCCAGAAATTGCCTGGGTTGGCAAGACCGAACAACAACTGCAACAAGAAGGCCGCGAATACAATATCGGAACTTTCCCTTTCAGTATCAATGGTCGCGCTATGGCTGCAAACGATACCGAAGGGATGGTCAAGATACTTGCGGATGCGAAAACAGACAGGGTGCTGGGATGTCATATCATCGGCCCAAGTGCAGCCGATCTTGTTCAGCAAATGGTGATAGCGATGGAATTCAGTGCAAGCTCAGAGGATGTCGGACTTACCATGTTCTCGCACCCGGCATTGTCTGAAGCGATCCACGAAGCCGCCCTTGCAGTAAACGGGCACGCAGTGCACATGGTAAACAAGCGCAAGCGCTGATTGGCGAAGCGGACTTTTTTTCACTTAAGCAAGATGCACGAGGATGCAGAATGAATTTACATGAGTATCAGGCCAAGCAGCTGTTTGCCGAGTATGGTCTGCCAGTCTCCAAGGGGTATGCCGTAGACAATGCCGAAGATGCGGCTGCCGCTGCAGACAAACTCGGTGGCAGCAAATGGGTCGTAAAGGCGCAGGTGCACGCTGGTGGTCGGGGCAAGGCAGGTGGCGTCAAGCTGGTTTCCAGCAAGGAAGAGATCAGAGCATTCGCCGACAAGTGGCTCGGCAAGAATCTGGTGACGTACCAGACTGACGCGAATGGCCAGCCAGTCAGCAAGATCCTCGTGGAAACCTGCACTGACATCGCCCAGGAACTCTATCTTGGAGCCGTCATCGACCGCTCCTCACGACGCATAGTTTTCATGGCATCCACTGAAGGTGGTGTTGAAATAGAAAAAGTGGCTGAAGAGTCTCCCGAGAAAATTCTTCGTGCGATCATCGACCCCTTGTGCGGGGCTCAGCCATTTCAAGCACGGGAACTCGCCTTCAAGCTCGGCCTGAATGACCTGCAGGTTAAACAGTTCACACAGCTTTTCCTGGGATTGGCCAGACTTTTTGCAGACCTGGATCTGGCACTGCTGGAAATCAATCCTTTGGTGATCACCAGTGAGGGGAACCTGCATTGCCTCGACGGCAAGATCAATATTGACGGAAATGCCATGTTCCGACAGCCCAAGCTGCGAGCCATGCACGACCCCAGTCAGGATGATGAGCGCGAAGCGCGTGCCGCCAAGTGGGAGCTGAATTATGTAGCACTGGATGGAAACATCGGCTGCATGGTCAATGGCGCCGGCCTGGCCATGGGCACCATGGATATCGTGCAATTGCACGGTGGACGTCCTGCCAACTTCCTCGATGTAGGAGGAGGGGCGACCAAAGAGCGGGTTACAGAAGCTTTCAAGATCATTTTGTCGGACAAGAACGTGCAAGCCGTACTGATCAATATTTTCGGTGGCATTGTCCGTTGCGACATGATTGCTGAAGGCATCATTGGTGCTGTTGCCGAAGTCGGCGTAACAGTGCCTGTTGTCGTTCGTCTGGAAGGAAACAATGCTGAACTTGGCCGCAAGGTACTGGGTGACAGCGGACTGAATATCATTGCTGCAAGCAGTCTGACTGACGCTGCAGAAAAAGTCGTAGCGGCAGCAGGGGGTGTGAAGTGAGTATTTTGTTGACTAAAGAAACCCGCGTGATTTGTCAGGGCTTCACGGGTTCTCAAGGAACTTTCCACTCCGAGCAAGCCATTCAGTACGGCACCAGAATGGTCGGCGGAGTAACACCGGGCAAGGGAGGTCAGATTCATCTCGGTCTGCCCGTATTCAATACCGTCAAGGATGCAGTAAAGGAAACAGGTGCTGAAGCGTCTGTCATTTACGTTCCGGCGCCGTTCTGCAAAGACTCCATTCTTGAGGCGGCTTTCGCTGGCATCAAGCTGATCGTTTGCATAACCGAGGGAATCCCGACGCTGGACATGCTCGATGTAAAAGTCAAATGTGACGAACTTGGAGTGCGTCTGATCGGACCGAATTGCCCTGGCGTGATAACTCCTGGAGAGTCCAAGATAGGCATCATGCCAGGCAACATACACAAGAAGGGCAAAGTCGGTATTGTGTCACGTTCTGGCACGCTGACTTATGAAGCAGTCAAGCAAACAACTGATTTCGGCTTCGGGCAGTCTTCTTGCGTCGGTATCGGCGGTGACCCCATCCCAGGATCAAATTTCATCGATATTCTGGCGTTGTTCGAAAAGGACGATCAGACAGAGGCGATAGTCATGATTGGCGAGATTGGCGGGACTGCAGAAGAAGAGGCAGCTGCCTATATCAAGAAATTCGTCACCAAGCCGGTTGTTTCTTATATCGCTGGCGTTACTGCTCCTGCCGGCAAGCGAATGGGACACGCCGGTGCAATTATTTCCGGCGGCAAGGGCACTGCAGCTGAAAAGTTTGTCGCACTGAATGATGCTGGTGTGAAGACGGTAAAAAGTCTTGCAGACATCGGGAAAGGTATCAAGGATCTAACCGGCTGGTAAGCCTGAATTGGTGCACTGAGGGTTGTAAGTGCACCGAAATTTCCGTTAAATTTTATGCGTCAAAAGGTTCTAAAAACCGGATAGGTTGTGATAGGCTTGCCCTCAAATTCGGTAAGGAAAGTCGAATTTGGCGAGGAAAATGAAAGCATTACCGTCGCAAGTTACCAAAAAACCCACTTTTTCATATTTTGGGTAAAAAGGTAACCATGCGTGAGAATTGCTTTCAATGATGAATGTTCTGCCGATTCTGTTTAGGGAAAAACATGCGGGGAGTTCAGGCGGAAAACAGGATTTGTTTCACTCAAACACAATTTGTCAGGTTTGTGGCTGAAAGTTAAAAACAGCAAATACAGGCTCTGATTGGTCAATACAATAATAGGATGGCACATGAATAACCGTCGATTATATTACAAGGTTCTAGCTCCTTTCGCTTCGTTGATTGTAGCTGGTGCAACACAAGCAGCTGAGGTTGATACAAGCATCATAGATCAAGCCTTGAATATCATAGATCAGCAAAACCAGGCTGCGGCAGCGTCGCAGGAAAACATCACCAGACTGTCAAACTCTGCGAGCACTCTTTTTGAAGAGTTCAAGCTGGAGAACGACAATCTGGAAGCCATGCTGGTGCTGAACGCCGGTTTGCGCAGACAGATTTCCGTACAGGAAGAGAACATCGCCACCATCCAGCAGTCCATTACCGATGTTGCAGTTGTGACTCAGGAAATGCCCCTGTTGATGAGCAAGATGCTGACCAGTATTGAGCAGTTCGTCGAATTGGATATGCCTTTCCTGCTTGAAGAACGCAGAGCGCGTCTTACCTTCGCTCGCGATGCAATCGATAGTCCGGACGTCTCTGTTGCAGAGAAGTTCCGTCAGATCCTGGTACTGTACCAAACTGAGAACAACTACGGCCGCACGCACCAGACTTACCCAGCTACGCTGAATCTCGAAGGTGTAGAGCGTGATGTAGACATTCTTCGCGTAGGTCGCATCGCCATGGTGTATCAGACCAAGGATCGCACTATGACTGGCGCATGGGATCAAGCATCCCGCTCATGGATGGCTCTCGATCCAGTAGAGTACCGTACAGCCATACAGCGAGCCATCGGCGTGTCCAGCGGACTTGTATCGCCTGCCATCATGGATCTTCCAATCGTTGCACCGGAGTCAGCACAGTGAAAAATATAATCAAATTTGCAGGCATTTCCGTGACCGGGCTGTTTCTGGCCATTTCGTCACAGTCATACGCTCAGCAGCCAGCGACAACTCTGGCCGAGCTTTTGAGCAATGTAGAACAGGACCGTGTAACTCAGTCAGCTGAGCACCTTGAACGCGAGCAGCGCTTCCAGCAGCAGGCCAATCAGCAGCAGCAGATTGTGGACGAGACCAAAGCCCGTGTAGAGCAGGAGAACGTTACCAATACAGAATTGACCACAACGTTTGATGCCAACCAACTGATCATTGCCGAACGTCGTGATGCCCTGCGCACCGCACGTGCGGATTTGAACGAACTGCTGGGGACCATTCAGGGTGTGGCTGGCGACTTCCGCAGCATTTTTGAAAACTCGCTGATCAGTGCCCAGTACGATGGCCGTGAAGAGTTCCTTGACGACTTCATCGCCCGCGTTGCGAGCGACACAGAACAGGTTCGTATCGATGAGATCGAACGATTCTGGTACTTCATGCAACAGGAAATGGTTGAATCCGGCAAAGTAGTCACTTACGACGCAACGGTCAGCACTCCGTCTGGTGAGCAATCTACACGGACAGTAACGCGCATCGGCTCGTTCAACGCTATTGCCGGTGGCGACTACCTGAGCTACGCAGGGAGCATCGGTCACTTGCAGGTACTCGCTCGTCAGCCAGCACCAGATGTAGTTACACGTGCCGTATCGCTTGAAGGCGCAACCGGTGGCATGCTCGCGGTGGGTATAGACCCAACAGGCGCACTTGGTGGCAGCATGATGGCCAACCTGATCAATTTCCCGACAGCAGCAGAACAAGTACGGGACAATTCTGGTCCGATTGGCTTTGCGATCATAGGCGTAGGTGTCATTGCCGTAGTAATTGCACTGATCCGTTCGATCATGCTGACGGTCATTGCTGGCAGGGTGAATGCTCAGATCAAGTCCGGCAAGCCCAACAAGAACAACCCGCTGGGTCGAGTGTTGCTGGTCGCGGAAGCCAACCCGAATGTCGATACCGAAACGCTTGAACTCAAGCTCGGCGAAGCAATTCTGCAGGAGACACCCTCTCTGGAAAGCTTCCTGACACTTATCAAGATCTGCTCAACCATCGCTCCGCTGATGGGCCTCCTGGGTACAGTGACTGGTATGATTCAAGTGTTCCAGCAAATTACAGTTTACGGTGCGGGTGACCCGACAATCATGGCAGGTGGTATCTCCATGGCCCTGATGACAACGGTAGAAGGTATTGTGGCTGCGATTCCCGCGATCCTCATGCACGCATGGGTGAAAGGCAAAGCTGATGGAATCATTCACATCATGGAAGAGCAGGCAACCGGCATCATTGCTGCCAAAGCCGAAGCAGCCAACAAGTAAGGCGCAAGCTTTCACGAGGATTTGATTATGTATTTTCTTTTGATGGATGCATATGATGCCATCTTGTCCTTCATGGACCGAGGCGGCGGAGTACTCTGGGTAATCGGAATCTTGTTGCTGCTCACCTTTTCTTTGATTTTTGAGCGGGCGTGGTACCTGAACTCCGCTCATTCAAAGAAAGTGAAGCATACACTTGCTGCGTGGAATGGCCGGGCCGACAAGAGTTCCTGGAGGGCAAGGCAGATTCGCACGATGATGATTTCGCAGATATCTCTTGACCTGCGCTCATCAATGGGGCTGATCGAATCACTCGTTGTCATCTGTCCGTTGCTGGGCCTGTTGGGCACTGTGACGGGCATGATCGAGGTGTTCTTCGTCATGGCATTGACCGGCGGCGGCGACGCGAAGTCAATGGCAGGTGGCGTATCCAAAGCTACTATCCCTACGATGGCTGGCATGGTGGGTGCTCTTTCAGGCATTTTTGCCTCGAACTGGCTCAAGCACAAAATGGATAATGATCTTGCACTGCTGGAAGACCATCTGGCACTATCCAATTAACCCATAAGAAGGCATTAAAATGAAAAGCGGTCTAATGAGAAGAAAAAGTGACGAGGGTCCGGGGGAGATCGACCTAACTCCGATGCTCGACGTTGTTTTCATCCTTCTGATCTTCTTCATCGTGACTTCTGTGTTTGTGACAGAAGCAGGCATTGAGATCAGTAAGCCCCAGGCTTCAACTGCTGATCCGAAGTCGAAGGATTTGATTTTGATAGCGGTCTCACCTGACGGTGATGTCTGGATGGATGGAGAGCAGGTGGATCAACGCTTTGTCAGATCTCGAATAGAGCTGAGACTGGCTGAAGCACCGAATTCATCCGTTATCATCCAGGGTGACAGGGCTGCAACCAACGACCACGTAATGTCAATTATGCGTGCGGCGCGGGAAGCTCAAGTAACAAGTATCTCTATATCAACGGAGTCATAGACAATGATTGCGATCAGATGGATTGTTTCAATGTTGTTGGCATTGCTTATTACTTTAGGTTTGTTTTATTTCATGCAGGCGCTGATTGCTACTGGCGCGCAGATTGAATCGAATGTCACCGTTGTGAAGATGGTAGATGCGACGATGCCAGATATCGAGATGGAAGTGGTACGCGAAATCGAGAAGCCCGAAGCAATCGAGCAACTGGATACGCCACCTCCGGAAATCACTGAAAGACAAACCAACCTCGACTCCGGCCCCAGTCTTTCTATACAGCGCGCCGCAGTAGAGATCGATACCGATCTCTCAATTGGCGGAGCCAGTATTTCGATTACTGATGGCGAAATGCTTCCCCTGGTGAACGTTACACCAACCTATCCTACCCGCGCTGCTTCGCGCGGTATCGAAGGTTGGTGTCAGGTGAGTTTTACAGTAACTGATACTGGCGGCGTAAGAGATGTTGTCGTCGTTGATGCTGAACCAGCAGGCATCTTCGATACTTCTTCAATACGTGCAGCTGAGAAGTTCAAATTCCAGCCAAAGGTCGTCGACGGCAAGGGTGTTGAAGTTCCAAACGTTCAGTATATATTCCGCTATGAGTTGGAAGGTGAACAGTAATGAGCAGCCCATTTAATCGCAAGAAGCTGTCACGGCAGATCATATCTGCAGTGGCGATGGCGAGCGTGCTTGCTACCGCTTCATTGTATTCTTTCAATGCAATGGCAGCCGAAGAAGAGGACGGGCCACGAGCACCGCCTCCCTCTCGGACCTCTGATGTATTGACAGAGCGTGTGTTCAATCAGGTCTCTGAAATCCAGGAGCTTATGAGCCCGGAAGAAGAGGGTGCTGAACCAGACTATGAGGCAGCCAAGGTACTGTTGGATGAGCTGAACGAACGCTATGACCGCTTGAATGATTTTGAAAAGTCTACCGTTCTCAACTTCTATACCAACTATTATCTGAATACCGATAATATCGAGCTGGCTCTTCAGACGTTCGAGAAGATTCTGACTATCGAAAACCTGCGCCCCGAGTCTCGCCTGCGTGCCCTTATGGCACTCGGTCAGCTTTATATGGGTGAAGAAAAATACACAGAGTCAGTCGACGCTTTCAACCGATGGCGGGAATTGTCAGAGGAAGAGAACGAAAACGTCTATCTGGGCCTGGCCAACTCTCTGTACAACCTTACCCAGTACAATGAGGCTATTCCATACCTGATAAACCATATGGAAATGCTGACGGCTGCCGACAGGGATATTGCAAAGAACATTTATGGCTTGCTCAATCTGATGTACATCGAGCTTGAAGACTATACAAATGCAGAACGTATCACCAAGCAAATGGTTACGCTTTTTGACGAAGCCAGTGATTGGCGAAATCTTTCTGCAATTTATGGTTATCTTGACGATGACAAGAAACGTATTGAGACCTTGTCCGTGACCTTCGCGAAGGGGTACATGTCCAGCGAGTCCGAGTATATCAACCTGGCTCAGTCACTTGCTGGCATTGATGCTCCGTACAAAGGCGCCAAAGTTCTGGAGAAGGGCTTCCAGGATGGGGTAGTAGAAGAAACGGAAGAGAATCTTCAACGTCTTGTACAGCTTTATATGCTGGCCAACGAGTACGAAGTTGCGCTAGTGCCTGCTGTCAAAGCGGCTGAGATGGGCGAAACTGGGGCCTCCTACGACCAGCTGGGCTACATCTACTACATGATGCACGACTACGCGAATGCAGCGGCTTCGATGCGACAGGCGCTTGATCGTGGTGGTTTGGAAAATACCGGTGATGCGCAGTTGTTCCTCGCACGTGCACTGGTAGAGCTGGATCAGTTTGACGAAGCGACTACTGCTGCACGTACTGCCTTGGAGCTTGGTGAAACCTCCGCTACCTCGTTCCTCAATTACATTGAGAACAGTAAAGCGAGATTTGACAATCTAAAGCAGCGAAAAGACGAAGCGATAGATTTCTATCGTTCCTGAGCCTTTAGGTTCTTGAAATCGGGGGCTCCGGCCCCATCTAAAGCCCGGTCACTCAAAGAGCGACCGGGCTTTTTCATTTCGAGAATCAAAGAGGTTGTACTGAATGTCCATTGAAGCAAAGAAAGAAACGCGCGGATTCGAAACCGAAGCCAAACAACTTCTTCATCTGATGATCCACTCGCTGTACAGCAACAAGGAAGTGTTCCTGCGGGAGTTGATCTCCAATGCATCAGACGCGGCTGACAAGCTTCGGTTCGAAGGACTGTCCTCGCCAGATCTTTATGAAGCAGACTCTACACTTCAAGTTCGAATCGATTTCGACAAGGACGCAGGTACCATCACAATCTCTGACAACGGTATTGGTATGAGCCGTGACGAGGTAATCAGCCATCTAGGCACAATTGCCAAATCTGGCACAGCACAGTTCCTCGCCGGACTGAGTGGCGATCAACGAAAAGATGCCCAACTGATAGGTCAGTTTGGTGTAGGTTTCTACTCGGCTTTCATTGTGGCATCGAAAGTGGAAGTGCTGACTCGACGTGCAGGGTTACCGATCGTCGACGCAGTTCACTGGATATCTTCAGGTGAAGCAGATTATTCAGTCGAGACCGTAGAGCGTGCAGCACGCGGTACAACGGTGATTCTGCACCTCCGACCCGAAGAGTTGGACTTCGCTGACAATTACCGGCTGCGGCACATTGTAAAGAAATACGCAGATCACATTTCCATTCCCGTCCTGATGCCCAAGGAATCGGAAACTGAAAGTCAGAGCGTCGAGAAAGAGTATGAAACAGTCAATGCAGCCCAAGCCTTGTGGACCCGTCCAAAAAGCGACGTAAAGGAAGAGGAGTACAAGGAATTCTACAAGCTTATCACTCACGAATTTGACGATCCTCTGACGTGGAGCCACAACAAAGTAGAAGGGAAGCTGGAATACACCGGACTGCTGTACGTTCCCGGGCGCGCGCCTTTCGATCTGTGGAACAGAGACGGCGCACGTGGTCTCAAGCTGTATGTCCAGCGCGTTTTCATCATGGACGATGCCGAACAGTTCATGCCGCTGTATCTGCGTTTCATGAAGGGCGTCGTGGATTCAAATGACATCTCCTTGAACGTCTCGAGAGAAATTCTGCAGAAAGATCCGGTGGTGGATTCCATGCGCAGTGCCTTGACCAAGAAGGCTCTGGATATGTTGTCCAAATTGAAAAAAGAGGACGCGGACAAGTATCAGACGTTCTGGAAAGAATTTGGGCAGGTTCTCAAAGAGGGTCCGGGCGAGGACTATACGAATCGCGAGAAAGTCGCAGGTCTGCTTCTCTTTGCCTCAACGTACAACGGCGAGGCCACGCAGAATCAAAGCCTGGCCGACTACGTCTCGCGCATGAAGCCAGAGCAGGAAAAAATCTACTATGTCGTGGCTGAAACGCCAGGTAGTGCGCGCAACAGCCCGCACCTTGAGATATTCAAGAAAAAAGGCGTTGAGGTTCTACTCCTGTCTGACCGTATTGACGAGTGGCTGATGAGCCATCTGCACGAATTTGAGGGCAAATCATTCCAGGATGTTGCCCGTGGATCGCTCGATCTGGGCAAACTGGAAGATGCCGCGGAAAAGGAACAACAACAGGAAGTTGAAAAGAAATTCGAAAGCCTGACCGCCCGGATCCTGTCTCAGCTGGACAAACACGTAAAGGAAGTGCGGGTTACCCATCGCCTCACTGACTCGCCGGCGTGTCTCGTGACTGACGAACATGACATGGGGGCACAAATGCGACGCATCATGGAAGCTGCCGGACAAAGCGTGCCTGACGCCAAGCCCATTTTCGAGATCAATCCAGAACATCCGCTCGTACAGAAGCTTGATCAGGAAGCCGATGAAGAGAGATTTTCAGACTTCGTATCTGTCTTGTTTGATCAGGCATGTCTCGCAGAGGGACGTCAACTGGAGGATCCTGGCAGCTTTACACGTCGCCTGAACAAGTTGCTTCTGAAGCTTTGTGACTGATTCTGTCAGGCCGGGCATGATGCCGTGCCCGGCCTGCACCGCTACATGGATTCGAGAGTTTGCAAGCCCAGCAGTTCCAGGCCCTTCTTCAATACATCTGCAGTCATTGCAACGAGTGAAAGCCGGGAATCACGTATCGCTGCATCCGCTTTGAGAACCGGACATGCCTCATAGAAGCGCATGAATATGCCGGCCAGTTCGTACAGATATGTACAAAGGTGGTTCGGGTAGCAGTCAGAAGCGACGACCTGCAAAGCCTCTGGGAACTGCAATATCTTGAGAACAAGATTTCGCTCTTCGATGTTTCCCAAGACAATTGCAGCGTCAGAAGCATGGGAATACTCCACATTCTGTTTCCTGAGTATGCTTTTGATTCTGGCGTATGCATAGAGCATGTAAGGAGCTGTGTTGCCCTCCAGTGCAAGCATCGTATCCCAGTCAAAAACATAGTCACTGGTTCTATTCTTGGAGAGATCAGAGTATTTCACCGCAGAAATTCCTACGACGCGGCTGATTTCCTCCATATGTGCCGGGCTTAGCTCCGGGCTCTTGTCACGGACAACATCCAGCGCGCGACGCACCGACTCCTCAAGCAATTCCTTGAGCTTGACCGTATCACCGCTGCGTGTCTTGAACGGTCTGCCATCCTCGCCCATCATCGTTCCATAGGCGATATGTTCCAGGGAGCACTCCGCAGGGACAAATCCAGCTTTTCTTGCTATCGCGAAGACTTGTTGAAAATGCAGGCTCTGACGGGCATCCACAACATACAGAATACGATCAGCTGCAAGATCACGAGCGCGGTAGCGAAGTGCTGCGAGATCAGTAGTGGCATACAGATATCCCCCGTCAGACTTCTGCACGATGGCTGGGAGCGGAGCACCTTCCTTGCCTTTGAATTCCTCCAGAAATACGCAGCGCGCCCCTTCCGAGACGCTCAGCAAGCCAGCTGCGTCAAGTTGCTCGATGATTTCTGGTAATTCCGGGTTGTAGAAGCTTTCCGCTCGCAAATCTTCACGTGTCAGAGTGACACCCAGGATGTCGTAAATGGCTTCGCAATGTTGGAGTGATTCGTCGATGAACATCTGCCAGGCCTTGAGACATGCGGCATCCCCATTCTGCAAACGCACAACAAACTGGCGGGCCTGGTCAGCAAACCCTGGCTCTGAATCAAATCGGGATTTGGCCGCACGATAGAACAACTCCAGATCTGCGAGTTGCACGCTCGCGCCGGCTGAATCCGAGCGCATGGATTCCATGTGAGCAATCAGCATTCCGAACTGAGTGCCCCAGTCACCCACATGATTCTGACGAATTACTTCGTGACCCAAGGCTTCCAGCACACGGGCAAGGCTGTCGCCAATGATCGTGCCACGTAGATGACCCACATGCATTTCCTTCGCAAGATTCGGACCTGAGTAGTCCACAACAATTCTTTCCGGATGCTCAACTTTGTCCAAAAACATCTGCGCTGCTTTTGCGGCAGTAACCGCACGTCCCAACGCTTCATCCGCAAGAAATATGTTGATGAATCCGGGGCCGGCAACTTCCATTGAAGCGATTCGCTGATCTCGCCCAATGACTGCCAACACCTCTGCAGCGAGTTCTCGCGGATTCTTGCGCAATTGCTTGGCAATGCTCATCACGCCATTGACTTGATAGTCTCCGAACTCTGCGCGAGAAGAATTGATGACATTGGCTCTGACATCCTGGATGCCGGTAACGGCAAACAGCGCAGTACTGACCAGTCGCTCAAGTGATTGCTTGATATTTTCCATGTTCCAGCGCTCCCGAGAAAAGAGCCGGGAATTGTACACCATTGGTCATTGTGAGTTGGGAGGGGAACCGGCTGCTTGCTATACTCCCGGGCCTGCACACTGCCAGGTAGCACTAGTTCCATGAAAGTTGAAAACAAAGAAGTGGTGCCGAACGTCCACAACAGCGTGGAACTGATCACGATAGGCATTGATGCCCATTCTCAGCGAATAGACAACTTCCTGATAACACATTGGAAGGGCGTTCCAAAGTCGCGAATTTATCGTCTGATCCGCAAAGGCGAAATCAGAGTAAACAAAAAGCGCGTAAAGCCTGAGACACGATTACTGACGGGTGATCTACTCCGACTTCCCCCAGTCAGAATGGCAGATCCGGTCGCCATGGAGCGACCAGGTGCTACTGTGCTTGCAGCAATTCGCGACAGTATCCTGTTCGAAAATGAAGATCTGCTGATCGTCAACAAGCCTCAGGGAATAGCAGTTCATGGCGGCACGGGGCAGAGAATCGGGGTCATTGAGGCGTTGCGCTGGCTTCGAACCGAGGAGGGGACGGATACCTTCCTGGAGCTGGCACACAGGATCGACAAGGAAACTTCAGGGTGCCTGGTAATCTGCAAGAATGCCAAGGTGCTGAAGCTCGTTCAGGAGGCTTTCAAGGCGCGGCGCGTCACCAAGATCTACCTTGCCCTGGTCCATGGGCGTTGGCCGCGAGGTCTGAACGAGATCAATGCACCACTACAGAAAACCATCATCAACTCCGATGAAAAAGTTGTGACAGTCTGCGAAGAAGGCAAACCATCCCAAACTCAATTCAAAGTGCTCAGCGAATTTGCCCATGCAACTCTCTTGGAGGTTCACCCTTTGACTGGTCGAATGCACCAGATACGAGTGCATTGCCAATATGCTGGCCATCCAATTGTTGGCGATCCCAAGTACACAGTCCCAGGTGAGGGAAATCCTGTGCGTGGTCACCGATTGTGTCTGCATGCCGCATCGGTCAGTTTCGAATTGCCTGACAACAGAGAGCTGGTCAATGTACTGGCTCCGATCAATCCTGCGATGGCAGCCAGCATCAAAAGCTTTTGATATATCTGGCAAGCTCCAGTGGTAATTCGAGATAAATCATGCCGTTGTGAGCATTTCTTTTTGACAGACGCCCCTTAGACGCCTATTATTGCGCGCCTATGGTTGACACCCTTGTTCCAGACTATGTTGATGCGAAGAAAATCTTTGCGCAGCATGCACTTATAAGCGGAATACTGCCGATCTCCAGATTTTCAAGATTCTGCGAATTGCTCGCGGATAACTCAGGAAATTTGCATGTCACGTTGCAGTTCCATCTGGATGACAGTCACCGCCGCATAATCGACGGTGAGATCGATGCTCTGGTCTCTGTCACTTGTCAAAGGTGCCTGGAGCCAGCCAAGATCGGGTTGACCGAAACCTTCAAACTGGGAATCGTCGAAACAGAAAGTCATATTGCCAGGTTGCCAGCGGATATCGATCCGTGGATGGTGACAGAACCAAAACTGGTGATAGCAGATTTTCTGGAAGAACAATTGATACTTGCGATGCCTATCGTCAGCTATCACAGTGAAGGCTGCAAAGCAGCGCTTCCGACTGAGATTGGCAGCAATTCGAATAGAGATGAAGGCATGGCAAAGAACAGTGACCTTGGTCCGTTCGCTATCCTGCAAAAGCTTAAAGAACCAAGATAATTCACTTAACCGCAAGGTGTCCGTGTCAGCACGGCGCATAATTCAGGAGCTGGAAAATGGCTGTTCAACAAGTAAAGGTTTCCCGATCACGTCGCAACATGCGTCGAGCGCACGACGCACTGACAGGTCCAACGTTGTCTACTGACCAGACAACTGGTGAAATTCATCGTCGTCATCACGTGACGGCAGATGGTTTTTACAAAGGCAAGAAAGTGCTGGACCTTGGTGACAAGTAAGCTTGAGCAGGTCTGCGCGAATAGCAATTGACGTCATGGGAGGGGACTTTGGCCCCTCTGTGACAGTTTCCGCTTCACTGAATTTCTTGCTTGACCATGAAGACACGAATTTGGTCCTTATCGGTGACTCTGCTCGCATTGAACCGCTTTTAACGGACCTCGACGCACCGACGCGCAGCCGCCTCGAAGTCATGCATACCTCTGTCTGTGTGCTCAATGAATCAAACCCCGTTGATGCTCTCCGCAATTTCAAGGGGTCATCAATGTATCTGGCAGTGAACCTCGTCAAGGAAAAGCAAGCTGATGCCTGCGTAAGCGCAGGCAACACCGGTGCACTCTTGGTGATTGGTCGGCACATTCTGAAGACCATACCCGGAATTTCCAAACCAGCGATTGTAGCAAGCATTCCATTTCCACTTGCAGGCGGTCGGGGCTTGTTGCTCGACGTTGGTGCCAACGTTATCTGCGATGCGCAGAATCTCCTGGAGTTCGCCGTGATGGGCTCTGTGCTTGCAGCCTCGATCAAACCGGGTAGCAACCCACGAGTGGCACTTCTTAATATCGGAGAAGAAGAGCACAAGGGCACCGAACAGATCAGACTTGCAGCGAAGCTGATGGAAAGAACCGAAACTCTTCAATATATCGGATATATCGAGGGTAACGAGTTGTTCTCTGGCAAGGCGGATGTAATTGTCTGCGATGGCTTTTCAGGCAACCTTTCCATCAAGACAAGTGAAGGGGTAGTGAAAGTGATCGCAGGGCTGTTTCGTCAAGGAACTACTGGCAACTTGATGTCTCGCATCGCAGGGCTGATGGCCTTGCCACTACTCAACCGGATGCAGGCAAAGATCGACCCGTCACAGTTCAATGGAGCCAGTGTGCTTGGTCTGCAGGGGACTATCGTGAAAAGTCATGGCAGCGCCTCCGTCAGTGGATTTCAATCTGCAATTTCCCAGGCGCTGCGTGAAGTGAAGAGCGATGTACCAAGCATCATTCAGAAACAAATGACAGGAATTCTGCAGCCTTGCGTCAGCTGACGCTGCTGACACAGGCATCCCTGTTTGAACGTTAAGGATTTACCTATGAGCAAAACCGGTTTTGTATTTCCAGGTCAAGGTTCCCAGAAAGCCGGCATGCTGGGAGCACTTGCTCTACAGCATGAGTCGATCAGAGATACCTTCGTTGAGGCTTCTGACATCCTTGCACTGGATCTCTGGAAAATTGTTGCAGAGAATTCCGACAACCTTCTCGATATGACTCACATCACACAGCCCGCGCTGTTGACAGCCTCTGTAGCCATCTGGAGGCTTTGGCTGGCGCAAGGAAATCCAGTCCCTGCAATCCTTGCAGGGCACAGCCTCGGCGAGTACTCCGCATTGACGTGTGCGGGAGTATTGTCCTTTCAGGACGCTGTCCGTCTAGTGCATCACCGAGGTCAGTACATGCAGGAAGCAGTACCCAGTGGTACTGGCGGAATGGCAGCCATTCTGGGCCTTGAAGACGAAAGAATAGAGGAAGTCTGCGCAAGTGTTGCGCAAGGAGCGGTTGTGTCACCCGCCAACTTCAACTCAATTGGTCAGACAGTCATAGCTGGCGAGAAGGCGGCAGTTGAGCGGGCAATGCAGGCGTGCAAAGACGCTGGCGCAAAGCGCGCATTACCCTTGAATGTCAGCGTACCATCCCACTGTGCATTGATGAGACCTGCCGCAGAAAGACTGGCGCTCGATCTGAACAAGGTGCTGTTCCACACGGCCGCAATTCCCGTGGTGCAGAATGTAGATGGGCGGGTAGCTGCAAATTCAGACGAGATCAAACAGAATCTCTTGAAACAGCTCTATCTCCCAGTGCAATGGGTAAAGTCGGTTCGCAGCATGTGGGAGCAAGGAAATGGCGTACTGATCGAGTGTGGCCCAGGAAAGGTATTGGGAGGTCTCATCAAGCGGATTGAACCTCAGATTCACACATTTTCGACCGAAGATCCCGAGAGTTTTGCCGAAGCAAAACAAAGCGCGGCCTGAACTGCTCGCGCAATTCTAGATAAATTCACATGCCTCTGGAGACAGACACTGATCCATGAATACAGACATCAAGAAAATCGCGCTGGTTACTGGAGCCAGCCGGGGAATCGGCAAGGCAATTGCCTTGGAGCTCGGCAAGCAGGGGATGACAGTCCTCGGCACCGCGACAACAGAGAAGGGCGCTGAAGACATAACGGCTTACCTGACAGAGCACGCCATAGAGGGACACGGCTACGTTCTGAACGTTGCATCACTGGAGTCAGTGACAACGGTACTCGAACAGATCGATACGCAATTTGGAGCACCACTGATACTGGTGAACAATGCCGGCATTACCAAGGACAATTTGTTGCTGCGCATGAAGGTCGAAGAGTGGGACGATGTCATTGAAACCAATTTGAATTCACTCTACAGATTGTGCAAGCTGACCCTGAAAGGCATGACCAAGGCACGCTGGGGCCGCATTATCAGCATCAGTTCCGTAGTGGCGTCGAGCGGCAATCCGGGACAGACCAATTATGCAGCTTCGAAGGCCGCAGTCGAAGGTTTCTCCAGGTCTCTCGCTCGCGAGATTGGTTCACGTGGCATTACGGTCAACTGCATTGCACCAGGCTTCATTGATACAGACATGACACGTGCTTTGGCGGAAAAACAGATTGAGTCTCTCCTGTCTCAGATTCCTTTGGCGCGCTTCGGTAAAGTAGAAGAAATAGCAGCGGCAGTGGGCTTCCTGGCCTCCGATTCAGGTGCCTATATCACCGGAGAAACGCTCCATATCAACGGCGGAATGTACATGCCGTAAGTCATTAGAATACCCTTATAACTTTTTGTATTTAATTGTTTTTACATTGGTTTTTGGAATTATTTTAGACATTACGATTACAACCCGCGGAAAATAGATGTAAACTTGCGTTTTGAATTGTCCAGGTTGATCAAAAAGCAACCAGCTATAATCGAAAAGCAGTATCAAAAATCAGTTTTTAGGAGCTAATAATAGTTATGAGTAGCATTGAAGAACGCGTTAAGAAAATTGTCTGCGAACAGCTTGGCGTTAAGGAAGAAGACGTAAAAGCTTCTTCTTCATTTGTAGAAGATTTAGGCGCTGATTCTTTGGATACTGTGGAATTGGTTATGGCTCTGGAAGAAGAGTTCGAGACCGAAATTCCGGATGAAGAAGCCGAGAAGATCACCACGGTCCAACTGGCTTGCGACTACATCAATCAGCACCTGTAAGCGAATCCAGGCTCAATACCAAAGCTACTCCGGGGCACAACCGGAGTAGCTTTTATTTTGCCCGAAGTATTCAATTCATACTGACGATCTTTATTCATCTGCATTGGAGAGCGACGCAGTGAACGGCAGAAGAGTGGTAATCACTGGATTGGGACTTGTCACACCGCTGGGCAATGACGTTGCGAGGTCTTGGTCTGCCATAAAGGAAGGTCGTAGCGGCATCAATGCGCTAAGCCAATTCGATACAACCGAATTTACTACCCGCTTTGGCGGATCCATCAAGAATTTCGATTGCACTCTCTATCTGAGCGCCAAAGACGCACGGCGGATGGATGTTTTCATTCAGTATGGACTGGCCGCTGGCGTTCAAGCCGTAGAAGACTCAGGGCTGCTCGACTCCGCAGTGAATTTTGAACGTGTGGGTGTTGCGATTGGATCTGGAATCGGTGGCATCAACTCCATCGAAGAAAGTTCCGCGCTGGTAAGAACCTCAGGCCCTCGAAAAATATCTCCTTTCTTTGTCCCTGGCTCCATCATCAACATGCTGGGGGGAACACTTTCGATCCGTTACAACTTCCAGGGACCCAACATAGCCATTACGACAGCCTGTACTACTGGCACCCACAACATTGGTGTTGCAGCCGCGATGATCAACGCGGGGCAGGCAGATGTAATGATTGCCGGCGGAGCAGAAATGGCCACGTCTCCAGTAGGACTGGGTGGATTCTGTGCTGCACGGGCGCTCTCCACTCGCAATGAAGACCCCCAGAGAGCGAGCCGCCCCTGGGACAAGGATCGCGATGGATTCGTGCTCAGTGATGGCGCCGGCATAATGGTGCTCGAAGAATACGAACACGCAAAACGCCGTGGCGCAAAAATTTATGCTGAGCTGACTGGCTTCGGCATGAGTGGTGACGCCTACCATATGACCTCACCCTCGGAAGGCGGGAAGGGTGCTGCTCTCTGCATGCAGAATGCCATCAGCAGCGCTGGTCTGGATGCGCGTGCTGTCGACTATATCAATGCCCACGGCACTTCCACACTTGCTGGTGATCTGGCGGAAACACAAGCAATCAAAAGTGTATTCAAGGACCATGCTTACAAGCTTGCAATCAGCTCGTCAAAATCCATGCTGGGCCATTTGCTTGGGGCATCAGGCGCTGTGGAAGCGATTATCTGTGTGCTTTCCCTCCGTGATCAGGTCATTACTCCGACAATCAATCTCGATGCCCCGGACGCCGAATGTGATCTGGACTATGTCCCGCACTGCAGTCGCGACGCTAAATTGAATGTCGTGCTGAGTAATTCTTTTGGCTTTGGCGGCACCAATGGCAGTCTGGTTTTCGCCAGATTGCCCTAGCGCGAACAACACCGGGCTTCTCCAGCGGCTCTTGAATCTCGGAGGCGACATGCTGGTCAACGGACACCCTCAAGACTCTCTTCCTCTCGCAGACCGGGCTATCCACTACGGTGATGGCGCTTTCGAAACGGTCCTGGTCAGTGAGTCACGTCTGGTTCACTGGTCGCGTCATATGGAACGTCTGAAACGTGCATGCGACTTGTTGAAGATCCCCTTGAATGCGCAATTGATTGAACTCGATGTTCGCTCCCTTCTGAAACAGTCTCAAGGCTCTTGCATCATCAAGATCTTGGTCACGCGAGGAGCTGGTGGCCGCGGCTACATGCCTCCCGAGCACCCACTGCCAACCCGAATTGTGACTGTACACGCCCTGCCATCCGAATATGCAGAGCTTTCACAGCGTGGTGTCTGCGTAGTGCGCTGCAAACACCCAGTTTCTGAGAACGCCGCACTTGCCGGAATGAAGCACCTGAATCGTCTGGACCAGGTTCTGGCCAGTATGGAGCTGCCCGTTGATTGCCACGAAGGGCTCATGTGCAACTCTCGCGGATTGCTGATTGAAGGCACAAAGAGCAATGTTTTTCTTGCCAGATCTGGCATGTTGATAACCCCGCTTCTGGATCGTTCCGGGGTGGCCGGAATTCAGAGAGAGGTCATTCTGGAGTTTTGCGCGCAAAACCAGCTGGAGGTGGTAGATCGGGAGATTCCGTTTGCCGAAGCACTGGAGGCAGACGAGATATTCATGTGCAACAGTGTCTTTGGAATCTGGCCTGTTACGGAACTGAGGTGCGAAGAGACCGTGCATCACCTCTCGATTGGGCCCTTTGCGCGCATGCTGCAGAACGCGATGACGGAGCTTGCGCCTGGTCATGCGTAAACGCCTTCCTGTACTGCTTGCCGGACTCGCCATGCTTGTTGCCATCACAACAAGCGGTGGGTATTTGTGGTTGCAGCGCTATCTGGACACGCCATTGCCCATTAATACGGCTGTGGCTGTGGAGATTCGCCAGGGCAGCGCCATGACGCAGGTTGCCACCCAGTTGGAGGAACTGACGGGCCTGCGACACCCAAAGATATTCACGCTTTGGACACGGTATTCCGGCAAGGATACGGCCATCAGAGCAGGAGAGTTCGAATTGCAGCCGGGCACCACACCACGCACTGCTCTGGCATGGCTCCTGGAAGGGACATTTGTGCAGTACCCGGTAGTCTTCATAGAAGGCTCTACTGTTCATGAGGCCCTTGCAGCACTGTGGAACAGTCCCAAACTTCTTCCTACGCTGCAAGGCAGCAGCGATGCTCAGATTCTTGCAGCCTTGAACAGTTCGCGGGTGTCTCTGGAAGGGCTGTTGTTTCCCGACACCTACTTTTACACTGCGGGGACAACGGATTTGTCCATTATGCAGAGGGCCGCGCGACGACTGGATGAGGTGCTTGCACAAGAGTGGGAGTTACGCGCCGAAAATCTCCCTTACGTATCACCCTATGACGCACTGACAATGGCATCCATCATTGAAAAAGAGTCAGGCAGTTACAGCGAACGTGAAGAGATTGCCGGCGTTTTCGTCCGTAGACTGCAATCCGGCATGCGTCTGCAGTCAGACCCTACCGTCATTTACGGCTTGGGAGTCACCTACGATGGCAATATCCGTCGCATCGACCTCGAAACAACGACTCCGTACAATACTTATCGAATAGACGGCCTGCCGCCTTCACCCATTGCACTGAGTGGCCGGGACGCCATTCACGCCAGCCTGCATCCAAAAGAAGGCAGCTTCCTGTACTTTGTTGCACGAGGCGATGGGGGGCATGTGTTTTCTACGACACTCGACGAGCACAATGCCGCCGTAAGACGTTATCAACTGGAACAGCAACTACAATGAATGCCACTCGAAAACCAGGAAAGTTCATCACGCTGGAAGGGGGGGAGGGCGTCGGAAAAACGACGAATCTGCATTACATCACGCAGATACTGACGTCGCGTGGCATTGATTTTGTCGTGACGCGCGAACCAGGTGGAACGAGACTGGCCGAGAATATCCGCACGTTGCTTCTAAGCGAACACGACGAGAAAGTCACAGAAATGACAGAGTTGCTGCTCATGTTTGCAGCCAGAGCGCAACATCTTGCCCATGTCATTCATCCGGCACTGGCCGCGGGCAAGTGGGTAGTGTCAGACCGCTTCACAGATGCAACCTATGCCTACCAGGGCGGAGGCCGCGGACTCAACCAACAGACAATCGCGCAACTTGAGCAGTTGGTGCAGGGCAACTTGCGTCCGGATCTGACGCTGATCCTTGATCTCGCGCCGGAAATCGGTCTGGAACGTGCAAGCAAACGCGCAGCTCTGGATCGGTTCGAGCGCGAAAAACTGG
This sequence comes from Klebsiella pneumoniae, assembly GCA_945877175.1. Lineage (GTDB taxonomy): Bacteria > Pseudomonadota > Gammaproteobacteria > Pseudomonadales > Pseudohongiellaceae > UBA5078. Next base: position 23,740 of record CAMCRC010000001.1, on the reverse strand, counting down.
AATTCTTCGATCGCGTACGTAGCGCCTACCGCCAGCGAGCAATACTGGAACCACATCGTTGTGCGCTCATTGACGCGTCACAGTCACTCGAAATGGTTCAGGTTGCCATTCTCAACGCACTCGAGCGTGTGCTGTGACATTGCGACTCGACAATACGCCGCTGCCCTGGCATCTAGAACGCTGGCAACAGGCTGCTACTCTTTTCAAGTCAGGGGTTGCCGGTCATGCATACATGTTCTGTGGAGAGCCCGACACAGGCAAACGTCACTTCGCAACCCTGCTTGCCCAGTTCCTGCTGTGCCGCCATCCCTTGGCGAAGGCGGCCTGTGCAGAGTGTTCGGTATGTCTGCTGAATGCAGCAGGCAACAATCCTGATTTGCTTACCGTTGTGCCGGAAGAGGGGAGCAAGCAGATCAAAGTCGAACAGATTCGCGAACTCAGGCAGTTTCTGGAGACTCGATCTCATGGTTTCGGCAAACGGATCGTCATCCTGGATACGGCGGAAAGTCTGGGCATCAGTTCCGCAAACGCGATGCTGAAAGGCCTGGAAGAGCCTCCACAAGATGTCATCTTTCTGTTGATCAGTGATCGTCCCAAGGCAGTTCTTGCCACCATCAGCAGTCGTACACAGGTGTTTCGTCTGCCTCGCCCGGAACGCTCCGATGTTCTGGCGTGGCTGCTGTCTTCCGGCGCCACGCAGTCTGCAGCAGATCTGGAGATGGTCATCGATCTTGCGCAGGGGCGCCCGTTCGTCGCACGTGCCATACTCGAATCGGGCATCGCGTCACAACTGCAGGAAATAGGCGATGCGCTGTTGGCTGTTGCACAAGGCATTGACTACCCGGTGGCTGTCGCAAGCCGGTACAGCAAATCGCAATCTGCAGAATTTCTCAATGTGCTGCTTTACTGGCTCAGCGAACTGAGCAAGCATCGTCTGACCGGTGCTGCAACAATGCTCAAAGATCAGTCCCTGAGAGCTGCTGCCGCACTGTTACGCCCCGCTGACTCGGATGGCAATTCAGATACTTCGACGCAAACTCTTGCGCTGCTGCGTCTCTACTCCGAAGTAGCCACTGCACAGGGACAGATGATCGGGTCCAGCAATCCCAATATGCAACTCATGCTGGAAGATATCCTGTTGGAAATGCGCCGTATTTTCATACCGGGGTGATGGAGGGAGTATGGTGGACATGATCACGGAAAATGAGAACAAACCCGTCAAGCACGGCATCCTTTCCCTGACTATCAAGGACAGCAGCGTATTGCATGCGGCCTTCATGCCTTTCCTAAAGAACGGCGGTCTGTTCATCCCTACCAGCAAGCAATATGAACTTTGGAACGAAGTCTTCATGCTCCTAAAATTGATGGACGAAAGCGAACGAATACCTGTCGCGGGCACGGTCGTATGGATTACACCCGCACTGGCACAAGGCAATCGTGCCGCTGGCATTGGCATACATTTCAAGGATGCAGAAGGGCGGGTACGCAAGAAAATCGAAAACATGCTGGCCGGACAAGTCAACCCGGAAAAACTGACCCACACATTGTGAGAGTAAAGATGATGAAACTGAGAATCCTGCTGCAAGTCGCGTTTGTGAGTCTGACATTTTCCGCATGTCAGCCCGAGAATTCGATTGTGGCCCAGACTTCGGATGCCGACACATCCCAAAGCAGCATGCCGGTACTGCAGGTTCTGAAGAGTCCCACCTGCATGTGCTGCGAGGGCTGGGTTGAGCACGTGAATGACAGGGGCTTTGTATCTCAAATCAGTCATCCGCAAGATTTGAATGCTGCGAAACTTCGCCTGGGCATTCCAACGCAATTGCAGTCATGCCATACCGCAGTATCTGAACAGGGATACGTTTTCGAAGGACACATTCCGGCGAATCTGATTCATCGCTTTCTGACTGAAGCTCCGAATGATGCACTTGGCCTGACAGTGCCCGGGATGCCGGTTGGCAGCCCGGGCATGGAAATCGATGAACAATTTCAGCCTTACGATGTTCTGGTCATGAAGAGCGACGGCAGCACCGAGGTGTACGCCCACATTGCCACCCAGGCAGAGCAGTACTGATTTTCCCGCCCTCGCAAGTGCGCTATAGAATATCGGTTCTGGAACGCACGTGCCTGGCAATGGCCAGGCTTGCTGTCAGCCCTGGTGATTCAATTCCATAAAGCTGCACAAGTCCAGGCAGCCGATGTACGCTCGCATCCTGAATCGTGAAATCAGCCATTGTTCCAGCAGGGTTCGCAAGCCTCGGCCGCAAGCCTGCGTAGTCCGGCACGAGAGCAGCTTCCTGAATGGATGGAAAATAGCGGCGGATGGCTTCTGCGAAGATTGACCGGCGCGCTGGATCGACGTGGTAGTCCTGCACGCTGTCTGGATCGACATCGGGTCCGAATTTTACCTGTCCGCCCAGATCCACTGTTGCATGTATCCCTAAGCCACGATGATCCTTCTCCGGCACCGGATAGACAAGGTGCTTGAAAGGCGCTGGTGCTGCATAGCGGAAATAATTCCCCTTGCTGATCTGCATCGCAGGCACTGTGGACTGGTCCAGCCCGCCAATGCGCCGCGCAAGTGCACAGGCCTGCAGCCCGGCTGCGTTCACCACGCGCGCCGCCGTGAATGTATATTCCTGGGCATCTTTCCCGTGCCCGCACGCAGCATCTATCGTGAAGTGATTCGCAGTGGCTTCCATTTTCAACACCTGCGTGCGCGGCGCATATAGCACTCCGGCTGCCTGCGCCTGGTTGAGCAGGCTCTGCATCAAGCCATGACTGTCAACAATCCCCGAGTCCGGAGAATACAATGCCGCACTTGCCTTGACCAAAGGCTCCTTCGCAAGGACATCAACGCTGTCCAGCCATTGCAACGATGCAACACCATTGGCTGCTGCATTTCGGAACAAAGTTTCCAGATACCCGACTTCGTCGTCCTGGGAAACAATCAGTTTTCCCAACTTCCGATGGGCGATGACGTGTCGCGTGCAATAGGCGTAAAGCAGTTCACGCCCCTCGACGCAAAGTGCTGCCTTCAGCGATCCTGGCGGATAATAGATTCCTGCGTGAATGACTTCACTATTGCGACTGCTGGTCTCTTGTCCGAAGCGCTCATTCTGTTCAACAAGCAGGATGGAAAAGGAGGAGGGCATAGTTGCAGAGAACTCTTCAGCGACAGCCAGTCCAGCCACACCTGCACCGATTATGCAAAGATCGAAGTGGTCCATCTCAGCCTCGCTCCGATACAGGAATGATATGGCGCAATGTCAGATTGATCCGCGGCAGTGTTACACCCTTTTCCTTGGGAATCTGATGGCGCCAGAACTGCTGAGTATTACCACTCATGATGAGCACACTGCCATGATGAAGAGGTAAACGCAGAGTTTTGAGCGAACGATCTGCAATGTGGCGCATTTCGAAGGTGCGTGTTGCGCCAAAGCTGACAGAAGCAATCACGGGCAGCATTCCCAGCTCCGGCTCGTCATCACTGTGCCAGCCAACGCTGTCCATGCCGTTGCGATAGCAATTGGCCAGCAGCGCGTTGAACTGATGTCCGCATAAACGCTGCACTCGCTCGCGAATCCTCTGCAACGCGTCTGTCCACGGCAAGGGCGCGAGAATGATGCCTGAATAGCTGTAGTCCATGCCGGTATCCCCGAACCAGTTCTGCAGGCGGGGAATCGGTATTCGCCTGCCAGCAATGGCGATGTCGTCCTGACGCCAGGGCAGAGAGTGCAGGCAATTTTCGAACAATGCATCTGCCTCACCAGAGGTGAAGGCGGCGGGGAAAAAGTGCAACTGCCCGTCCGGAATGGCAATCGCTCCGGCCTCTGTATTGACTGCTGTGAGCCCTAGCTGGGTCATGACTGCTTGAAAATCTGTGAGGGTGGAGGCATATCTGGGATCATAGCGACTAGCCTTCCATGACTCAAACATCTTGAGATCAGAGGCTCCAGCAGGAGCAACAAGCAAATTGACAGCATTTGATCTGGATTTCTTCGTGATTGGCGGAGGCTCAGGAGGCGTGCGCGCCGCAAGAATTGCCGCGGGTCTTGGCGCCAGAACGGCATTGGCGGAAGAGCGCTATCTTGGCGGTACCTGTGTCAATGTCGGGTGCATCCCCAAGAAGCTCTTCAGTTATGCGTCGAATTATGCCCATGATTTTGAGGATGCCGCTGGTTATGGCTGGAGTTTGCCCGAGCGGCCACATTTTGATTGGTCCATTCTGATGGCAAACAAGGACAGAGAAATCGGACGGCTCAACGGCATCTATCTCAATCTGTTGCGCAATGCCGGTGTGCAAGTGTTTGAAGAGCGCGCCACACTGGTAGATCGCCATACCGTCAAAGTGGGCGATCAGACGCTGCGTTGCCGGGAGATTCTGATCGCCACAGGGGGCTGGCCCTTCGTTCCTGACATTCCTGGCCGCGAGCTTGCCATCAATTCCAACGATGCCTTTGCGTTGCAAGCCTTGCCTTCCTCCATTCTGATCGTGGGTGGCGGCTACATTGCCGTCGAATTTGCCGGCATTTTTGCCGGACTTGGCGTAAAAACCACTCTTGCCTATCGTGGATCGACATTGCTGCGTGGCTTCGACACGGAAGTCGCAGCGCACTTCCAGACAGAGCTTGCAAAGTATGCAACGCTGCGTCTGAACGCAGAAGTCAGCGGACTGCGACGGCAACATGGAGGTATCGTCGCAACGATGCAGGATGGCTCGGAAATTGTTGCGGAACATGTGTTGTTTGCCACGGGCAGAGCACCAAACACAGCAAGTCTGGGGCTGGAGAACGCCGGTGTGAGGCTCTCTGCCAACGGCGCCGTAGTCGTCAACCAGCACTTTACAACCAGCATTTCCAATATCCATGCAGTTGGTGATGTCATCGACCGTGTGGCGCTTACCCCCGTGGCTCTGGCGGAGGGCCAGCTCCTCGCCCGCCGCCTGTTTGGTGGCGAGCAGCGGGAGATGACCTATGACAACATCCCGACAGCCGTGTTCTGCCACCCGGAGATAGCGACAGTGGGTCTGAGTGAAGATGCCGCTCGCGGGAAGGGCATCGAGATCAAGTTGTTTCGCAGCAGATTTACGCCGCTGCGCCATACTCTGAGCGGTCGCGCGGAGAAGGCATTCCTGAAACTGGTCGTGGACAGTGCTACAGACAAGGTCCTTGGTGCCCACATGCTGGGCGATGCTGCAGCCGAGATTCTGCAGGGGCTGGCAATCGCCATCGCCATGGGTGCTACCAAATCGGACTTCGACAGGACGCTAGGTATTCATCCCAGTGCAGCAGAAGAATTTGTGACCATGCGAACCCCTTCCTGAAACAAGGAAATTGCTCATGAACAACGACGCCCGCCACACCAGACTACAGATCAAGGTGGAAGGGATGACCTGCGCTTCCTGCGCAGGGCGTGTCGAGAAAGCCTTGAAGGCACTGGAAGGCGTGCAGAGTGCTGCCGCCAATCTCGCCATGGAAACCGCCAGTGTGGATGTCTCCACCAGTACAATTACTACGGCCGACCTGATCCGCGTTGTGGAGAAAGCGGGTTATGGCGCGTCAGTGGCAAGCAAGGAAGAATCCCCAACAGATACGGACCACTACGCATTGAGCCAGCGTCGGGAAGCGCGTGCGGTATTGATCGGTGCAGCGCTGTCGGCACCACTGTTGATTCCCATGCTTGCCGATCTTGCCGGTTTCCACTGGATGCTGTCTGGCTGGATACAGTGGGCACTGGCAACGCCTGTGCAGTTCTGGCTGGGTGCGCGCTTCTATGCTGCAGGTTGGAGCGCATTGAAGGCACGCGCAGGGAACATGGATCTGCTGGTCGCCCTTGGAACAAGCGCAGGTTACGGCCTGAGTGTTTTTGAGGTTCTGCGCTCGGAAGGCTCTGGAATGGGGCACTATTACTTTGAGGCCTCTGCAGTTGTGATAACCCTTGTTCTGCTGGGCAAGTGGCTGGAAGGCCGCGCAAAGCGCCAAACCACGGCAGCAATCAGAGCGCTGCAATCCCTGCGCCCGAAAATGGCCTTGCGTCGCAAGAACGATGCGGAAGAACTCGTAGCCATTGCCAGTATTCGTCCCGGTGATGTGGTGGTTGTGAAGCCGGGTGAACAAGTACCAGTCGATGGCCGCATTCTGGAGGGCGCCAGCGAAGTCGATGAAGCCATGCTGACCGGCGAAAGTCTTCCCGTCATGAAACAGCCCGGCGACAAGGTGACCGGCGGGGCAATCAACGCCTCCGGCCTTCTGGTGATTGAAACGCTGGCGGTAGGAAGCGAAACCACGTTGTCGCGCATCATCAGACTTGTTGAAGAAGCACAGGCAGGCAAGTCACCTATTCAACATCTGGTCGACAAGGTCAGTGCGATTTTTGTCCCCGTGGTTCTGGTGATTGCCCTCGCCACATTGTCGGGCTGGTGGATTTGGAACGGCGATGTGGAGCAAGCCATCATCAATGCCGTCTCGGTATTGGTAATAGCTTGCCCGTGTGCACTGGGGCTGGCCACGCCGACGGCAATCATGGCCGGTACTGGTGTTGCTGCACGCCACGGCATTCTGATCAAGGATGCGGAAGCGCTTGAGCTGATGCACAGGGCAAGCATTCTGATATTCGACAAGACAGGGACTCTCACCGTTGGCAAGCCCAGTCTTGCGCTGAGCCAACCGTATGGAATTGAACAGGCACAGTTGCTGAGCCTGGCTGCCTCAATGCAACGCGGCAGCGAACATCCTCTCGCGCAGGCCATACTTGATGCGGCAAGTCACTCAACGCTGCCCATTCCGCTGTGCAGCACAGTGAAGGCCATCCCCGGCCGCGGACTGTCTGCCAGCCTTGATGGCCGATCACTGCACTTGGGCACATCGCGTTTGATGCACGAGTTTGGCGTGGATATCAGTCCGCTGCAGGACCAGGCTGATGCGTTGGAAGCCGAGGGCAAAAGTATTTCCTGGCTTGCACAAACGCAGGATTCGCCTGCATTGCTGGGACTGTTTGCATTCGGCGATCATGTCAAGCCGACGGCGGCGCAGGCCATTGCGCAGCTGCAGCGTCTTGGCATCAAGACCATCATGATTACAGGTGACAACCAGGGCAGTGCCGATCATGTAGCGCGGGACACGGGAATTGACAAGGTGTACGCCAATGTCCTGCCAGCGGACAAGGCGGCGATCGTCAAACGCTTGAAAACGCCGATCGACACCATAGCGATGGTCGGTGATGGCATCAATGATGCACCCGCGCTGGCAGTGGCTGATGTTGGCATCGCCATGGCCACGGGCACCGATGTTGCCATGCATACCGCGGGGATCACTCTAATGCGTGGCGATCCATTGCTTGTCGCGAGCGCCATTGGAATTTCGCGTAGCACGTACCGCAAGATTCGCCAGAATCTTTTCTGGGCGTTTGTGTACAACCTGGTCGGGATTCCACTGGCAGCTGCCGGCATGCTGAATCCTGTCATTGCAGGAGCCGCTATGGCCTTCAGCAGTGTCAGTGTCGTGAGCAATGCGTTGTTGCTAAAGCGATGGAAGCCAGAAAGTGCTGCCAAGAAAATAGATTAAGAAATGAATGCAGCTGATTGTAAAAAAAGGATTTATGACCTTAATTAGGAGCTTTCGGAACACTCCTCTATTTCCGGTAATAAAGATTACCGGAAATAGAGGAGCAAAACTCAGATTGAACTTGGAATCATAGACACACTGCTCTCAATTGGTCCTTGGTGGCGGCGGCGTCCAGTCACAGCCCGGGCATTCTGCCGACTTGCCATTTTCTGCCAATACCGCAAATATGAAGTCGCGCCACACGGCGTTGGGTTGCCAGACAGTGTTCATGTCGCGCTTTGCTTCTTCCACGGAAACGCCGTCATAGATCACGCGATACAGAAAGCTGAAGGCCGTGGCGCGCGCGTTGACCTGACAATGCAGCAAAGTCTTGGAGTCCGGCTCACGCTTCATGGCATCCGCAAACGCATTGAAGTCTCGAATGGTCGGATTGTTGAAATCCACCGGGATGTGCAGATAGTCCAGTCCCAGAGCCTTAATCAGTTGATCTTCTTCCGGAATGGCAGGCCCGACAGTGCTGAAGGCAATGTAGATGACCCGGTCGTACCCTGCTTCCTTGATGAGCGGCAACTGCTCGCGTGTTGGCTGTCCGGCGCTGGAAAATGTCGAACTGTAGGATTTGTAATTCAGAATGTCCCTTACCGAAGGTGCGTCCTGGGCCTGCGCGCTGAGCGGCAGACTGCCGATAACGACAAAGGTAGTGAACAGTCCAGCTGAAAGTTGCTTCCATAGTCTGTTTGGTGCGATTGAATTCGATTTCATGACAACTCCTGAAGGGATCAGAACACTTTTCTGCCGTTCAACAAGACGACTTCGACGTCAGAATAGCTCAGAACACTCGTCAGCGACCAGAGTGCCCGCCCCCACCCTTTACTTTTTGGTCAGCAACCCCCATAACGTAACTTACGATGAGCAAAACCAAAGCCCCGTCTCCCTTGTTCGATACTCTTGAAGAGATGCCCAATCCCTTTCGGCATCCACTGCGGAGCCTGGATCATCTTTTAGACTCACCACTGGAAACTGCCCTCACCGATTACCAGTTCGCGTCGGAATTTCTCTACAGCTATCGGGGCAGCCCAGACACCTTCTCCACCTATCGTCGGGAGCTGGAGCACTTCCTGCAGTGGTGCTGGCTGGTAGCGGGCAAGGCCGTTGCGGCCGTTCAGCGTGAAGACATCGAGTCCTATCTCGAGTTCGCACGGCACCCTCCTTCTGCGTGGATCGGCGACAAGAACGTTGCGCGTTTTACCTCGCGAAACGGCGAACGCACGGCGAATCCGGAGTGGCGTCCGTACGTGTGTGCCGATGGCCCCTACACGTGCTCTCAGTCAGCACTGCAATCAGTATTCAGCGTATTGAGCAGCTACTTTTCGTTTCTGATACAGGAAAACCACATCAGCGCGAATCCGGTTGCGCAGATTCGCCAGAAGAGCAAGTTCATTCGCAAACATCAGTCCACCAGTCAGGTACGGCGACTGTCGCCGCTGCAATGGTCCTTCGTGATTGAAACCACAGAGGCGCTGGCAAAAGACAATCCGATTGTGCATGAGCGCACCCTGTTCATCATGAATGCGCTCTTTGCTCTCTACCTGCGTATATCAGAATTGGTAGAGACGCCGCGCTGGATTCCGCAGATGGGACATTTTCAACGGGATGCCGAAGGTAACTGGTGGTTCCTGACCGTAGGCAAAGGCAACAAGGAGCGTGAAATTTCGGTCAGCAACAGCATGCTGGACGCGCTGCGACGCTACCGCATTTCGCGCGGCATGCCCCCCCTGCCCCAGCCAGGCGAGGCTACACCGCTGATACACAAGACCCGCGGAAATGGAGGCATCACCAGTACCCGGCAGATTCGCGGTATTGTTCAGCAATGCTTTGATATCGCAGAAGAAAAACTGCGTTCAGACGGTTTCATGGAAGAGGCCGAGCGACTTTCTGCAGCGACCGTGCACTGGCTGCGCCACACGGGAATTTCAGAGGACGTCAAACACCGCCCTCGCGAGCATGTACGCGATGACGCCGGACACGGTTCAAGTGCCATTACCGACCGCTATATTGACGTCGAGCGCGCCGAACGCCACGCCAGTGCCAGACACAAGAAGATACAGGAGTGAACGACATTGCAGCTTCCTGAATCCCATGTACAGAGGTAGACTCGGTGCACATGATGAAAAGCTGGAAATAAAGGTCTGGCATGGTTTATAAGTCATTATCGAAATCACGAATGAGCAGCTAAAACAACGGTGCGGAACGCTATGAAGACATCTGAATTGACTCTTGACCGACACTCAGAAATCCGTAAGCCGGCAGCATACCGAAAGCTGGCGACGGCCATTAGTCTGATACTGGCCTTCGGTGCAGGGCAGGTTCTTGCGCAAGAGCCCGAAGTCCTCAATCCAGTGCTGGATGTTGAGACGCTGTATGCGCCTCTTGTTTCCGAGGAAGTGTATGGCAATACCGCGGCTGAACTGCTGGCAGAGCTCGAAGAGAAGCATTACTCGCGCATCCTGTTCGACGACCAGTTCTCTGACAAAGTCTTTGATGCCTACATGAAGGCACTGGACGGCTCACGACTTTACTTCCTTCAGGAAGATGTGGATTCGTTGTCCATTTACAGCACTGCGCTTGATGACACACTGAAATCCGCCAACATTGATCCGGCTTTCGAGATCTACAATCTTTACCACAAGCGTCTGCTCGAAAGACTCGTGTATGCAATTGATCAGGTTGAGAACCATCTGCCTTCTTATGATTTCACTGCCGAAGAAAGCATCGAAATCGACCGGGAAGAGGCGCCTTATGCGCTGACAACAGCAGATCTGGATGAATTGTGGAGGCAACGGGTCAAGAACAGTGCCCTGAGCCTGAAGCTCGCCAATCTGGAAGTCGAAGAGATCAAGGAGCGGCTCAGCAAGCGTTACCGTACCCAGCTGAATCAAGTTCTCAAGACCAACAATCGCGATGTGTTCCAGTCTTATCTTGCCACAGTCGCCAGCACCATCGACCCGCACACCAGTTACTTCTCACCCCGGGACTCCGAGAACTTCAACATGGGTCTGCGCCTGTCTCTGCAGGGCATCGGTGCACAGCTGACCAGCGAAGAGGAGTACACCAAGGTAGTGGAACTCATCAAGGGGGGGCCTGCGGAACGTGGCAAGGAATTGAAGGCAGGTGACAGAATCATTGGCATAGCGCAGGGCGCGGATGGCGAAATGAAAGATGTGATCGGCTTGCGTCTGGATGATGTTGTCGATCAGATTCGAGGCGAAAAAGGCACTTTAGTGCGTCTGAATGTGATTCCGGCAGAGGCCACTGGTGAAACGCAGGCGCACGTCGTCGCAATTACCCGTGACACGGTCAAGCTCGAAGATCAATCCGCCAAGAAGGAAGTACTGGAAGTTACCTACAACGAAGGCGTCTACAAAGTTGGCATCATCAAGTTGCCCACATTCTATTTCGACTTCGAAGCGGCGTCAGCTGGACAACCCGATTACAAGAGCTCCACACGTGACGTAAAAGTACTGCTGGAAGAGCTTAAGGCCGAGGGTGTGGATGCAGTAGTGATGGACCTGCGTGACAACGGGGGTGGCTCACTGACGGAAGCAAATGATCTCGTGGGCCTGTTCATTGATACCGGCAACACCGTGCAGATCCGTTATTCCGGTCTGCGCAACGGCTTCGTGCGTGCCTATGGCGATGGCAACCCGGAAGTCACATACGATGGTCCGCTCGGCGTTCTGGTGAATCGCGCCAGCGCATCCGCATCAGAAATCTTCGCCGGCGCCATTCAGGATTACCAGCGCGGCATCATTCTGGGCGGCCAGACCTTCGGCAAAGGAACCGTGCAGGAAATCATCCCGATGGATTATGGTCAGGTGAAACTGACTCGGTCCAAGTTCTACCGCATCTCCGGTGCCAGCACGCAACATCGCGGTGTGATGCCCGATATTCTCTTCCCTGATCGTTATCAGGCAATTGAGGAAATGGGAGAAAGCAATCTTGACGGCGCCCTGCCCTGGGACACCGTTCGTCCAGTGGAGTACAACACGTATTTCCCTATCAAAGACATCCTGACGGACCTGCAAGTCAAGCACGACGAACGCGTTTCCAGCGATCCGGATTTCATCTACCTGGCAGAGCAGATTGAACGCTCGCGCGAGATGCGAGAGCGCACGCTACTTTCGCTGAATGAAGAAGCGGTACGCAAGGAGCGTGATGACAACCGTCTGGCGGAATTCAACGCCAACAATATGCGTCTGTTCCTGAAAGGCCTGCCGATGGAAGAGTGGAAAGAGCCAACCGAAGATGAGCTCGATCCTGATGCAGTGGCAATCACCACACCGGAAGAGACTGAAGCTGAAGAGGAAGCTCAGGAAGACGATCCTCTGCTTGTGGAAAGCAGCTATATTCTGATCGACATGGCCCAGATGCTGGGCAGCCCGATGACAGCTGATGCGAGTGCGGGCAGCAACCTGAGCGCCTCCAGCCTCTGATTCAGCCTGTTGTGCATAGTGACCACCCAAGAAAAAGGCCCTCTTCGTGAGGGCCTTTTTCATTGCAGGATGACTCCTGTCCGGTTCAGGTCCCCAGACGGTAACGCAGCTTGATCACCAGCTCGCTGCCCAGCGGGTTCTCCCAGGAGTTGTCGAACAGTTCATCGAAGGCCATCAGCGCACTGCGTTTGTTGTCGCCTTTGGTGTACACAATGAACAGATCCGACAGCGGTGCAATTTGCCAGCGGTAACGCATCTGGAAGTTGAGCTGCGACAATCCAAAGCTGTCTGTCGGGCCCGCAGGCTTGGCAGAGAGTTTTACAAGGTCGCGATTCTTGGTCGGCAAGTGCGCTGGCAGCGTGTAGAACTCATCCTCGTCGGCCTTGATACCTACCCACTGCAAGGACATGCTCAACTGCTGACGCGCGGTCAGGAAGTAGTCCATGCTCATGTCGAAACGCCACTGCTCTGCCTGGAACGTCGTAAAATTCTGACGTTCCTGGTGCAGCAGCCATCCATCACGATCGTCGTAACTGAGTTCGGCATTAAGGGCGATATTGTCCTGCGGACGCCAGGTGATGCCCGTGTTGACCCCTGCACTATTGCCCCCTTCAAACTCACCTGAAGTGTTCATCCCGACGGTATAGCTTACAGGGCGTGCGGTGTTGGTCTGATAGCTCAGGTTGAAGTTGTTGCGCTCCGCTGTCGCGAACGTGCCATTGCCGAAGCTGTTCTGGTCATCGTAGCGCTTGGGGAAGTGCTGGAGGCCGATATTGACCCGGGCGAGATTGTTCAGGGTCACATTGGCAGCGAGTACCGGGAAGGCATTGTTGGTACGGTCTCCGTTGGAATTCTCTTCGTAGCGCAGGAAGGGATTGAAACGAAAGTTGCGCACCAGCTTCAGGTCTGATTTCACCCACTCGAATCGGTACCAAAGCTCGCGGGAATCATTGCGCTCCTGAAAACCGAAGTCGTTCACATGAAACTTATCGTCCAGATAGGTCATCTGGAAAGTGTGACGCAGGCCCTGACGGGGAGTGTAGACGATGTCGGCAAATGCGCCTTTGCCCTGCCCTCGCTCGTCGGTATCGGTGGAAATGATCTGACCGTCTACATTCCAGCGACCGCCAGTCACCAGATAGTGGAAATCCACAGCATGTACTTCAGCATCCGAAACGGGGTGCTGCACGAGTGAGCCCATATACCCAAGCCCCCTGTATGCAGCGCCAACACTGTCTTCGTAAATCATGCGGAAAGTGCCGAAATCGCGGCCATCCTGATAGAAGCGCTGGCCGCCGGCGGCGAACTCGCTTTCATCTTCGATCGCTGTCATCACGCCATAACGTACGGCACCAACCTGCCCCGTCATCTTTACCGCGCCCAGCAAGTCAGCTGGACGAATGCGCTCGCGGGTAGGCAGGCTGATGCCGGCAGGCAGTGCTGGCGCTCTTGGACGTGCACCAATGCGTCGTGTGTTCACGATGGACAGCCGTTTGCCGTTGGCGCCGGTGGAACGCGGTGTGGTATTGAAGATTTCCTGGCCTTCCTGGAAGAACAAGCGCTTTTCAGGAAAAAATGTTTCGTTGGCAGTCAGGTTGACCACCACGTTATCTGACTCTGTGGAACCGAAGTCAGGATTGACGGCGGCTGTCATCTGGAAGTTGCTGGAAGGCCGCCAGAACACATCGAAACCGGCTTTGTAGTCGGTTTCACTGTCAATTTCGTCGAATGTAGAAGACGCGTAAGGAAATACGCTCCACTGCTGGCGCACATCGACACCTTCCAGTTGCAGCAGCGGAAGATTGCTCATGAAAATGGAGTCGGACTCGGGAATTGCCGGCCAGGCCCACGTCTGATTCAGAAAGGCGACCTTGCGCTCGGTGTATACGCCAATGTTGCGAACACCATCCTCGCGAGGCATAGCCATCTGCCCCCATGGGACGAAGAATTCCGCAGACCAGCCCCTATCAGTCTGAGCCGTAGCGCCGTACCAGGCTCCATCCCATTGAGTGGAGTATTGACGTTCGGGAAGGATGGTGCCGTCAGCCTGATTGTCCCCAAGCGCCAACGTCATCCAGTAGCCAAACAGACCCTGACCTGACGTATCCAGTGTCATCGAAACGGTGTCGCGGTTGATTGCCAGATTGTCGCGCGTGCTTATGCGCTGCACGATGCTTTCAGCCGGTTGTTCCATATCGAAGGACACATAAAGACCACGTTCCGTGTAGAAGAAGCGCACCAGCGTGGTATATGGCACTCCTTCCAGCGTATCGGGATCAATGACACGCATCTGATTGATTGCATCAACACGCCCCCAAACCGCTTCATCAATGCGACCATCCACATCAACATTGGCGTCACTGTGGTCGTGGCGCTGCAAAGCAATTGTCTCATGGTCGTTGATCGCAAGTTGCACAGGCGTGACGCTGCTTGCGGCATTCTGTGCATGAAGTAAATTGGAGGTGGTCAGGCAGGCAATGACTGCCGGTAGTGCAGTTCGGTAATTCAAACGTTTCACCATGAGTAGAATATTTAAGAAAAAACACTGAGCAAGCCACACTCAGCTGGAAAAAAAGATCAAGGATAAACGGCTGCTGTCAAAGCGTCCACCAAAGTGACCTATTGTCACACTCTCTCATTCCAGAGGTGCACATTGGTCGCCAAGGTAACCCCCTCCTCCGCAGTAATCCACATGTTGCAATTGAATATGCAGTCCATCTGGGTCTGAAAAATAAAGTTCGGGTGTACCTCCTTCCGCACCACCACGATTGGGCATGCGCAAACTGATCCAGTGCGACAATGCTGGCGTTACTGCGGGGTCCTGCCGTGCAGAAAGTCCGAACTCCGTCAGCACTGCCAGTATCCGTTCAACATTGAAGTCGGTGACACTGAGGCTGACGTGATCAATACGCGCTGGATTGCTGGGCACTCCCTCCTGTGCCCCGCCTACAAACATCAGGAATTGACGGCCATCTCCCACACCGATAGTGGGCATTGTCGGCCCTTGGTATGACTGATAACGCAGACCGAAAAGATCCATGTAGAACTGATTGGCGGCGGGAGCATGTGTCATGTAATTGGTGAAATGATTGATTTCCTGCAATTGCAGCAATCCGCCAGCCGGCGCCGCCTCAAGCGCATCGCAGTCACCATCGGCTGATCCACAGAAGGCGTTGCTGCATAGTTGCAACAGCAAGCCTTCGCGGTCAGTGAAAAACACACCGGCATCAGTGCTGCCTGCGGACCAGTAGTGCATGGCTGTATTCAACAATGCTTCACTGGCCGGTGGCTGATCCGCACGTTGAAATCCTTGCGTGTCGAGCCGCACCGAAATGGTGCCAGCCTGGGTTGGCGGAACACTCAGGCCAATATGACTGATACCCGGCACCTCTCCCGGGAGACAGGGCTGCAGAGACAGGAACTGCGGACCGTCACCGATGCGCAGACTAATGGCGTCACCATTGCGTGCCTGAACAGGCATTCCGAACAACGATTGATAGAAGTCCAGTGAGCGCTGCACATTCGTGACACGAAGTGCGAAACAGTGCAGCTTCTCGACTGCGATGCTCGAAGGTGAGTTCTGCGCACTGACATTCAGAGACAGAGGACTCAATGCCAGAAATTGCAGCAGGCGTCGACGCAGTGGGTCCTGGATGGAAATTTCAGCATCGTGATGGGGCGTGTATTCAGTTGTTGTTTTCATTATTATTCACCCGAGACGGATTCAATTGAGCTTGGCGCGGGATTGCTGCCGGACTATAGCGCGCAGTGGTGCGCTCACACAATGGAATGCCACTGCTGCATATCCAGACCTTCACACATTTTCATAACGGAATTCATCATGTACCTCAATCTGCATTCACCCCTGGCAAAAACTGTTGCAAGGGCCATTGCCGCTGCCTCCTTTCTAAGCATGTTCGGACTAGCGCAGGCACAGACTACCTTGATCACCGATGTGCATGGCTACACAGTGAATGCGGAGCGTGAACTCGTAACATTCTCGGCTCTGCAGTTCACAGGCGCCAAGATAGATCGCGTATTTGCGGCAGATGAACCATTGCCCGACACCCAGGGGCTGACCGTCATTGACGGCGAAGGCAAGACACTCATTCCCGGTTTGATCGACGCTCATGGTCATATCCTGAGTTACGGACTGAGCCTTCTGCGTGTAGATCTCACTGGCACCGAATCCGAAGAGGAAGCCGTGGAGCGCATTCGAGCCTTCCAGCAAGCCAATGGCAATCTGGAATGGATCCAGGGCCGTGGCTGGAATCAAGTGCTGTGGGACAGCAATGAGTTTCCCTCTGCTTCCAGTCTGGATGAATACTTTGGAGATACCCCGGTCTGGCTCAGTCGGGTCGATGGACATGCAGGCTGGGCGAACTCTGCCGCCATGGCGCTGGCTGGCGTGAATGCCGCAACGGTTGACCCCGATGGCGGTCAGATCATTCGCGATACTGAAGGGCGACCGACCGGCACCTTTGTGGACAACGCAATGGACCTTATCACCTCCAACATTCCTCAATTGAACGTCGAAGAACAAGTATTCGCCCTTCGTCGTGCATTGCTGGCATTGAGTGCCCAAGGGCTGACCAGCGTGCACGATGCTGGCGTATCTGCCCGTACCGTCGAGGCCTACAAACTCCTGCTGCAGGAAGGCCCTCTCCCCGTCCGCGTCAATATCATGCTGGGAGCGGGTGACCCGGCACTGCCCCAGTTGCTGGCAGCTGGCCATTTCACCAGCGCAGACGGCACGCTGACGATCAACAGTATCAAGATCTCGGCTGACGGCGCTCTGGGCAGTCGTGGAGCCGCGCTGATCGAAGATTACAGTGACATGCCTGGCCATCGCGGACTGCTGCTCCTTCAGCCGGAGGAACTGTACAAGACGATGGAGCAGGCAATGCGGGCAGACTTCCAAGTCAATATCCACGCGATTGGCGACAACGCCAACAAGATTGTGCTGGATCACTTTGCTACGTTGATTCCGGCAACCGGCACGCGTGATCGCCGACACCGCGTCGAACACGCCCAGGTGCTGCGCTATGAAGACATTCTGCGATTTGCAGAACTCGGCGTGATTCCATCCATGCAGGCGACACATGCCACCAGCGACAAGAATATGGCTCAGGACCGCCTCGGTGAAATCCGTATTCAAGGTGCCTATGCGTGGCGCAAGTTGCTCGATGCCGGCACCATCATTGCCAATGGCTCAGACTTTCCTGTGGAGTCACCCAACCCCTTCTTCGGCCTGCATGCATCCATCACTCGTCAGGACCATCAAAATGAGCCGCCGGAAGGCTGGTTCCCCGAAGAACGCATGACACCAGCTGAAGCGCTGGCCAGTTTCACGATTGATGCGGCGTATGCCGGCCATCAGGAAACCTTGCTGGGAACTCTGGAGCCTGGCAAGGCGGCCGATTTCCTCCTCATCGATCAGGACATCTTCGCCGATGCACCGACCGAAATCTGGAAGGCGACAGTTTCGCAGACCTGGGTCAATGGCCAGCGGATTGTCAGCCCTTGAGAAGCTTTCAAACAAGCTTGATGTGACGGGTACTACTCTCCTGCCGCGCGGTGCTCGATCGTCAGACCGACACTGCGCTCCGGAAGCTCGCTCAGAGCAGCCTCACGGACAGCCATGTTCTTGAGGTGCAGATCCAGGAATGCCGTTGCGTAATGCGCGAGAATATTGTTGCTGCGCACGGTATCCCACACGCCGTCTGCATAGTGCCCGGCACCCGCCTTGTCTACTGTTTGCAGAATTTCCTGCGGGATCGGAATGGGGGCAGCAACGCTGTGTCCGCCGTTGACGAAACTCAGCAGATAGCGATCTGTGCCTGTCGTGCTCTCAAAAATCGCCCGTGTGCCGTTGTCGTAGCCCGCTGTGCTGTCGACAGTGCCAGCCACGAAAAATACAGGGACATTTACTTTTTGCAGTGTCTCAGGCGTGAAAAATCCGGAGTTCATTCCCCATGGTGCGATGGCTACTGCTGCCTTGATGCGCGTGTCCAGCACATCGCGATATCCAGGATTGTCATCAGTAAGCTCGCGCAACAAACCGTTGGCGGGGGACAGTTCCGAGTCGATCATTGCCTCGTTGTACGACGCGCCGATATTGTTCAGCAAGCCATATCCCCCCATCGAGAAGCCGATCAAGGCGGTGTTGTCGGCATCCAGGACGCCCTCCAGAAAATTACCAGCGATGCCAGAGGCATCAGCCAGACTATTCAGCACGAAACGCTGATCCGGAGCTCGATTGTACAGAGTGCTCGCAATGGGCTGCTGATTGCGATAGGTGCTGTCCGTGTGATCAATGGACGCAACCACATATCCCTTGCTCGCCAGATTTTCACCCAGATGGCTCATCAGGTAACGATTGCCGGGATACCCATGGGACAGGATGACCAGTGGAAAGTCGTCGCCATCCCGCAAAGGCTCCGCGTCACGCACTGCTGATCCATGCAGTGTCGCCATGATCGAAAGATTGCGTGTTTCTGTCGAATATTGAGTTCCACTTGCACCGGCCATTGCCATGGCTGGATACCAGACTTCGATCGTCAGTGGGCGGTCATAGCGGACATTGTCGGAACCAGTCTGGGTATTGACGACATCGATACGGCCCGGGTCCGAGAGCATGAGCGTCTTTACCCCAATGGCGTGAGGTCCGAAGAGCGCCAATGGCGGAGCATCATGACGAACAATATCTATGCGGTTGACGAGATCGGGCAGATTTGCTCCCGCTTCCGCCGCACGGACAGTATTAGTGGCCAGACCAACACTCAGCGCAAACAGGCCAATGGATATCTGGAAGCAATGCATAGGGTCTCCAAGGTCAATATCAAAAATGGCAGGGTCCGAAAAACGAAGCGCCCCGAATCCACTGATAATGGACCGGGGCGCTATGGATCAACAACAAGTCGATTGCTTACGGAAGCGCGTACACTACCAGCTGAGCAGGCGAACTGCGGCCACCAACGAAGAGCGCCAGATACTGCTTGCCGTCGTGTTCATACGTGAACGGCAAACCTGTCTGATTGTCCGGCAGCTCCATCAGTGCTACCAGTTCGCCAGTCTCCTTGTTGAATGCACGCATTCTCGGCATCGCATCGGCGGTGCCGATTCCTTCTGCAACAAACAGCAGGGACTTGGTCAGCAGAACACCTGAACGTGTCGGGATCCCGGTTGCTGGCAGATCTACGCCCTGCAGCAAAGGATGGTTGGCGATTCGCGCGGGTGTGTCGGCATTCGGAATCCACCACAGGTGGTCACCGGAATTCATGTCAATGGCAGTGACACGACCATAGGGCGGCTTGACCACTTCCAGACCTTCCACTCGAGGAACGCGAACACCGACATTCTGACTCAAATCGATGTCAGAGGTCGGATTCTTGGCCAGTGACAATGTCTGCAGTTGAGTGCGTGAAGGGATATAGAGTATGCCGGTTTCGGGGTCTA
Organism: Klebsiella pneumoniae; assembly: GCA_945877175.1. Lineage (GTDB taxonomy): Bacteria > Pseudomonadota > Gammaproteobacteria > Pseudomonadales > Pseudohongiellaceae > UBA5078. The sequence continues at coordinate 4,224 of CAMCRC010000001.1, read as the reverse complement.
TCGCAGAACCTTCCCAGTTGGCACCCCCTGTCGAGGAAGGCAGACTGAGCAAACCACGAGTGCCATCCGGTGCTTCAGTGAGAGACGGCGGGGAATACAGACTTGGACTCAGGCGGAATCCAGCTACCGCTTCCAGTGCCATGGCGCGAAGCTGCGGTGTGAAGTCGATCAGATCGTCTTCGGTGAAACCCTGACGGTCGAATGGCGCCGGACGGGTCGGGAATGGCTGGGTCAACGAGTACCACTCATTGGGCACATCGCCCGCAGGCACCGGCAGCTCTTCGATCGGCCAGATCGGCTCACCAGTCAGCCGGTCGAAGGCATATACAAACGCCTGCTTGGTCACCGACATCACCACTTTGCGCCCGCTGGGCAGGTCGATCAGCAACGGAGCCGCTGGCACGTCCCAGTCCCAGATGTCGTGATGGATGAATTGATAGTGCCACTGTCTTTCCCCGGTTTTGATGTCCAGTGCAACAAGACTGCTGGAAAACAGGTTCGAACCAGGTCGGTCGCCACCGTAGTAATCCCCTGTCGGGTCTTCTACCGGCAGGTACACGTGTCCAAGTTCCGGGTCGCCGGACATGGGTGCCCAGACGCCTACGTTGCCGGTGTATTCCGCACTGTTTTCCAGCCAGGACTCGGCACCAAACTCATCGGACTCCGGAATGGTGTGGAATGTCCACAGCAGTTCACCGGTGCGCACATCGAAGCCACGGATATCGCCTTTCACGTTCGATTTGGAGCGCGGTCTGCCCCCTGTGGCATGGGCTGCACCGACCACGATGACATCGTTCATGACGAAGGGAGGTGCAGACGATCCGATGTCAATATTGTCAAAGCGCTCGTCTTCAGCATTTCGCAGACCCACCATCAGGTCAACGATACCGCTTTCACCGAATTCGGGATCAGGAAGGCCGGTTTCGGCATCAAGCGCAACGAGATTGTAACCCGGAGAAATCTGAAAAATGCGTTTCTCGGTTCCGTCAGTCCAGTAGGCCACACCGCGACCCGCCCCTTTGCGAGGAGCGTTGTCAAAACGTTCACCCTCTTCCGGGCGCCACATCCAGCGCAGCTCGCCACTTGTGGCATCCAGCGCCACGATATTGCGTGTCACACCGACATTGGCGTACAGAACACCATCAATCTCGAGGGGCGTGGACGGATTCGTGAAGTCAATGGCCGGCCCGAAGTTTGGGGTGGAAAAACGCCAGGCGATTTCCAGCGAACCGACATTCTCTGCGTTGATCTGATCGAGGGGGGAATAGCGCTGCGAAAATTCGTTGCCGTGATAGACCGGCCAGTCCCCAGCATCGACGCTGGTGCCAGTCTGGCTCAGAGCCAACGGTGCACAGGCAATAGCGCTGGCCGTGACAATGACTCGTGAAACAACCTTAAATGCCGTACTCATCTTGGACTCTCCTGATAAAGCTTGGTTTTTGTTATTAGCCATACCTCTCACGCCTGCCCGGGCAGACTAACGTATTGAGGCGAGGAATTCAAAATTCGATTTCAAAGTCTTTCAGGCAGTCCCTGAAATGCAGAGCATAAATCAAATACGAGGGCTGGCAAATGCCAGGACAAGACCAGAACCGAGGCAATCCTGTGCAAAAGCGAACCGGGAAATTCAGCAACAGTGCAGACTGATGAAAAAGATGTGGCAGGAAATTATGGCGGAGGGGGAGAAAACCAAAACCTAACTTAACTGCTTGTTTTATAAGGCTTCAGAATCGCATAACCCTTAATTTAAAGGCTTTCGTAAAAATACTTGTCTTATTCTGTATCAGTCAATATTATGCCATCACATTATTTATGATAGGTATAAAGGTGGGTAAATTTAAGCGTTTGAGTTAGAATTACACGTCTGACAAAAGGGTATCAATATGCCGAAGAAAGCTCAGGAACTCAGCGCGATCGAAGTTAAACGCCTGACACACGCGATTAGCGCAGACGGCGAACACTATAATGCCCTTCACCCTGTTGGTAGGGTTGCTGGCCTACTGCTGCAAGTTACCCCTTCTGGCGCAAAGTCTTGGATTTATCGAACTGCCTTCGGAGTAATGCTTGACTCAAACGGAGAGGTAAAGCGGGATAAAAAAGGCATCCCTGTTCCAAGGCGCTTAAATATTGGGCTTGGTGGATTTCCAGATGTCACGTTGGCACAGGCCAGAGATAAGGCGCGCGAGAACAAAGCGCTGATAGATCAAGGTATCAATCCGGTAGAACAAAAAAGAGCTGTGAAGCGCGCGATTGTCGCTGCCCAGTTGTCAACCGTTACCTTTAGCAAAGCCGCGCATGACTTTATAGCCATAAAGGAAAAGGAATTCAGGAACCCGCGTCAGTCAGCTCAGTGGACAAGTAGCCTTAACGAATATGCCATGCCCTATATCGGTGACGTACCTGTGCGTGAAATTAGCCTGAGCCATATCAAGGCCGTACTGGACCCCATCTGGCACACAAAGACTCCCACCGCAAAAAACATTCAAGGCAGGTTGGAAAACATACTTGGATGGTGCGCGATTCATGGCTACCGTGGTGAGGAAAACCCCGCCCGATGGAGGGGCTATCTCGACAAGGTGTACCCTGCACCAAGTAAGACACACAAAAAAGGCCACCATGCTGCACTGCCATTCAAAGACGTGCCCGCCTTCATGCGGGATCTAAAACAGCGGTCAGGTTCAGCAGCCCGTGCGATGGAATTTTTAATCCTAACTGCCAGTCGCACCAATGAGGTTATAGGCGATAAGCGCATAGGCAAGCCCGGTATTACTTGGCAGGAAATCGACTTTGAGAAGAAAGTCTGGACAGTACCAGCAGACCGGATGAAATCGGGCAAGGCGCATCGCGTACCTTTGACCCCCGTTTCGATTGACTTGCTGGAGTCTATCGGAAAAGGAGGCCCGGCGGAGCTTGTGTTCAGCAACCCCAAAGGTGGCATTCCGTCTAATAATTTTCTTACTTCAGTGCTGAAGCGCATGGACGTTGATGTTACCGCACATGGTTTTCGTAGCAGCTTTAAGGATTGGGCTAGAGAGAGTACAGCCTACGCTGATGAAGTGTCTGAGCTGGCACTTGCCCACGTCAACGATGACGCAACGCGCGCCGCTTACGCCCGATCTGAGCTTATCGACAAGCGTCGTTTACTGATGCAGGACTGGGAGCAATTCTGTTACCACGGCCCGCAGGCGCACACCGGGAATGTTGTCAGTATCGGAAATGGCAAAACATGAACGGGTTTTTGGCCATGTATTATCGAATAATCGCCGATCCGGAGAATCTATAAAAATCAGTTAGATTTGGCTCTAATTGAAGGCTTTGATTTAAGTCCATTTCTAGCTGGGGTGATTACCTTGGCATGTTTGCGGCGGCTAAAAAAGAGCGCATTTAAGCATGATAATTAAATATCATTTGGGGTCTACCCCGTTTTCACGGACGGTTATAAAACGGCTGAAAACTCCAACTCACGCCAATCGTCGTTGCATTCAGGGGGCAAGTTACCTGATTTATCCACACGCGTAGGGTATTGGAATCAGCGGCCTTGGCGCCGCACCCTCCCGCTCTAGCACTTCCATCAGGAACGGGAATGGCCGGGGGGCACTGGCTTGAGTTGGTCTAGTTCGTATTGTTCATGGTCTGGATCTAATAGGTTCACCACGCTGGCGCTTCTCGGGCCGCTAGCAAATCAGATGCTTTCGTAAAGCCGCGCGAGGCCCGAGTCCACCACTGGCTAAATGAGTCGCAGCGCCTGGTAACCTCAGGGAAGAGCTTGATCTCCGCTTCGCAAACTGCCAAGGTCGCCAACCACGGTGCAACATGTGGGTCGTAAACACTGCGCACTCGGGAAGCGCCCCGCAGCGCAGCGCCAAGTGCAGCCGCATCACCCTGCCAACGCAGCGCAGCAAGTTCCGCCATTCGGCTAGCGACAAAACGCCAGCGCCGCTCGCTCCAGTGCCAGGCGCGGTGAAAGTCGGTGATAAACACGCCCACCACCACCGTGTTTGCAGGCAAGGAAGCGGGCAGATCGCCCAGGTTCCAAGGGTGCACCAGCCACACCTCGCGGCCTGCTACAGCCGCCGCATCAGGCTGTGCCCAACCCAGATCGAGGGGTGGTTCTGCAAGAAGGGAAGGCTCGACTTGTGCTTCTTGGGTGAGCGCTTCCAGTTCGGTTCGGGGCCGTCGCATGGGCTGTCGGGCGAGCCGGTCCAATGCTTCATAAGACTGGTC